>JAGZCC010000056.1 GCA_018369555.1 Thomasclavelia spiroformis
TGATTTAGAGATGCAAACTAGAGTTTTAGTGGATTAGAGTTTGATTATATATTTGTGTCCGCGCAACGTAGGCGCGGGGAAATGGAGGAAAAAATGAAAGAATTAATTTTAGCAACAACTAATCAGGGAAAATTAAAAGAAATCAAAGCAATGTTACAAGACATTGATATTGATGTATTATCAATGAAAGATGTTTTAGATCAAGAAATAGATATCGAAGAAACGGGAACAACTTTTAAAGAAAATGCATTAATAAAAGCTAATACAATTGCTAAACTTGTCAATAAACCAGTTTTAGCTGATGATAGTGGGTTGGAAGTAGATGCATTGGATAAACAACCAGGTGTATATTCATCACGATTTCTTGGTGAAGATACAAGCTATGATATAAAAAATCAATACATTATTGATGCGATAAAGGGAAAAGAACGTAGTGCTCGTTTTGTCTGTGCGATGGCTTTAGTTATTCCCGGTAAAGAGCCAATTATTATTGAAGAAACAATGGAAGGTTTAATCAATGATAAAATTGAAGGGGAAAATGGTTTTGGTTATGATCCAATTTTCTATTTTCCACCATGTAAAATGACTTCAGCAATGATGTCAATGGAAGAAAAAAACAAATATTCACATCGTGCTAAAGCACTTAAAAAATTATATTCAATATTAAAGGAGATGTTATAATGAATCACATTGTTTTAGTTCATCCAGCAATTCCTCAAAATACAGGGAATATTATGAGAACTTGTGTTGCAACAAATACAGTTTTGCATATTATTAAACCAATGAGCTTTGATTTAGATGATAAAAAAATGAAAAGAGCTGGTTTAGATTATGTAAAAGATTTAGATTTACGTGTATATGAAAATTACGAGGAATTTGTGCAAAAGAATCCTGGTGAATATCACTTTTTTACTCGCTATTCACATTTATGTTTTACGGATCAAGATTTTAGTGATGCATCTAAAGATCATTATTTATTCTTTGGACATGAACATGATGGGATTCCAAAGGAAATATTGACTCAACATTTGGATCGTTGTTTAAGAATCCCAATGAGTGATAAGGTAAGAAGTCTTAATTTATCTAATTGTGCAGCAATTTGTGTTTATGAAGTATTAAGACAACAAAATTATCCTAATTTGTCAAAAGTAGAAGTACAAAAAGGAGAAGAATTTTTATATGACTTATGATAAAAAGGATATTATTTTATCAATTGTATTAATGATTTTTATTATTTCATTTGCAATTATATTTACTGTCTTTTTTAAATCATTGTATTATTTTGATATTAATTATTTAAATATTGATAAAATCAGTGGATTTTCAGTTGAAACAATAAAAGAAAATTATAATTTGTTAATAAATTATCAGTCTATTTTTTATCAGGGAGATTTAAATTTACCCGATTTTACAATGTCTATAGCTGGAAAAATTCATTTTCGAGAAGTAAAACAAATATTTGAAACAATTCAAGTAGGTATGCTAATTAGTGGAATAGTATCAATTATTTTATTAATTAAAAGATTTAAAGAAAAAGAATATCGTTTTTTACGATTAACAGGAATTATAACAATACTAATTCCTTCCATATTAGCGTTTTTTGCAGCAATAGATTTTGAACAAGCTTTTATAATTTTTCATAAACTTTTTTTTAGAAATAATTTTTGGGTTTTTGATTATCAAACTGATCCAGTTATTAAAATTTTACCAGAGACATTTTTTATGCATTGTTTTATTTTAATTATTTTAATAATTGTGGTTGTAGCTGTGCTTTGCTTGATTTTTTTTCAATATAAACAAAAACAAATAATTAGCGATACTAATTTATAGTATCGCTATAATCATGAATTTGAGGCTTTGTAGCAATAAATAAAGTCTTTTTTTTATTAGTAAGTATTTTAAATAAAATACTTATAAATATAAAAATACTAATTAATAAAAATATTAATAACTTATTATATATAAAATAAACATAACATAACAAGATAGTTATTAATAAAGAAATAATGGGATAGTAAAACGGAATATTTTTTGATAACAACTTAGATTTTTTTAAAAAATAGCATAACATATCATGATCCCATAATTCAACATTATTAATATTAGCTAAATTTATAGCTGCTCTAGAAAAAGTATTATTAGTAAAAACAACAGGTATATCACATTGATAATAAACGCATCCAGCTATTGCTTCTTGGATAGCTTTGATGCCAACTGGCTTATTATATCGTTTACATTGAATGGCATAAGTATAATCTTCTTTTTTTGCAAGGATATCAATACCATAATCATTACTGCTTTTTGAAATACGCACATCTTTAAAACCATTTTTTTCTAATAATATTTTTGTAAATGCTTCAAATTGATAGCCATCAAGATTATTAATAGATTCTAAATTTAAGTTATTAAAATAGATATTTTTAATAATTTGATAAATAATTTTAATAACTAATCTAATGATTTTAAACGGTAAAATAATAATAGTATTAATTAACCAAACAAATAAAAGTTTCATAAACTACCTCCGTTTGTTTATTATAACACAATTATAAATAAAGTTTTTAATAAAAATTTATATTAGGACCTATATAAGTAGTGAAAATAAGTTGTTTTTAATATTTGGAAAGAAAATTGCAAATATCTATAAGTAAAAATTGAAAATAAAATATTGCTTATTGATTGACAGGAAAATATATGCGGGTTACTATAGCAACGTAAATATCGTTTATACTAATAAATGAAATTAATTTTAATAACAGTTATAAATGTTTAAATGGAGATTTTTGAATTACTTAATACTTATTTAAATTAAAGAAAAATATTTGATAAATTTTTATTTGTCATTGTTTGTATTGATATTAAACTATATTTACTAATCTATTAAATAAGATGAAGATGTTTAAAATAGAAAAGGAGGTAAATGATGGTTAAAAGTAGAACATTATTATTTATTGCAGGTTTAGTTTGGTTATTTGCGGGATTTAATATTTTAAAAATAGGCATGTTTTCATATATTGGACATATTAATTTATTTAATTTACTATGTTCATTATTTATATTTTTAATATTTTGGTTTATAATTTTTAAAAAATTAGTTATTAAGCATACAGTTCGAATAAAAGGATATAAAGATTCAAAGAAATATTTTTGGAATTTTTTTGATATACCCTCATTTATAATCATGGCATTTATGATTACTATTGGAATTTTTATACGCACTTTGAATCTTTTCCCAGATGTTTTAATAGCTATTTTTTATTCTGGATTAGGATTGGCTTTGTTTGAAGCTGGTATCATGTTTTTGAAAAATTATTTTTATTATTCTAATTGATTTTTTATGTTAAGGTATGTGTATCTAAGTATCGAGGGTTTATTTAACTTATTTTGTGATGTGATCATATTATCCATTATTATGATAATTAAGATTTTTGGAATATGAGGATTTGATATAATTTATGAAAAAGGGGGAAGAGAAATTGATAAAAAAAATGATTAATACATCATTTGTATATCTGATACTAGCATTAATATCTGGTGTTTTTTATAGAGAATTTACAAAATTTAATGGTTTTACTGAAAAAACTACTCTTGGAGTAGTACATACACATTTATTTGTATTAGGCGTATTATTATTTCTTATATTAGCACTATTTTTAAATAATTGTAGCAATCTTTTAGAAAATACTAAAATAAAGAAATTTTATATTTTATATAATTTATCGCTAATCATGGTTTCTATAACATTATTAGTTCGAGGAATTATACAGGTTTTAAATATTAATTTATCATCAACAATGAATGCCGCACTTTCAGGTTTTGCAGGTATTTCGCATATTTTATTGACAATAAGTTTAGTATTATTCTTTTTTCTTTTAAAAAGAACTATAAAAAATTAAAGAAAGTGATTTTATTTTTCTATTTAAATTTTATAGATAATTAATAGGTATTTATTTTGTAATTTATTGAAAATTATATATTAAAAAAGGAAGTTTAAGATATCATATCGTAATCTTCCTTTTGATTTTTTCTATTTAAATATTTATAAATTGTATCTATATTATACAAATTTAAAAAAGTCTCTATAATATAAGACTAGATAAAACAGTCTATTTTATAGAGACAATTTATTTAGTTTATCCTAAAAAGAAAGTATTAACTTCAAAATGTGCTTTTGGGTGATCACATGCTGGACATTTTTCAGGTGCTTCTAATCCTTCGTAAATGAATCCGCAGTTATTACATTTCCATACTACTGGTGCTTCACGTTTAAATGTAGAACCATTTTCTAAAGCTTCAAGCAATTTTAAATATCGAGCTTCATGGTGTTTTTCTGCGATTGCAATACTTTCTAAAGTATTTGCAATTTCTTCAAAGCCTTCTTCACGTGCAGTTTTAGCAAAACTTGGATACATATTTGTGTATTCTTCGTTTTCTCCAGCAGCTGCGGCTTTTAAGTTTTCAGCAGTAGTTCCTAATAATACAGGGAAATTTCCTTCTGTATATAAAGTTTCACCAGCTAAATCTTTATTCATAAATTTCATTAATCTTTTAGCATGTTCTTTTTCTTGATTGGCAGTTTCTAAAAAGATGTTTTGAATTTGTACAAATCCTTCTTTTTTAGCAATTGAAGCATAGTATGTATAACGATTACGTGCTTGACTTTCACCTGCAAATGCATGCATTAAATTATTAGCAGTTTTAGTTCCTTTAAGTGTCATTTTAGTTTTCCTCCATTTTTTTAATTTCTAAACATTTTTTACAAATACCACTAAAAACAAGTTCGACTTTTTCAATTTTGTGTTCAGTTTGATTTTGTACATTATTACTAATATTTTCATTATAAGTAATATCAAATACTTGTTGGCAGTGATTACAAATAAAATGATGATGTGCTGATAAATCAGCATCAAAATGTATAGTAGACTGACCAATATCCAGTTTACGTATCTTGTTTACCTTTACTAAGAAATTTAAATTACGATAAACGGTCCCTAAACTTAATTCTGGATTATCTATTTTTAAATCACTATAAATTTTTTCTGCTGTTGGATGGTCACATCTATTTTTTAAATTTTGATATATTGACTCACGTTGTTTTGAGTATCTAGTTATCTTTGTCATTGATCCTCCTCGATAATATATTATAATAGTAATGATTACTATTATAATATATTAAAATATTTAATTAGTCAACTATAACGATTATAGAATAAAAGTATATACTAATAGACATAAACAAAACGAACAAATTCCATGATATAAACGAGCTAGAAAATACTTTTTAAAACTATAATTAACATCATCCAATAAATTATCAGTCTGCATCATAACACTAATCCCACTAAATGATAAATTAAAACATACTAAGCTATAAACAAGCGGTGTATGTTTAAATTGTAATAATTGCAAACTACCAGAGCTAAATTCCAAAACACCTTGAATCACGGCATTAAAAAAATTATTATTAATGATATTAGATAGAGCATAACCAATAAATTGAAAAACAAGCATGTATCCTAAAATAAAAATAAAAGTATAACAAGAACTAAGAATACTTTGTTTTAATGCAACGACAAAACTTAAATGTGGTTGAAGAAGAGTTGTTAAGGATTCTTTGAGTGTTTGAAATTTATATTGTTTATGATAGAATAATGCTCTAGCAAGACTAGGTAAAATATGGCATAAATATATTATCATAGGATTTTCTAGGTTTAGAGATACAAAGATAAATGATATTGAAGCAAATGAAGCAATTGATAATAAATGTTGTAATTCATGGTCATCAATATATTTTAAAGTGTAGGCTTCTTTGATCATTTTTATATTTGTAGGATAGCCACAAAAAAATGAGATAAAGTATATTGATGCCATAATTGGTGATAATTTAAAAAGAGGTTTGAACAAAAATTGAATAAAATAGCTAAACAGATTTAATAAACCTAATGATAAGCATAAAGATATTAAAATCATAAAAGGTAGTAATGAAGGTAAAAGATTATTAATAACTATTTTAATGACATTATTAGATAAAGCAACGATTTGAAACATATTAAAGAATGAAAATAAAGTGATAAATATAACTAATAATAAGGTGAAATAATAATTTATTTTTTTCATATGTTTTCCTTCTAGCAATATTTATTTAGATACGATAAAATTAGATGAGGTGAAATAATGAATGCATTAATAGTAGGAGTCAAATATAAAGAAATAGGTTATGATTTAGATAGCTCTTTAGTTGAATTAGAAGAGTTATGTAAGGCTTGTAACATTAAGGTAATCAAAAAATGTATTCAAAACTTAGATAAAATCAATCCATCATTATATATAGGTACTGGTAAAGTACAAGAAATTAAAATGCAGTTAGATAATATTGATATTGTAATTTTTGATGAAGAATTAACACCTTTGCAAGTAAAAAATTTAACCGATAGTTTGGATATTGAAGTTACTGATCGAACTGATTTAATTTTACGTATTTTTGAACAAAGGGCTAAAAGCAAAGAAGCAAAGTTGCAAGTAGAAATAGCTAAGGGGCAATATTTATTACCGCGTCTAGCGGGAATGAAAGAACATTTATATAGTCAACAAGGTGGATCGGGTTTTAGAGGTAGTGGTGAAAAACAAATTGAATTGGATCGAAGAATAATTGCTAATCAAATATATCAAGCTAAAAGTCAATTGGCGAAGATTGTAAAACAAAGACAAACCCAAAGAAAAAAACGTAAAAATAATGAAATGAAAGTAATTGCTTTAGTAGGTTATACTAATAGTGGGAAAAGTACATTGATGAATGCTTTTTGTAATGATAAAAACAAGCAAGTACTACAAAAAAATATGCTTTTTGCAACTTTACAAACAGCTACTCGTAATATTAAAATTAATCATCATTCATGTTTATTAACTGATACAGTTGGTTTTATTGATCGCTTACCACACCATTTGGTTCAAGCCTTTCGTTCAACCCTTGAAGAAGTTATTGAAGCTGATTTGTTAATTCATGTTGTTGATACTGCAAATGAAAATTATGAAACATGTATTGAAACTACAAATCAAGTTTTGAAAGAATTAGGAGTAAAAGATACACCAATGATTTATGCATATAACAAAATAGATTTAAACAAATATGCGTTTATTATTCCTAATGATCCATATGTTTTTATTTCTGCTAAAGAACAGATTGGTTTTGAACAATTAGAAAAAATGATCAGTTCAATCCTATTTAAAGATTATGCAATTTATAATTTAAATATACCTTATCGAGATGGTGAAATATTTAGTTATTTACATCAACATTGTTTGGTGTTAGAATTTGAGTATTTAGAAGATAGCATTTATTTAAAAGTAGAAATGCATCCTAGTATGATTAGTAGATATAGTAAATATATATTAAAAAATTAAAGGAGAGATTATTATGGATGATAAAAAATTATATAAATTAGATTTATCGATTGCAGTAGAAGCTAGTAGCGCAAAAGAAGCATTTGATATTTTAGTTACTGATGAAACATTAAAACATGTTCGAGAATTAATTATTCAATCTAAAGATAACATTAAAGAAATGTTTGAAAAAGAAGATAATCCAGCAGTAATCAATTAGTTGATTATTGCTTTTATTTTTGTTAGAATCTAGAAAAAGGGGGATTTACAATGAATTTACATGGAAGAAGTTTTTTAACACTTAAAGATTATACTAAAGAAGAAATTAGATATTTATTAGATCTGGCTCATAAATTAAAAGCTGATAAGAAAAAAGGAATTTTAGGTAAGAGTTTAGTAGGAAAAAATATTGTTCTATTATTTGAAAAAACATCAACTAGAACAAGATGTGCTTTTGAAGTTGCAGCATTAGATGAAGGAGGACATGTAACATATTTATCAAATTCACAGATGGGGAAAAAAGAATCGATTGAGGATACTGCTAAAGTACTTGGAAGAATGTATGATGGAATTGAATTTAGAGGCTTTAAACAAAGTACAGTTGAGGCATTACGTGACTATTCTGGAGTACCGGTTTGGAATGGTTTAACTGATGTTGATCATCCAACTCAAACATTAGCAGATTTTTTAACTATTGAGGAGCATTTAGATAAACCGTTAAACGAAATAAAATTTGTATTTACTGGTGATATTAGAAATAATGTTTGCTATGGTTTAATGTATGGTGCGGCGAAAATGGGAATGCACTTTGTGGCACTAGGACCAAGTGAACTACAAATGGATCAAGAAGTAGTTGAATATTGTAAAGCAGAAGCTTTAAAATCTGGTGGGACTTTAACAATTACTGATAATGTTGATGAAGCAGTTAGAGGTGCTGATGTAATTTATACTGATATTTGGGTTTCAATGGGGGAACCAGAAGAATTATATCCAAAACGTGTAAAATTATTATCACCATATAAAGTTACTCAAGAAATGATGTCAAAAACGGATAATCCTAAAACTTTATTTATGCATTGTTTACCATCATTTCATGATTTTGAAACAGATGTTGCTAAAGAAAAATACGAACAAGGTATTGATATTCGTGAAGTTGAAGATGAAGTATTTAGAAGTGAGAATTCAGTTGTTTTTGATGAAGCTGAAAATAGAATGCATACAATTAAAGCAGTTATGGTAGCTACTTTAGGTAATCAATAAGATGGAACAATGTTCCGTTTTTTTTGTTGTAATTAGTAAATATTTTATTTATAATTGAATATAATTATATTATGATATATACAGGTGGTAGAAAATGGGACGTATTTTTGTCATAAGTGATGTACATGGATATTATGATTTGTTTATAAAATTATTAGCTGAAATTTCTTTTAATGATTTTGATAAGTTATATATTATTGGTGATGTTTGTGATCGAGGAGAAGATAGTTTAAAATTATTATTTTATATTCAAGAACATGATAATATTATTTTAATTAAAGGGAATCATGAATATATGATGCAAGAAGCTTTGTTTTATAATCTTGAAAATGATGATTTTGATTATTCTATAAATGTAGTTAAATTATGGATAGCAAATGGCGGCGATAAGACGATTAATAATATTAATGATTATCTTGAAAAAGATACAATGCGATATGAAGATTATCGTATTATAAGAAGAGAATTTTTAAAAAGGGTATATGAATATTTAAAAAGTTTACCAAATTATTTAGAAATATCTGTTAATAAACAAAATTACGTTTTAGTTCATGCTGGTATTGATGTTAGAAAATCATTGAATCAACAAATTGAAAATGATTTATTATGGATTCGAGAAAAGTTTTATTTACAGCGTGGGGATTTAACTAAGATATATATATTTGGACACACTCCAACAGTTTTGTTAAATGATAATTTTAGTTTTGATATTTGGTTTGATACAATTAATCATAATAAGATTGGAATTGACGGGGGACTGGCATGTGGTACAGTAGGTCAGTTAAATTGTTTATGTTTAAATGATGGGAAAATTACAGTAATTGAAAAAAATTCAATATAAAACCCAAGGATTTTCCTTGGATTATAATTTTGAATAAGCCCATAAGGCCTTAATTTGTGGGGCTAATGTTTCATAGGTCCAAGTACGTTTGCTGTTTTCTTTACTGTTAGGATCATTTACATAAAAATTACCACCTATAGTTTTAGTAATTACAATGAAGTGTCCGCCATTAGTAAAATCACCAGGTCTTACACTGCAAATAATTGGATGCCCCTGATTTAATTGATTAATCATTATATTTTTATTTAAAGCAATAGAATTAGCGTTTAAACCAAATGCCTGACATCCCTGTTCCATTAATGACCATTTTGTTTTACTTCCCTCAAGGTAGTCATTTTCAATGGCATATTTAGCAATGTATCGTGGATTATATTTAGTGTTTTGAGTTAAACCAATTGCTACCATAGATAAACAGGTAGGTCCACAACCTGCTGTTCCAACAATTTCCTCGCCATAATGAGTGTATGCCCAGCGTTTATCCCACTGAATTAGTAGAGGAATATCATCGTTAGTGATAGATATTTTGATTGGTTCATTATTTTCATATGGCTGATAATTAGTTTTAAGTTCTTTAGCTTGAGGATAATTTTTGACAAATTCATTAATATATTCAGGACATTTATTTTTATTGATAAAAGTGTAACCAATAAATAATACAAGCAAGATAATAATAAATTTTTTTATTTTCATATTATCATAGAATAATATTTAGTAATAATTGAAAATATAATGATTGATCCTAAAATTGTAAAAACAAATATTTTTTCTTTTGTAGTTAGTTTTTCCATATTAATAGACTCCTTTAAAAAAACAATAATAGTGATGGTTTATATGTGTATAATGAAATATAACCAATAATTCCAAAATTGATTAAAAAAATGATAGAAGTAAAATTATTTTGTTTAAAGTTAAATAATCGATAAATTATTAAACCAATGATTCCTCCAATTGTATTCAATAAAATATCATCAACATCAAAAGTTCCCCATCCAGTTGATAATTGAATCAATTCGAATGACAAACTAGTAAAAAAATTAATAAAAATGATATTAATATTATTTAAACATTTACAATAATTTAAAAGAATAATACTTAAGGGGACAAATAACATAATATTTCCTAATACATTAACTAATAAAGTCATATCAATCCCTCTATTATTCCACTGATTAATAAAATCAAAAAAATGAAGATTATAATTATAAGCATAACTATTAATTCCATTTTTAAAAATAATTATTCTTAATAAAAATAAAAAATAGACAAATGAACAAATCATTAAAATAATACTAAGAATTCTTTTTTTCATTATTACACATCTCACCCCCTAAACTTATTTTATAATATTATAATAACAAAAAGAGGATTATAATCTATTAACAATTACTAAAGATATTCTTACGAATTTCTTACATTGGTATTTTTATTGTAAAACAAATTAAGTTATTATTTAAATTAACATCAATGGTTCCGCCATGAAGTTCAATTATCTTTTTAGTGATAGTAAGCCCTAAACCAGCGCCACCAGTTTTACTGTTTCTTGATTTATCTAAACGAATAAATGGTTCGAAAATATGTTTGAGTTTATTTTTATCGATAAGATCAACTGTATTTGATAATTTAATAATAATATAATTAGTTTCTTTTTTAGCACTAATATTTATAGACGAATCATTGATGCTATAATTAATAGCATTACGAATTAAATTATCAAATACTCTTTCAAATTGATTTACATCAATCGAAATATTTAAATTATCTTCAATATTACAAACACACTCAATATTTTTTTCACGATACATAGGCATAAATTCATAAGCAATTTGGGCTAACATAATTGATAAATTAACAGGTTTTTTTTCAAGTTCAATATCACTGAGATTATATTTAGCAATTAAAAAAAATTCTTCAATTAATTCTTCTAAACGAATTGTTTTGTCATAAGCAATTTTTGCATAAGCTTTTTTTTCTTCAGGTGACAAATTAGGTTGATTGTTTAACAAATCTAAATAACCTATTATTGAAGTTAATGGGGTTTTTAAATCATGAGCCAGATATAATAATAGATCATTTTTTTGTTTTTCTGCCTGTCTAATAGCAATTTTATTTTTTAGTGAATCTTTTTTTATTTGATTCATTTGATCTTCAATTTCTTTTAATTCATGCGGTAAATTAATGAGAGTGTCATTATCTTGAACTAGTATTTTCCCAGCTTCAAGCATCTTTTCAATATACTGTAAAGATTCTCGATATCTAAGCCAAAAAATAATGATAATATCTAAAGCAACTAAGCTAATAAAAATAGTTAATAAATTTCTTTTTATTAATTGTGCAAATAAATATACAAAATCATATGCTTGAAAGGCATATTGATGATAGATTTCATATGAATATAAATATAAAATTACAAAAATAAAGATAGAAATAGAAGTTGTGATGGTTATTTTTTTAAATAGATTGGCAGTTAAGCTTTTTTTAAAATGTGAATTACTCAATGGTATAACCAACCCCCCAGACAGTTTTAATAAACTTTGGTTTACGGGCATTTTCATGCATTTTTTCTCGTAATCTAGCTACATGTGCCATAACGGTATTGTTATTATCTAAATATTTTTCTTGCCAGACTGCTTCAAATAACTCTTCTGAAGTTACGACATTGCCACGTTTTGAACATAAGTACCAAAGAATAGAAAATTCTATTGGTGTTAAATTCAATTGTTGATCATATAGTGTACATTTATGAGTATTATTATTGATTACTAAACCGTTAAAATCATAGATATATTGATTAGTAGATGGGCTTTGATTATATCGTAAATAACGTCTAAGTTGAGTTTTTACTCTAGCAGCTAATTCTAAAGGATTGAATGGTTTGGTTAAATAATCATCAGCACCTAGAGTAAGACCATTGATTTTATCTAAATCATTACTTTTTGCAGTTAACATGATTACAGGAAAGTAATAATGTTTACGGATTTCTTTTAGTAAACTAAAACCATCTAAATCAGGCATCATTACATCTAAAATAGCTAAATCATAAAGATTTTTTTGCAAACTTTCTAAAGCGTCTTTACCACAATAATGCTTAAAAATATGATAATTTTCATTTTGTAAATATAATTCAACTAAATCAGCAATTGATTGCTCATCATCAACAACTAATATCTTATATGCCATAATATCACCTCATTTTTCATCTTATCTTATTTTAATTAAAAATACAAACCAATCCTAAATTCTTAAGAAAATCGTAAGAATTAAAAAATACTAGTATTAATCACTAGTATTTTTAAAAGTAGCTAAATATTTATCATTTAAAGCAATCACCTGTTTCATTGCTTCATTTCCTGGTGCACCAAGTGTATTTCGTTTATTAACACATGTTTCAACATTAATTGCTTCATAAATATCTTCTTCAAAAACATCACAAATATTTTTGAATTCATTAATTGTTAAATCATCTAAATCTTTATTTTGGCTAATTGCATAAAGAACTAGTTGTCCAATAATACCGTGTGCATCTCTAAATGGAACGCCTTTATTAACAAGGTAATCAGCAGCATCGGTAGCATTAGTAAAACCACCAGTTGCTGATTTACGCATTTTTTCTTTATTAAAGGTTGTGCTATTTAACATATCATTTAACAATTGTAAACATCCTTTAGTTGTTGTTAAAGCATCAAAAACTAATTCTTTATCCTCTTGCATATCTTTATTATAAGCAAGTGGTAAACCTTTCATCGTTGTAAGTAAACTAGTCAATGCGCCATAAACTCTACCTGTTTTACCTCTAATTAATTCAGCAATATCAGGATTTTTCTTTTGTGGCATAATTGATGAGCCAGTTGAAAAAGTATCATCTAATTCAACGAACTGATACTCATTAGTATTCCATATAATGATTTCTTCACTGATTCTAGACATATGCATCATCATCGTTGCCATAGCACTTAATAATTCAATTAAATAATCACGGTCACTAACACCATCAATACTATTTAAACATGGACTATCAAAACCAAGTAGTTTGGCACTATATTCACGATCTAATGGGTAAGTAGTTCCAGCTAATGCTCCAGATCCAAGTGGACAAACATTCATACGATGATAAATATCTTCTAAACGACTGCTATCGCGTTTAAACATTTCAAAATAAGCACCTAGATGATGAGCTAAGGTAATTGGTTGAGCTTTTTGTAAATGAGTAAAGCCCGGCATAATTGTATTAATATGTTCTTTCATTAAATGATTAATAGTGTTTAATAAATTATGGATCAATGTATTTAACATTATTACTTGATCACGTGTATATAAACGCATATCTAAGGCAACCTGATCATTTCTACTTCTACCGGTATGTAATTTTTTACCAACATTACCGATTCTTTGAATTAAAGTAGATTCTACAAAACTGTGAATATCTTCTTGGGTATTATCAATTTCAAGATTGTGATTGTTTAAATCATCTAAAATCTGTTTTAAAGCTTCTTCAATTTGTTTACCTTCTTCATCGCTCAAGATTTTTTGTTTAGTTAGCATTTTTACATGGGCAATACTTCCTTGGATATCCTGCTGATAAAATGTTTGATCAAATTCAATCGATGCATTAAAATCATATACTAATTGGTTAGTAGGTTTAGTAAATCTTCCACCCCATAAATTCATATTATTTCCTCCTGTTTACAAAAAAGGGCATTAGCCCTTTTTATTATTTAATTTCATTGCTCTAACTTTTGTTGAAAGACCATATAAAGTAATAAATCCTTCAGCATCATGATGATCATATAAATCACCAGTTGAAAAACTTGCAATTCCTTCATCATATAAAGAATAAGGAGAAACAGTTCCTTCTTTGATAATATTTCCTTTATATAATCTAAATTTAGTAGTTCCGCTAACAACCTCTTGAGTTTTACTTACAAATGCTGATAAAGCTTCACGTAATGGTGAAAACCATTTAGCTGCATATACTAATTCAGCAAATTCTACTGAAACTAAACGTTTATATTTTAATGTTTCACGATCTAATACTAATTCTTCTAATTGACGATGAGCTTCCATTAAAATAGTTCCCCCAGGTGTTTCATAAACACCACGTGATTTCATTCCAACAACACGATTTTCAACAATATCAACAATACCAATACCATGTTTTCCACCAAGTTCATTTAATTCTTCAAGAATTTTAGTTGTTGACATCTCTTTACCGTTTAATTTAACTGGAACCCCTTTTTCCCACTCAATTTCAATATGTTCAGCTTGGTCAGGAGCTTTTTCTGGTGAAGTTGATAAAACTAATAAATGATCATAATTTGGTGTGTTTTCTGGATTTTCAAGTTCTAATCCTTCATGTGAAATATGCCAAATATTACGGTCACGAGAATAACTAGAATCTATTGAGAATGGTAAATCAATTCCATGTGCATGGCAATATTCAATTTCTGATTCACGAGAATCCATAGTCCAATTAGGATCACGCCAAGCTGCGATGATTTTTAAATCAGGTGCTAATGCTTTAATTCCAAGTTCAAAACGGATTTGATCATTACCTTTACCAGTTGCTCCATGACAAATGGCACTTGCCCCTTCTTGTCTAGCTACATCAACTAATATTTTAGCAATTAATGGTCTAGCTGTTGCAGTTCCAAGTAAATATTTGTATTCAAATACTGCATCAGCTTGAACAGTTGGAATAATGTAGTTATCAACATATTCTTCAACAACATTTTTAATATAAAGTTTTGTTGCTCCACATTTTTTTGCACGTTCTTCTAAGCCATCTAATTCATCTTTTTGTCCAACATCAATACAACAACAAATTACTTCATAATCATAGTTTTCTTTTAACCATGGAATAATTGCAGTTGTATCAAGTCCTCCTGAATATGCAAGAATCACTTTTTCTTTCATTTAAATTTCCCCCTTAAAATAATTTAAATTATTATAATAATAAACTATAAAAAAAATAATTGCAATAATTTATCATAATTAAGCTGGATTTTTATTGATTGTTCATATTAGAGAAATAGATGTAAAATATAATGTGAAAGAATTAAATGGGGGGATAATCTGAAAATAAAAATTATATAAGAAAAATAATTTATATCTAAAATAAGGCATAATGCCCCCTTACCCCCACGAATGTATACTATTCTTTTAGGG
>JAGZCC010000057.1 GCA_018369555.1 Thomasclavelia spiroformis
TTAGAGATGCAAACTAGAGTTTTAGTGGATTAGAGTTTGATTATATATTTGTGTCCGCGCAACGTAGGCGCGGGGAAATGGAGGAAAAAATGAAAAAAAAGATGCTCTTAGCATTAACTGGAGCAATGACTATTAGTTGTCTTGCAGAGACACGTCAATTAATAGTTAAAGCACTTAGTCCTTATGCTGGAGAGTCATGGTATGATGAATTAGAGGTAGTTGAAGAAAAACGAGAATATGCACACTCAAATTTTATTCCATATCATGATATTGGAGTTGGGTTGGATAATGAAAAATCAACATTGTCCAAAGATCCTGCTAGATCAAATTATTATGCATCATTGAATGGTAAATGGGATTTTAAATTTGCTCAAAGTCCAAATGAACGTATTAATGATCCTGATGATGAAATGATTGATTGGAATAGTGCAAGTTGGGATAAGATAACTGTACCAAGTAATATCCAAACGATAAAAAATGAAGATGGTAGTTTTAAATACGAGCCACCAATTTATTCAAATCAAAGATATCCTTGGCAAAATTTTGAAAATGTTGAGTTGAATGCCTCAAGAGCGCATGCGCCAACAGTAAATAATAGTGTAGGTCACTATCAACGTAAATTTACAATTAAGAATGATTGGGATGGACGTCAAGTATTTGTATCATTTCAAGGAGTGGAGTCAGCGTTTTATGTTTATGTAAATGGTCATAAGGTTGGATATGGCGAAGATAGCTATACTGCTGATGACTATAATATTACACCATATTTGAATACTGATGAAAATGGGAATATTGCTGGCCAAGAAAATACAATTTCTGTTCAAGTATATTGCTGGTCAACAGGAAGTTATTTAGAAAATCAAGATTTTATTCGTATGAGTGGTATTTTTAGAGATGTTTATTTATATTCAAAAGATGATGTTGAATTAAGGGATTTTTTTATTAAACCAGAGTTGGATGAAAATAATGAAAATGCAACACTTACAATTGATGCTTCAATCAGGAATCTTGCTAATCCAGACGGTGGAAAATATACAGTTGAAGCACAACTTTATTCAAATGAAAGTGAAGAGCCAATTTTAGCTGATCCAATTAAAATGGAATATGATTTATCTCCTGCTAAAACTGGTTTAGACAAATTAATTGCTGATATGGGTATCGAAAAAAACGGACAAGCCCAAGTTATTAATCCTAAAAAATGGTATGCAGAATCACCAAATTTATATCGTGTTGTTTTACAATTAAAAGATCATGATGATAATATTATTGAAACAGCAGTTCAAAGAATTGGATTTAGAAAAATTGAAAATGTTGTGATTAATGAATATGGTCAACAGCAAATGCAAGTTAATGGCGAAAAAATTATGTTTAGAGGAACTAATCGACATGAGACTTCATTAGATAAGGGACGAGCGATTGGTAAAGAAGAAATTATTACTGATTTAAGGATGATGAAAGAACATAATATTAATGCTATTCGTACATCACATTATCCAAATAATGTTTTAACTTATGAATTAGCGGATGAATTTGGAATCTATATGTGTGATGAAGCTAATATTGAAACTCATATAGGGGCAACTTCTTCGAATTTGTCAAATACTGGGGTTTGGAATAATGCGGTTATGAGTCGTACCCAAAATATGGTAGAGCAGGATAAAAATCATCCATCTATAGTAATTTGGTCTTTAGGAAATGAAGCGACATATCAGGATTATGCATTAACTGATGATAATCCATTTTGGAATTCAACAAGATGGATTTTAAAAAGGGATCCAAGTCGTATTCGTAAATATGAACGTCAAAACCGTTATGGTGCAACTCGTGAAGAGTCAATGGTAGATATTTACAGTTCACAATACTGGTCAATTCCAAGTATTGTTGCTCAAGTAACTAATAAAGCAAATAAATTACCGTATATCCAATCCGAATATGCACATTCGATGGGAAACGCTTTAGGTAATTTAAAAGAATATTGGGATGTATTTCGTAAATATGATAACGCTCAAGGAGGATTTATTTGGGATTGGATTGATCAATCTATAGAATCTAAAGTCATTAATACCAAAAATTATATTGTAACTGATGCCAAAACAGCAACTAAGGGAAATGTAGTTGGTAATTTAATTGAAGGCAGAATGGGAACTAAAGCAGTTACAGGTTATGTGACATTACCAGCCAAAGGGCAATTGATAGCTAATTCTACTACTGGTTTAACTTTGGATGCTTGGGTAAAATCAGATGGTGTAAATGGTGATCAGGCAATTTTGTCTAAGGGTGATACAGGTGGTTATAATTTAAAGATTTCTAAAGGAACAGCTATTGAATTTTTTGTAAATGGCTGGACAAGTGGAACTTTAACAATGCCGATTCCAAGTGATTTTACTGATGGTAATTGGAAACATATTACAGCTACATGTGATGAACAGGGAAATTATAAGTTATATTATAATGGTGAATTAAAAGCTCAAATGAATAATAAAGCTACTGCACCATTCGATACTAATAATTTAAGTATTGGTGTTGGTTATGATCCTGAAAATACAGGTAGAACATGGAATGGAGAAATTGATAATGTAAAAGTTTTAAATCGAGCTTTAACTGCTGAGGAAATTAAAGCTGATAATCTTAGTGAAACAGATTTAAGTGTTATTTATGCAATGGATTTTGCAGAAGATAAAATCATTACAGAAGGAACTGATTATGATGCTAAATCATATTGGGGATACGGTGGTGATTGGAATGACCAAAGTGTAAATGATGGTAATTTTTGTGGTAATGGTATTGTTAATGCCGATCGTAGTGTTGGTGGTAAAGTAACTGAAGTCAAAAAAGTTTTCCAAGAAATTAATTTTTATAATGATGGTAAAGCTGATGAAGGAACTGTAAGAGTTGTTAATGAATTTTTAAATACTAATTTAAATAAGTATAATGTTTTATGGCGATTTAAAGAAAATGACCAAGTTCTTGCAAGTGGAAGTTTATCTGAAGAACAAAAAGATATAGCACCACTTTCTGAAAAAGAAATCAGTTTATCACTTCCTAAAGTTGATAAAGTAGAAGGATATGATTATTTTTTAGAGTTTGAAGTAACTTTAAAAGAAGAACAAATTTAGGCAGGTGATTATAGTGGTCATGTTGGTGATGTAATTGCTTATGAACAATTTAATTTAGATTATGTAACAACAATTGAACAGCCAACTATTGATAATGTAAATGATTTTACTGAGGTTAATGAAACAGAAAATACTTTGAGTATTACTGGTAATAATGAAGGCAATGATTTTGCTTTAACATTAGATAAAACAACAGGTTATATTACTGACTATATTTATGCTGGAAAGAAATTAATGAATGAAGGTCCAACACCTAATTATTATCGTGCTAGAATTGATGATGATATGTATGAAACTGATGATCCAAATCTAATTAATACAAAAGATAAATTTAATGTTACAGATATTAAAATTAATAAAGGTAAAAACTTAATTCAAGTTGAAGTAATAGGAGCTTTAACAGGAAATTTATCACCTAATATAATTAGTTATCAGATTTATGGTAATGGTGAAGTTATAGTTACAAATACAGTAACGCCTTTAACAACAATTGCCGGTTCGGTAAAAAGAATAGGAATGAAATTAAATATTCCAAGTGAATTTGAAAATTACACATATTATGGTCGAGGACCATGGGAAAATTATAATGACCGTAATACGGGAGCGCTAGTTGATGTATATCAAACAACTGTTGATAAAATTGATGGTGAAAATAAATATTTAAAACCACAGGAAAATGGAAATAGAACAGATGTCCGTTGGGCTGCACTTACCAATACAGAAGGTTTAGGTTTATTGATTGCTTCAAATGATGTTATGAATAGTTCAGTTTCTCGTTATGAAGATGAAGACTTAGGAAGCTATCGTCATTTATATCAAGTACCTAAATCAAAACATATTGTATTTAATGTAGATGAAATTCAACGAGGTGTTGGTGGTGCTGCATGTGGTCCGGCACCATTAGATCAATACACAATAAAAAAAGGTCAAACATATAGCCAAACATTTAGAATGATACCAGTTAAAGCTAGTAATAGTGATACACTAATGGTTCAAAGTAATAAAAATGTATTATCAAGTTTACCGATTAAATCAATTTTAATCAATGGTAAAGAAATAGATGGTTTTGATGTAAATAAAGATACATATGAAATCAAATTATTAAAAGGTTCATACGACCAATTACCAATAATTGATGTTGTTGCAACAGATGAAAAAGTTATCGTAGAAAAATATGAACAACCAGAACAATTACCTGTAACAATAACAATCAAAGCAACTTCAAGTTATGGTATAGCTAAAACTTATACAATAACAATTAAAGAAGTTGATAACATGTATGTTTCTGATATGCCATGGAAAATTGATGAAGGTGGATATTTTGCTAATACTCGTGATATGAGTAATACTAATCCAATTTCATTATATGTAAATGGTGTTGTAACTAATTTTGATAAAGGTGTTGGTACTCATGCACCTAGCCGTATTGGCATTGATATTGATGGAAAAGGGTATACTAATTTTAAAGCTACAATTGGTATCAATTCAAATCAACCGGCAACAGCACCAAGTGATGTAATCTTTGGTATAATAGCTGATGGTAAAGAAATTTATAATTCAGGCTCAATTAAAGCAGCCCAATCTGTAGATATTGATGTTAATGTAACAGGTAAAAAAGAAATTATTTTATATACAGATACTAATGGTCCAGATTTTAATGACCATGCAACTTGGGCTGATGCAAGATTTACGATTGAAAATCCAATAGTAATTGTTGATAAAACTAAGTTGCAAACATTATATGATGAATGTTTAAAATTAAATGAAGCAGATTATACAAAAGCTAGCTGGGATA
This sequence comes from Thomasclavelia spiroformis, assembly GCA_018369555.1. GTDB lineage: Bacteria > Bacillota_I > Bacilli_A > Erysipelotrichales > Coprobacillaceae > Thomasclavelia > Thomasclavelia spiroformis_A. The sequence goes on from JAGZCC010000057.1 coordinate 4,912, forward strand.
ATTTTAAAACTGCAATGAATGAAGCTAAAGTAATCTTAGATAAAGCAGATGCAACTCAAAAAGAAGTAGATAATGCTTTAACTGAACTGGAAACAGCAGTAAATAATTTAGTAACTGCAAAACCTGTAGAAACAGATAAAACAGCTTTAAAGATTGCCTTAGATTTAGCTAACACAATTACTGATGAAGATTTAGCTAATGTTGTACCAGTAGTCGTTAATGAATTTAAACAAGCAAGAGATAAGGCTAATGCAGTATATCATGATGCAAATGCTAGTCAAGATAAAGTAGATGCAGCATTTGATCGACTTGCTAGTATTATGCAAAAATTAGAATTCTTCAAAGGTGATAAAAAAGCCTTAAAAGCATTCATTGATAAAGTAAGTGGTTTAGAAGCAGCTAAATACATAGAAGCTACATGGACACCATTCAATGATGCCTTAACAGCAGCAGCTAGTGTATATGAAGATGAAAATGCAATGCAAGAAGAAGTAAATAATGCATACAATGAATTAGTCACAGCGTTCTTGAAGTTAAGATTAATTCCAGATAAGAGTTTATTAGAAGACTTAATTAATCAGGCTAATGAATTAAATAGTGCAAATTATACCAAAGCAACATTTGATGGATTAACAAAAGCCTTAAATGAAGCTAAAGCAGTATTTAATAATCCAAATGCAACGCAAGTTGAAGTAGATAATGCAAAAGATGTTCTTACAAAAGCAATCGCAAACTTACAAACAGTAAATAAAGGTGATACAACTGTAAGTGTAAAAACTGGCGATAGTGCTAATATGCCAGGAGTATTTGGGTTAATTTCATTATTAGGAGTTATTGCATTTTTTAAAAAGAAAAGATAATTAAAAAATGATAATGATTTGATATGATTCCTCTAAAGTAAATAACTTAAATAAAGTTGTTTACTTTAGAGGAATCTTTTTTATGGAACAAAAGAGTTAATATTCTATTAAAGAAGAAATAGTTTATTTATTTTTGAGTTTTATAATATTTTTTTATTAATATGAATTGTTTGAATTATTTGATATAATGAATTAAAAGATTTAATGAAATTAAGGAGTATTTATGAAATATGATGATTATTTAATGGTTCAAAATGAAATAAATAATAATGTCGATAGTTTAAAAAGAAGGTCTATCTTAATATCAGTATTAAGATTTTTAATAATGATGGGTTGTTTGTTTTGTTTGTTAATTGGATATTTTTTTAGTCGAGAATATTTGTATGTCGTTGCATTGGTAATGGTTGTGCTGTTTAGTTATTTGATTTATTTGCATGGCCAAGTAACTGATCAATTGATGTATTTTAAGGCTAAATTAAGTGTAATTAATAATTATCTTGATCGTTTTGAAGGAAAGTGGCATTCTTTTGAGGAGACTGGAATTAATTATGTTGATAAAATAAGTGGGTTGATGAAAGATTTAGATCTTGTTGGTAATAATTCGTTATTTCAATATTTAAATACAGCAAGCACTCGAAGAGGTAAAGTAAAATTACTACATAAATTAACAAGAAGAGATTATGATATTAGTAATTTGATTGAAGAACAGGAAGCTGTTAAAGAGCTGGGAAATAATGATACATTTGTTATTGATGTGGAAACATATGGTAAGATGATAAGAAAACCTAAATTTGTCGAAAAGACGATTGAAGAATTTGTTGATGGAATAACAGATTATCAAGTTGGTTATGATTTAAAGTTATTGTTAATATTTATTCCAATATTAACAATTATTATGTTTTTAATGTTTGTTTTTAATATTTCATTTAAAATTTCTGTAATTGCAGTAGTTGTTTTGATTTTTGGTCAATGGATTTCAACGCTGATTTTTTTATCAAGACATAGTAAAATATTTAAACAGGTTAGTGATTTATCAAAATGTTTAAATAGTTATCAAAATATTTGTCGATTAACATTACAAACGACATTTACTTCTAATCATTTAAATAAATTAAAAAATCAATTAAATCAAGCTCATGAAGCTTTTGATGAATTAAAGAAAATAAGTTCATTTGTAAAACAGAGAAATAATATTTTAGCAGCAATATTATTAAATGGAATTTTATTATGGGATTTTAATTGTAAAAGAACTTATGATATTTGGGTTGAAAAATATGGGGGTAAGGTAGATAGCTGGTTAGAAGCAATTGGGGAATTAGAGAGTTTAATTAGTTTACAAGTATTATTAAAAACTAAACAGCAGACAACTTTTCCTTTATTTAATGATGAATTGTGTTTAGAATTTGAAGAAGCTTATCATCCTTTAATTGAGGAGCAAAAAGTGGTGGTTAATTCATTTGCGATGAAAAAACATGTTTGTGTTATTACTGGTTCAAATATGTCAGGTAAAACTACTTTTTTAAGAACGATTGGGATAAATCTAGTTCTAGCTTTTGCTGGGGGACCAGTTATGGCAAAGTCATTTAAGTGTTCATTAATGAAAATATATACTTCAATGAGATTAGAAGATGATCTTAGTGGGATTTCGACTTTTTATGCAGAATTGTTGAGAATAAAAGAGATTGTAGATGCAAATAATCGTGGGGAAAGAATGATTGCTTTGATTGATGAAATATTTAAAGGAACAAATTCTAAAGATCGAATATATGGTGCAATTAAAACAGTCGAACAATTATCGGGTAATAGTATTTTTACTTTTATTACAACTCATGATTTTGAATTGTGTGAATTAGAAAATCAAATACCATGCACTAATTATCATTTTAGTGAATATTATCAAGATAATAAGATTATGTTTGATTATTTAATTAAAGATGGACGTTGCAAGACAACTAATGCCAAGTATTTATTAAAGATGGTCGGTATTACAAAATAGCTGAAATATCGGCTATTTTTCATTTAATGATAATTATAGATATTTTTATGCAAAGATATTGAAATAAAATAGTAAATACAGTAGAATACAAAAGATAATGTTATATTTATAAAATATATAACAACAATATTACTGGTTTATTGATAAAATATAGGAAAGGAGACGTATGATAGAAAGTATCATACACATGAAAAATGAAAATAGGATTCGATAACGATAAATATTTAACAATGCAATCTACACATATTAAAGAAAGAATAGATCAATTTGGTAATAAGTTATATTTGGAATTTGGTGGTAAATTATTTGATGATTATCATGCTTCACGAGTTTTACCAGGATTTGCACCGGATAGTAAATTACAAATGTTGTTACAATTAAAAGATCAAGCTGAAGTTGTTATTGCTATTTCTGCTAGCGATATTGAACGAAATAAGGTTCGTGGTGATTTAGGAATAACTTATGATGATGAAGTTTTGCGATTAGTTGGAATTTATCAAAGTAAAGGTTTATATGTTGGTAGTGTTGTTATTACTCAATACAATGGACAAAAAGCAGCTGATATTTTTAAAAGTCGTTTAGAAAAAAGAAACATTAAAGTATATTTACATTATTTGATTGATGGTTATCCAACAAATACAAAAAAAATAATTAGTGAAGATGGATTTGGTAAAAATGACTATATTGAAACAACTAAACCATTAGTGGTAGTAACAGCTCCAGGACCTGGAAGTGGTAAAATGGCAACATGTTTATCACAGTTATATCATGAAAATATAAGAGGAATAAAGGCTGGCTATGCTAAATTTGAAACATTTCCAATTTGGAATATTCCTTTAAATCATCCTGTTAATTTAGCTTATGAAGCAGCAACTGCAGATTTGAATGATGTTAATATGATCGATCCATTTCATTTAGAAACGTATAATGAAGTTACTGTTAACTATAATCGTGATATTGAAATTTTCCCAGTATTAAAAAATATGTTCGAAGAAATTTATGGAACAAGTCCATATAATTCCCCAACAGATATGGGAGTAAATATGGTAGGACATTGTATCAGTGATGATGAAATTTGTAGAGAAGCTAGTCGTCAAGAAATAATTAGAAGATATTATAATACAAGAAATCGTTATATAAAGGAACAATGTTCTTTAGATGAATATAATAAACAAGAACTTGTAATGAACCAAGCTAAAGTGAAGGTAGAAGATCGTAAGTGTGTTGCAGCTGCAAATAAAAAAGCGAATGAAGCAAGTTGTCATGCTGGTGCTATAGAATTAGACGATGGAACAATTATTACTGGTAAAACATCTGACTTTATGGGTTCATGTTCAGCTATTTTAATTAATGCAATTAAATATTTAGCGAATATTGATGAAAATATTCATTTGATATCACCTAGTGCATTTGGACCAATTCAACATTTAAAAACAGAGTATTTGGGAAGTATCAATCCAAGATTACATAGTGATGAGGTGTTAATTGCTTTATCATTAAGTGTAGTAGATAATGAAAGTGCTAAATTAGCGTTAGAACAATTACCTAAATTAAAAGGGACACAAGCTCATATTACTTCATCGATTGGACCAATGGATACTAAAGTATTTAGTAATTTAGGGATAGAAGTAACATATGACGCTAAACAACAATAATATATTGAGGCAGCATAATAGTAATAACTATTATATATGCCTTTTTTTATGATTAAAAGCTATGATAAATTATTGATTTTTATTTTGGATACAGGAATTTTTAATTAGTTGTTATCGCTCACCAATAGATTTTTCAAAGATAATTTTAAATATTAATGCGAAAGTAAAAAAAGCTCATTGCAACAATATTTTTGCTTTAAAAATTAGTTCTATGTTATAATAAAAATATATAAAATGAAGGAGGGGTAAAATGAATTTTATATTTATTTCACCGATGTTTCCTAAATCATATTGGCATTTTTGTGATAGGATAAAAAAACATGATGTAAATGTTTTGGCAATTGGGGACATGCCAAATGAATTAATTAGTGATGAATTAAAAAATTCAGTAACTGAATATTGTTATGTAGGCAATATGGAAAATTATGAGAATGTTTATCGTTGTGTTGCTTATTTAATTAGTAAATATGGAAGAATTGATTGGATAGAATCAAATAATGAATATTGGTTAGAGCTTGACGCACGTTTAAGAACAGATTTTAATATTAACACGGGGATAAAAGAGGATGTAATTAGAATTTTTAAAACTAAATCGGGAATGAAGGATTATTATAAAAAAGCAGGGGTTAAAACAGCAAGGTATCATTTGGTAGATACTTTAGAAAATGGAAAAAAATTTATTGATAAAGTAGGTTATCCTGTTATTGTAAAACCAGATAATGGAGTTGGAGCGGCAGCAACGTATAAAATTTGTAATGATGAAGAGTTGCAAGAGTTTTATAAAATTAAACCTATTACACAATATATTATGGAAGAGTTTGTTAATGGTTTAATAATTTCTTACGATGGTATTGCTAATAGTAAACATGAGGTTATTTTTGAAACATCACATGTATTTCCTAATTCAATTATGGATGTAGTAAATGAAAATAGCGATATGCATTATTATTCTTTAAGAAATATACCTGATAAATTAGTTGAACTTGGAAGAAGCGTTGTTAAAGAGTTTCCAGTTGATCGAAGATTTTTTCATTGTGAATTTTTTGAATTATTAGAAGATCGACCAGGTTTGGGAAAAAAAGGAGATTTTGTCGGTTTGGAAGTTAATATGCGACCTCCAGGAGGTTATACACCAGATATGATGAATTTTGCTAATGATATTGATGTATACAATATCTATGGTGATATGGTTGTTAATGATTATAGTGATTATTATACGACACGTCCTTATTATTGTGTTTATTGTGGTCGTCGTGATGGTAAGGAATATTATTTAAATAATGAAGAAATTGTGTCGAGATATAAAAATAATCTTGTAATGAATGAACGAATGCCTGATATATTATCAGGGGCAATGGGAAATTATACATATACAGCTCGTTTTGAAACAATGGATGAAGTAAATAATTTTATTAATATGCTATTACAGGAGGTAAAATATGAAAGTTGAGTATTTTAAAAAATATAGTAATTGTTTACAACGGGATATGGAATTTAAAATCTATGGTCATGAAGGAATTCCGTTATTAGTGTTTCCAGCTCAAGATGGACGTTTTTATGATTTTGAAAATTTTGGGATGATCAATACGATTAGTGATATGATTAAAGAAGGAAAAGTACAAGTATTTTGTATTGATAGTGTTGATAGTGAAAGTTGGTCTGATGAGTGTGGCGATAAAGGACATCGAGTGTATATATTGGAACAATGGTATTATTATGTAGTTGATGAATTAGTACCAATTATTTTTGATATTAATGGTAGTGGTAGATTAATTTATACAGCAGGATGTTCGATGGGAGCTAGTCACGCAGCTAATTTTACGTTTAGAAGACCGGATTTATTTCAAGGATGTATTTGTTTAAGTGGATATTATGATAGTGATTTGTTTTTTGGGGATTATCATGATGAAATTTTGTATAATAATAGCCCAATTCAGTTTTTGAATGGTATGTCGTATGATCATCCTTATGTAGAAAAATATCGTCATCGAGATATTATTTTATGTTGTGGTCAAGGTGCTTGGGAAGATGAGATGATTCGTTCGACAAAGAGAATGCAGGAGTTATTGGAATATAAGGATGTTCCAGCGTGGATTGATTTTTGGGGGAAAGATGTTAACCATGATTGGAACTGGTGGCAGATTCAATTACCGTATTTTCTAAATCATATTTTAAAAAAGGTGGGGATTTAAATGAATGTAGTATTTATTTCGCCTCATTTCCCTCTTTATTTTCATAATTTTTGTTCTCGTTTAAAACAACGTAGTGTTAATGTTTTAGGAATTATTGATACTGATTATCAAAATATTAGTCAGGAAACTAAAAATAGTTTAACTGATTGTTATTGTGTAAATAGTTTAGATAATTATGATGAGGTCTATCGTGCAGTTGCTTATTTTATAAGTAAGTATGGAAAGATTGATTTTATTGAAAGTCAAAATGAGTACTGGTTAGAAACAGAAGCTAAACTAAGAGATGATTTTAATATTGCACATGGAACTAGATTTAATGATTTATCATGGATGAAATATAAATCTAAAATGAAGGAAGTTTTTTTAAAAGCTGGAGTGAGTGTTGCTAGATATTGTTTAGTGGATAGTTTTGAAGCGGTAATGGCTTTTATTGAAAAAACAGGTTATCCTGTTATTGTTAAACCTGATAATGGTGTTGGTGCAAGTTCAACGTATAGATTGAATAATTATCATGATGTGGAATATTTTTTTGCAACTAAAGATGATAAGGTTTATATTATGGAAGAATTTGTAAAAGGACATGTTGAAACTTATGATGGAATTAGTGATAGTAATAAAAATGTTTTAATTGCTAATAGTTCAATTATGTTGAATTCAATTATGGATAATGTAAATGAGCATTGTGATACAGCGTTTAAAAATCGTTATGTTGCTAATAGTGATATTGAAGAAATTGGTAAAAGAGTTGTTAATGCTTTTGATACTAGGGAGCGTTTCTTTCATTTCGAATTTTTTAGATTAGATGAAGATCAAGAAGGATTAGGTAAAAAAGGTGATTTAATTGGTTTAGAAGTTAATATGCGAGCTCCAGGAGCATATATGCCAGATATGATTAATTTTAGTTATGATAGTGATGTTTATACACTATGGGCAGATATGCTTATCTATGATAAATGTTTTGTGGATTTGAATCAAAAATATTTAGTTGCTTATATTGGAAGACGTAAAGATTTTAGGTATATGTATAGTGATGAACAATTAAGAGATTGGTACAAAGATGAAATTGTTTTAGATATTGATGTCCCTGAATCTTTAAGTGCTGCTATGTCGGATCATGTTTTTATGGTAAGGAATAGTGATCCTAGAAGATTGGATTGTTTAATTGATGAGTTTTTAAAAAGGGAAGATGGAAGTAATTGGAAGTAGACTAAAGTATATTTTTAGGTGTTTGTATTAAAAATATTTAACACATATTGTGTTATTGAAAAAAAAGCTTTTCTTTTTATTGGATTGTGATATTATATAAGTGGCTCAAGTGAGCATATTATAAAATTAGGGATGCTTCTAAAAGGGCATAAGAGGCAAAATAAAGGGATCCAAAAGGATCTTTTTTTTATAAAATGTTCTATAAGAAAATAATTAAAGATATTTGGTTTTATTATATATTGATTTGTTGTAATTTAATATAGTCCCGTTTTTGACAGTTAAGCGTGAAAATCATTGATATCAGTGGCTTTCACGCTTTTTTAAATGTTGTATGGGATAGTTAATTTGAAATTTTTTTAATTTTTTTGTTAAGTTCTTTCGGTTGGTAATACTCTTTATCTAACTCTAATCCAAATGTTTCGTTTAAAGCATCACATATCTTACTGCTGGTATATGTTGCCTGATAATATAAATCATGATTATTTACTACATTCATGTTCTTTAAATTTTCAATGATTTCTCCAGTTGTAAAATGTCTTCCGTCTTGATTTAATTTTACTTCCATTATTCTTTGAATAAGCAATGCTGTATAACATGTCATGAAACGAGCTATGATACGATCATCTTTTTGATGATTGACAGGTCTTGCTTTAAAATTTGTTTTTAAAACTCTAAAACAGTCTTCTATCTTGTATCTTTGTGAGTTTATCTCAATGATTCGCTTTGCTTCATTTTCTGCATCTAAGTTTGTTGCGATTGCATAGAATCCATCAAACATTTCTTCTTTTTTTATCATTTCTTTATCGATGCAATATTCTTCGTTTCCGTTTTTCATCTTTTTTATGAATCTTTTTGGATCGTTTTGATTTTTCCTTAGATCTTCAATTTTATTATTTTTTATTAGTCTTTCGGCACGTTCTATTTGGTTGTTGCGTATATGTCTTTGATATTCCATTGCTTTTCTAGAAAAAGTAATGATGATGTATTGTTTCATTTTGCCTTTTGCTTTTCTAGTTTTTGTTTTTCCTGTAGAAGTAGTATATTCTTCAAAAAGTCCTAAATCAACAACTTTATCTGCAGGAATCACCTTATATAGAATGTCATTATAAAGATGAAGATTAGCTTCGTCCTTTTTATCGAACTCCTTCATTTCCTTCAATGTTTTAGGTATATCGCTAGAAAGCAGTTTATAGTCACAGTCGTTGAAAACTGCTTCCTGTAATGGTTTTGAAAGTTTCTTTATTGATTGTGTTACGATAAAAGCTCTGCTTCCAAAAGAATTAAACTTTCTAATATCATATGAACCAAGACCTGCATCAGCACAATAGATAAGCTTTTTGTCTTTAAATGATTCAATCATTTTTTCTTCTGTTGAAGTAGCACAAAGCTGCTCATTTTTATTTCCGGGATTAATGCACATTGATAGAGGAATTCCCTGTGCATCTATAAACAGCCCCATTTGAACAAGTGGATTAGGCTGATGTTGTTTGGAAATACCGTATTTTCTTAACATATAGAAGACTTCGCCGGTAACTTCATCCACATAATCCTCGTCAGAAGTTTCGATTTCAAAATAATAATTAGTACAGTCGAAATAACACACAGATGTATCTCTTGGAATGATATTATTGCTTGCTTCATATAAATAGGAAATATATTCATCAAAATGTTTAGCCAAAAGAGATAGGAATCTAAGAGAAGATTCATAAAGATAGCTTGGCTGTTCGTAATAAATATGAAGATGATCGTAAATTCCAAGTTTGGAACGAGGATCAAGTATACGTGAAATAGTAAGAAATCTGTTTATGATATTTGCATCATATTCAACTTTTGTTTGAGAAACAATCTTATCTATAAAATCTTTGATTTTTAAATCATGATAAATAGACTGGATAAAGAAATATCCGATATTTAAATTTTTAGAATGAGCGACGACATCATTTGAAGAAGAGAGTTTTTTTGAAAAATCAATTTTAATATCGAGTGAGATTTTGTTTGCTTTGTATTCTTCATTGAATTTCGTTACTTCTTGTTTTGCGTATTCAAGAGGGTCATCCGTAATTTTAAGAAGATCATTATGCTTACCGATGATTTTGACATTACGAGTCGTTGTTTTTTTACCATTTCGAATGCCTTGTTGAATAAAATAAGTTGGATTTTTTGAACGTTTGTCATAGTAAAGTTTCATGAAAGATAACCTCCTAGATACATTATATCACTATATACAACCCATACAACATTAAAAGAGCTAAAATTTGACAATAAAAAAACTCAAAAAGCCTATATAGAATAAGCGTTTTGAGTTATTTAAGATTTCAAAAAGTGGTACTATGTCAAGATTTTGGACTACATAAATGTAAGAAATTTAATTAATTGATACTAATTAAATAATCATGCTCATATTCATTAGGTGATTTATA
>JAGZCC010000058.1 GCA_018369555.1 Thomasclavelia spiroformis
ACTTTTCAAAGAAATTAAACAGTTAACCTATAAAAATAAGTATTTTCATATTTTCAAACTTTTTCATAAAAAATACTTGTATTTTATATAGTTAGCTCCAATAACAAAAAAGAAGTCCATAGACTTCTTTATATTTTATTCTGCTACTTTTTGTTCTTTAATAACTTTAGCAATAGAAGCAATTACATCTTTTTCATCATCACCTTCTGCAATGATTTCTACTGTAGCTTTAGTAGGAACACCTAAAGACATAACTCCCATGATAGATTTTAAGTTTACTTCTTTACCATTATAAACTAATTTAATATCACTTGTAAACTTACTAGCTTGGTTAACTAAGATAGTAGCTGGTCTAGCATGTAATCCAACTGGATCAGATACTACAAAAGATAATTTTTCTGCCATTTTATGACTCCTCCTTAAAATTTTCTATACCCCAATTATATCATCAAAATGCTAGGTTTTAAAGTACTTTTTACATAAAATTAACCACTTACAATTATCCTCAATATATCAACATTATTTATAACAAGTACTAGTATAATGTATAAAAATCACAACTTCATTAGCTAATATTAAGATCATATTTTAACTTAATTCTTTTAAAAATTTGAAATAAATACTTACATAATAAATACATAAAAATAAGATTAGACAAAATACTAACTAATAAATCCGGATATGATAAAAATATAACTTTCAAACAATTATCAATTGTAAAGTTTCCATAACTAATAAAAATTGTAATAATACCCTTTATTAACCAATAGCCAATACTACAAATCACACCATATCCATACAATAGCTTTTTTTGTTGATACAATTTATCACCTAAAATTCCTGAAATAAATCCAATCAATCCCATTAACAATATCTCAAAAAATGTCAATGGTGTCATTGTTAACAAAAGACTTGATAATAATATTGATAAACTGCCACACATCATCCCTGCAGCTTGTTTAAAAACAATTCCACAAATAATTGTTATAACACATATTGGATTAAAATTCGGTGTAAATAAAAATATAATTCTTGATACCACACTAAACACTATAATAATTGCAAAGATAACAATCTCTCTAATTTTAGGTTTTTTACAACAAAAGGGTATACATAATAATATCGAAAGGATAACGTTAAATAAACTATAGCGTTTAACAATAAACATTATCCCTAATAATATTATAGCCAATATACTTAAAATAAATTTATTTGCTTTCATAATCCTAAATCCTCTAATAATATTACTTCCGGATTATTTTCTCGCATAATTTTATTAATTGTTGTTGTATAAAATAAATTATGACTAAAAAATTCTCTTGTCTTATCAACAGATTCCATTTGTCCATTAAATATCATCGCTACACGATCACTTATTTTAGCAACAAATTCTAAATCATGACTTGCTACTACAATGGTCATATGCTTGCTTAATCCCCTAATCAAATTAGCTAAAAATTCTTTGCTTAATGCATCGATTCCTTTTGTTGGTTCATCCAACAATAATAATTGTGGTTTTGTTAAAAGTGTTTTCGCTAAAGCAACCAATTGTTTTTGACCACTACTTAAATCAAAAGGATGTACATCTTTTAAATCAAGGATTCCAAAATTATCTAAATGCGACTCAACACTTTTAACATCATCATCAACTAATAATAAATCATCAATCACTTTATCACTTACAAATAAAGTAGTTGGATCTTGTGGTAAATAACCAATTCGATCAACACATCCTATTTTAGATATTTCACCTTGACAATCAACTAAACCTGCAAGACAGCGCAAAAATGAAGATTTACCGCTACCATTTGCTCCTACAACTGAAAGAATTTCATTTTCTAAAATATCAATCTCCAAATCTTTTAAAACAATATCATCATGTCCAAAGTTTAAATTTTTAACTTTCATTAATACTCGATTATCAATTTCATCCATTATTTTAATATCGAAATCCTCAAAATCTATTAATGCTTCTCGAGCTTCTTTAATCGATAAGCATAACTTATCACATAGAGAAGATACTCGAACATAATTAGGTAATGATTCAACAAATATTTCCTTTGTAAGCATTTCATCTACTGCCATTTTTATTTCATTATCAATTACAATCTTACCCTCATCCATAACAATCAATCGATTAGCAACATCCAACAATCCCTCTAACTGATGCTCTACAAAAACTACAGTTACATTAAAATCATCATTTATATGTTTTAATATTTTAATAAATTCCTCACGATTAACCGGATCTAATTGAACCGTTGATTCATCTAATAAAATCACTTTAGGATTCATTACCATGACACTTGCTAAAGCAACTAATTGTTTTTGACCCGTAGATAAAGATTGTGTTTCTTTATTAATAATGCTTTGTAAATTAAAATAATTCACAATTTCTCCAACTCTGCGTTTCATTTGTTTTAAAGAAATTCCTCGATTTTCTAATCCAAAAGCAATTTCATGCCAAACTGTATTCATAACCAATTGATTATCCGGATTTTGAAAAACATATCCTATTTTAGTATCATCATTTTCAATTTCTTCGTCTAAAATAATCACTCCATCAATTTCCCCTTTAGGTCTAAGAGATGGTTTAAGATATCTAAGTAAAGTTGTTTTTCCACAACCACTTTTGCCAGTAATAACTAAAAAATCACCTTTTTTTATTTCAAAAGAAATATCATTGATTATTGTTTTATCTTTTGGATAAGTAAAACTAAAATTTTCAATCTTATACATTCTTCTTTCCTCCTAACAATATTGGTAAAATTCCCAATAACAAATATGAAGTAAAAAACAATAAATCAAGTAACTTAAAATGATAAATTTGTAATAATGGATAATTTCGATAATATCCATAATAGCCCCAAAAACAAATTACGCTAAGCAAAACAATAATCGCTAATTTTAACATATCATCTTTTTGAAAAACGTATAAATGAAAACTTGTACGCTTTGAACTTCCATAACCTCTAGATATCATTGAATCAATCATATCTAACGAAGATTCAAAAGCATATGTAACTAAAATAATAATCACATTACGATAATAAATAATTTTATTTTTAACAGGAATATGATAATTTGCTTCTTTTATCTTTTGATATTGTCTTTTTAATTTATTTATAAAATTAAAGAATATCGAAATTGTCAAACCAAAACCAGGTAAAATAGAACCAAACAAATATACAATATGATCATTTTTTACAAAATAACGCATTACTTTATACCATAAAAATAAGTTACTTAAAAAAATACCAAAAAGTAAACTATATATAATATCATTGCTACTTTGAACTAACAAAGGAACAATAAGCATAACAACTCCAAGTATAATTAACACCCATTTTAAATGCTTAAAAAATTTATCTTTATTATAAAAATAATCCATTAAAATAGCTAATCCACTCATTAATAAAATAAAATAATAATTATTCTGAATAAACAATAGCACAATAATTGATAAAAAATAAACAACCAAAACACTTGGATGACTATCTTTAAATTTCTTTATAACCATATCATTTTCCTCTCTGTTTAATATCATTATCAAATAATACATATATTATCCAAATAAACATCAATTATTATTTATCAAACACTAATATGGTTAAAATAAAATTATTTTATTTTAACCAAATAATTTTAAATGAAATCAGTATCATTATACAACAATCATTTCTAAAAGCAATAAAATGACAAGAATTTATCTCTTGTCATTTTATTAAATATTTAAAGTTTCTTCTTTTTTGCAACTACCATAAAACGATGTGTAGTCAATTCAAAATAACTTTTTTCTTTAATATGTTTTAATACTTGACCATAAAAATTAATAAATCGATCATGTGTAATATCTGCTCGAGTAATACTTTTCATAAAAGTTATAAATGATGTTAACGTATTAAAACGAACAAAACCATGTTCCTCAAAACCATCAACAATCTCCAAACCAATATCACTAAGTAATCTTGAACCACTTTCCAAATCCCAACGTCCTTTGATTTTAAATGGTAAAAATATATTCATTATTTCACGGTAATTATCACTACCCATTTGATCAACTAAAATATATCCTCCAGGTTTTACAACCCGATATAAATCATACCGATCATAATTTACCAATTCACTAACTACTACATCTAAACGTTCGTCTTTAAAAGGCAGTTTTCCATCTTCTGTTAGGCGAGTAACTTTTACATTTTTATCCACTAATTTTGCTGCTGCTTTTTCATATTGAGATTCAACAACATATGTAATTGGTGGTAATTTATCAAACGATGAAACAAACTCTCCACCATCAAGTGAAATAGTTGCTAAATGAGTATCATCATCAACATATTTCAAAATAACATTTTGACTTGAATAAGTAGGTTTACTTTGTTGTACCAATTCATCTTCAGTTACATTAATTGCATTCAATATCTCATTTTTAGCCACGATTGCATTATTAATATCCTTTTTAAACCTAATTCTTGAATAATGATATCCAACAAATTGACTAATTCCATCACAAATAACAGCCACTGCAATAAATCCAATTATTTCAATAAACCACTCAAATGAAAAAAACGGTTGAATTGAAACAATCATATAACAAAATATTCCCATTAAAATAATACTTCTTGTACGTACATATTTAAATGGCTCATTAAGCTTAAAATACCAACTCAATAATGATCTTTTTTTTGCATTATAGGCTTCTATCTCACAAAAAATAAACTTAAATACAATAAGCATTGTTGCTAGCGTTACAAGCATATAAATATAATAACTCATCTTTTTACCTCTTATAAATTTCTTCACCATCTAATGTATAATAATTACCATGTTCACTAATAAAATATCCATTATCAACAAACTCTAGTTTATCTTCAACAAAGAAAATAACTTCTAATTCATTCATATCGTAAACATAACTAGAACCACTTTTATTAAAAATCCCATAAACATTGTCACTATAGGTAAAAACAATTCCATCATCCATAAAGTTATCATCAATAACTTTCTTACCTTCTGTATCAATTATCTCATATTTACTGTCACTAATAAAACCAGCATAATATTTTTCTCCAATATAACTAATTCTAGAATATGTTTTAGAAATCTTTTTTCCTTTTTGATTAATCAAATAATATTTATCATCCTTTTTAGAAACAACAGCTAAACCATTTTGATCAAATATTTCAGCACTAGTAAAAAGTGTCTTAAACGCAGGTTTACCATCATAACGATAATACATATAACCTTTAGATCTTACATATACTGGAAAAATCTTACTACCAATATACGAAGCCATTGGATCTAATTGAATATCGCTTATGTCAGTTTCTTTTCCATTATAAACAAATTTATGAGGTCCGTAAATCATTTCCTGATTTTTAATTACATAATTTTCTAAATTATTATAATAACTATTAATTGCTGTAGCATTTCCTTCTTTATCAAATAAGTAAGTAGTTTGATTTTTTACTCCCGTAATATTATCATCTTGATCAAAATACAAATCATCTAACTCAATATTTACATTAAAAATAATCTTTCCTTTTTCATTGCAAAATAATGCTTCTTGACTTTCACGATCATAAAATAAATAACCACTATTTTCACTTTGAGACATCAATTGGAATTTACCACCAGTTTTAATATTTATTTCATGATTGAGGTTTTCTTGATTATATATTTTTATACTATTTTTATAAGCTACTGCTATATAATTATCTTTAATTACATTAGCATTTAATATCTCATCTTTACTTTTTATTAAAACTTTTCCCGTATCATAGAAAACTAGATATTTTTTTCCTTGATGAACAATAGGTAAACCACTTAAAATAATTTCAGTTTTCTCATCACTTTTATACAACTCCTCACCAAAACTATTTAAAATAGCAATATTATCATCTTTATCATATGCAACTATCATATTCGATATTGACTCTAATTTTTTATATTTTCCTAATTTAATAAGTTCTTTTCCTTCATATGATAAATAACCATATTTATCATCCTTAACCACAATATAACCATCTTTTAATATTGGTTCATATCGATCGTAAATAAATTTTGTTTTTTTATTCCCATTTATATCCACAAGACCATATTGATCTTTTTTATTCGCCACAAAAAGTGTTTGATCACTACCGTTATTACTACACCCAGTTAATAATAAAAGGGCTAAAATACCAATCACTATTTTTTTCATTTTGTCCACTCCTTAAAACAAAATAATTATAACATGTTTCTTGTCGATTAACCACAAAGATTTAAATTTACTCAAAAGTAAAAAGCGGTTATTAACCGCTTCTTACTTTTTGGATATATTAAGGATATTATATTAAGACTACTAAAGTATTAATGGTTCAATATTGTTAACAGTATTACCATCTTTAGTAGTTGCCACGTAATACACTGATGAAGTTTCAGGTGCATAATAAATATTTAAAGTATTGATAGTAGAAATTTTAACTCCACTAGCTTTTAACTCCTCTTTCACCATTTTTTCAATATCAGTAGCATTAACGTTTTGACCTTGATATTGTACTTCAAGTACAGCTTTCATCTCAAATTTTCCCCCGTTTCTACACTACTATCATATCATAAAAATTTATAATATGCAAATTTTACTGTGATTATCATTACTTTTTTAAACATTTATAAAAAAAACACAATTAAACAAATAAATATACTATAAACAACAAAAAAAGACCGCATAATGCAGTCTTTACTTAGCCTTTAATCTATTTTGTTGTTTGCGTTCTTGTTCAGTTAAATAACGTTTTCGTAAACGAATATTTTCTGGTGTTACTTCTACTAACTCATCATCATTAATATAATCCAAGCAAGCTTCTAGATTAAATGTTCTTGGACGTTTTAAAACTACTGTAGAATCTTTAGAAGAAGAACGTGTATTAGTCAACTGTTTTCCCTTAGTAACATTAACAACTAAATCATTATCTCGACTATGTTCACCAACAATCATTCCCTCATACACTTCAACTCCTGGTCCAACAAACATAATTCCACGATCTTCTACGCCACCTAAAGCATAAGCTGTTGTTTGACCATTATCTATTGAAACTAAAACACCTAAAGCACGTTCACCTACAGTTTCTCCCTCCATTGGACGATACTCTAAAAATGAATGAGAAATGATTCCATAACCTTTTGTCATAGTTAAAAAGTTTGTCATAAATCCAATCATTCCTCGTGAAGGAATTGTATATGTAACACTAGTTTGTCCATCATTACTTACCATATTTTCTAAGACACCTCGACGATATCCTAACGATTCAATAACATTCCCAATACAATCATCAGGTGCTTCAATATTTACTTCTTCAAACGGTTCACACTTAACACCATCAATTTCTTTAACAATAACCTTAGGCTTAGACACCTGTAATTCATAACCTTCTCGACGCATATTTTCAATCAAAATAGATAAATGCAATTCTCCACGTCCAGAAACAATCCACTCTTCACTATTAGGAATTCTTTCAATCTTTAAAGAAACATCTCGATTAGTTTCTTTAAATAAACGTTCTTCAATCTGACGTGCTGTTACAAACTTACCATCTTGACCAGCAAATGGAGAAGTATTTGTTCCAAATACCATTTGAATCGTTGGTTCATCAACTTTTAATAATGGTAACGGCTCTTCCTTACCAGTCGTACAAACCGTCTCCCCAACACCAATATCACTAAGTCCAGCAATCGCAACAATATCACCAGCGCTAGCTTCGTTAATTTCAATACGATTTAATCCTAAAAAACCATATAATTTTTGAATTCTAAACTGACTATGAGTTCCATCTGCACGAACACAAGTAACACTTTCATTAACTTTCATCTTACCACGTTGAATTCGTCCAACTCCAATTCTTCCAACATAATCATTATAATCTAATAAAGCCGGTTGGAATTGTAATGGTCCTTCTTCATCAACTAAAGGTTCTGGAATTTCATCAATAATCATATCAAACAAACAGTCCATATTATTAACCTGAGTATTAATATCACTATCTAAACTCGAAGTTCCTTGTAAAGCTGAAGCATATACAGTCGGAAAGTCTAATTGCTCATCATCAGCACCCAATTCCATAAACAACTCTAAAACTTCATCCATTACTTCTTGAATTCTTACAACTGGACGATCAACTTTATTAATAACTACGATTGGTTTTACTTTTGCTTCCAAAGCTTTTTTCAAAACAAAACGAGTTTGCGGCATTGTTCCTTCATAAGCATCTACAACTAACAATACACCATCAACCATATTCATAATTCTTTCAACTTCGCCACCAAAATCAGCATGACCTGGCGTATCCATAATATTAATACGATAATCTTTATAATTAATCGCTGTATTCTTAGCTAAAATTGTTATTCCTCGTTCACGCTCAAGCGTATTACTATCCATTGCTCTTTCAACAACTTGTTCATTATCTCTAAATGTACCTGATAATTTCAACAATTGATCAACTAAAGTAGTTTTACCATGATCAACATGAGCTATAATTGCAATATTTCTTATCTTCATATTTATGACCTCTCTTAATAACTTCATCATTATAACACAGAATTAGATTTTGTCATTTATTTTTTTGCGTTTAATCAACAATAATCCCTAATAGTTTTGATAACTCTACTGCTTGATACACATCAACATGGATTCCTTTTAAACTATAAAGATCAATTTTTATTCCTTCAATATTAGTACTTCTAAAATCCATATCTTGTAAATCAGTCTTAAAAATCTCACTATTAATCAAGCTGACATCATTAAACTCAAAATCTTTAACTTTTATTTCCATTATACTACTTTCATCTAAACAACAATCTTTAAACTCAACATTACTAATATTACCGAAAGCAATATTCATATACTTACCTTGGATATCTTCAAACAGTACATCTTTTAATGAACAGTTTATAAATTCAATTCCTATCATTTTACAATTGATAAAATGACATCGATGAATACTTATTTTTTCAAAAGTTATATTTGATAAATCACAATTAATAAAAACACAATCAACAAAATGAGTATTAATTAAATTTATCTTACCAAAATCAATTTTTTCAAATTTACATTCATCAATTGTATTATTTTTAATCTCAATAATATCTAATGGTGTTCTATTAAATAAACACTGATAAAAACCCTCTACAACTTCTAAATTATTTTCATTTAACTGATGAATAATTGGCTTTTTTATTTTCAAGTTAATCACCTCTAAAATCATTATAACTTAACTAATAAAATTGTAAACAGCATAAATAGCCCCTAAGGGCTATTCATTAATAATTCGATTACTTGCAAAATAAGTAGCAAAATAATAACCACCGTATGCAACAATAATAAACAATGCAGTAATTAAAATATTATCACCAATATCAATATTAGCAGTTAAACTAATTATATGATTAATCTCATTTAGACCTACTAAACTATGAATCAAAGCTACTGCCAGCGGGAACATAAATGCAATTCCAATTTGAATAAATAAACTACGATTAATCATTGGTTTACTAGCACCTAATTGAGTAATAATACGATAACGCTCTTTATTATCAGCCGCTTCAGATAGTTGTTCAATCGCTAGTACTGTGCCACTAGCAATTGCAAAAACAATACCTAAATACAAACCAACAAAAGTAAACATTGCACTACTACCAATTCCCGCAGTTTTTAATTCAAGCTTTGTATATACATCAATAAATGAATGATTCAAATTATATGTTTCCATCATGTTATTAAACTTTTCTTCACAAACTTCTTTATTATTTTCATAGTTTCCTACAAGATAAGTAATTCCTTCTATATGACCGTATTTTTTAGCAACATTATCACTCACTACAACAAATCCTTGATTACCATTACTATTAGTTATTGAAAGTTCTAAGACATGATCTAATTTACTATTTAAAGTATTATTGGCAATTTGAATTGTTCCATTATCTTTTATAAACTGATTATAATACTCTAATGACATTGGTAAAGTTGATACTAAGATATACTGATTATCACTCAATTCAACTTTTTGATTATCTTTATTAGCTAATTCCATTAATTTATTAAAATCACTTTCTTTTATTGCCATTATCGATGCTTGCTTTAAATAATCCATATTAAGATATAAATCATTATTTTGTGAAATAAAATCACTATATGTTAAATCGTCAAAAATAATACTTTGATATTGAAAACTTTTTGCAACAATTGATTGATAATCTTTACTATTTTTTAATTCATCAATATTTTTCATTTCAATAGTTGCCGCTGAAAAATCATATGGTGTATTACTAGAAAATGATCCATTCAACGCATTTGCTAATGATAAAGATGTTGATAAAATTCCAATTGTAAGTAACAACATTAAAGATATTACAGTTGTAGAAACTACATGTGTGTTAATTTTATTACTTACCTGTTTTAAAATAAAAATATTTAAATCTTTATAATAAAGCTTTTTTCTAAGTGAAATAACTTTTAATAAAAAACCAGATACTGATAAAAAAAATAAAAATGTTCCTAAACTGCCTAATATAATCATTTTAATAAAATCATTTCCACCCATTAAAATTGCTCCATCATAAAGTAATTTATAAGCATATCCAATTAATATCAAAGAAATTATAAAAATAATTAAAATTAACCAGTTATTTTTAATTCGTACTTTTTCATTTTTACGCTTTGCTGATAATAAATCAATTAATTTAAAACGGTTTAATGTAATTAAATTAAAAGCCGTTACAATTACATATATCAAACCAAAACTAATTACTGACCATATCAAAGCATCACTTGAAAAAACAAAACTAAACTTAGTCATATTAGCTTCAAATAACTTCGCTACAAAAACTGAAACTAATTGCGATAAACTAATTCCAATTAATATCCCTGTTATTAAAGAAATAATTCCAACTAAAATAGTTTCAAGAACTAAAATCATCGATACTTTAACATTTGACATTCCTAACATCAAATAAATTCCAATTTCTTTTTTTCTTCTTTTAATTATAAAATTATTAGCATAAACAATCAAAAAACCTAATACAATCGCAACAAATATCGAAAGAGAACCTATTACATTAACTAATGCTAGCACCATTTTTTTAGTTGACTCATTTAAAGCTAACATTGCAGTTTGACTATCTAGTGAATTAAACAAGTAGAAAATACTAATTGCAATTACTAAAGTAATAAAATAAATAGAGTAATCTTTAATACTTTTTTTAATATTTCTAAACGCTAGTTTAAATAAGCTCATTTAGCTCACCGCCTAATACTGTTTGAACATCCATGATCATATTAAAAAATTCCTTTCGTGAATGTTCTCCTTTAATAACTTCACTAAACAATTTACCATCCTTAATAAAAATCACCCGATCACCATAGCTAGCTGTAAAGCAATCATGAGTAACCATTAAAATCGTAGCATTTAATTTTTGATTTAAAGTATTTAAACTATCAAGCAACATTTTAGCTGATTTACTATCAAGAGCTCCCGTTGGTTCATCAGCTAAAATTAAATCAGGATCACCAACAATAGCTCTAGCACAAGCAACACGTTGTTTTTGTCCTCCAGACATTTCATATGGATATTTATCTAAAATTCCTTCAATTCCTAGTGCAATAGCTATCTGTCTAACTTTTTCATCAACTAATTTATAATTAGTTTTTTTAATTGCAAGAGCTAAAGCGATATTTTCAAAAGCTGTCAACGTATCCAAAAGATTAAAGTCTTGAAAAATAAAGCCTAAAGAATCACTTCTAAATTTAGTTAATTTTCGTCCCTTTAATTTTGTAATATCTTGATTTTTCAAATAAATGTGTCCACTAGTAACTCGATCAATCGTGGAAATGCAATTAAGCAAAGTACTTTTTCCACTGCCACTAGCACCCATGATGACAACAAACTCACCATCATTTATATCAAAACTAATATTATCAATTGCTTTAGTAAGATTTATTTTATTACCATAATATTTTTCAATATTTTCAATTCTTAATATTTTTTCCATCTATCTTCACCTCAATAATCATTATAATGATTATTTTATTTTAAACCATCGAATAAAATAACATAACCTTACATTATCGTAAGGTTATAAAAGAACTATGAGGAAAAATAATTGTTACTGTTGTTTTTTCATTAGAAAAAATCTTAATTTCATGATTAAGTCGTAAACAAAGTTTTTTACATAAATACAAACCAATTCCCGTGCTTTTTTTATTACTACGACCATTTGTTCCAGTAAATCCTTTATCAAAAACTCGATCAATTTCATCTTTCAAGATTCCAATTCCATTATCACAAATCATCAATTCATCATGATCTTGATATTTTTTAGCACTTATAGTTATAACAGGATCTTGATTTACATATTTAATGGCATTATTAATAATTTGATTCAAAATAAATTCCAGCCATTTTTTATCACTATATACTTGAATATTTAAATTATTTAATTCAATTTTAATTCTTTTACTAATTAAATCTTTTTTATTTTGCTTAATAACTGTATTAACCACCTCATTTAGATTAACTTCTTTGATTAAATAATCTTTTTCAACATTTTCACTACGAGCATAAAATAAAACTTGCTGTAAATAATTTTCTATTTTAACCAATTCTTCTTGGATACTTTGATTAATTGAACTAGGATTGTTTTCAACGATCATTAAACATGTTGCAAGTGGTGTTTTTACTTCATGACACCACATTTCAATATATTCTTTTAATTCACTATGTTGATAGTGGATTTCATTAATATGCTCTTTCATTGCTTTATCAATTTCATATAAACTATCAACCATAATTTTACCTTCAATAAAATTTGGTTTATCTAACAATTCTGTAATTAAATACTTTTGATCCAGTTTATCAAGTAACTTAATCATATTATTATAATAATTACGTTTACGTAAATAATTGTAACTAAATAAAAAAATATATCCAAATCCAAATAATACCAGCAGATATGTTATTAAAAATAGTGGTAAATTAAATATCCATAATATTAACCAAATTAATAAAATTATTACAATAGCTACTACAATACTAATAATCTGATCTTTTATATAATCCTTTAAACTCATAAAATAATATATCCTTGTTTTCTTTTTGTTAAAATTACATCTTTTAAACCAATATCCTCTAATTTCTTTCGTAAACGATTAATATTAACAGTTAAAGTATTATCATCAACAAACATATCACTATCCCATAAATAAGACATTAACTTTTCACGAGAAATAATCATTCCCCGATGAGATAATAAATAATGAAATATCTTTAATTCATTTTTAGATAAATCAATAACCTGATTATTTTTAATAATACTGCTTTTAGAAACATCTAAACATACATTTTGATAATTAATTATTAGTTCTTCTTTAGGATAGACTCGTTTTAAAACAGCTTCAATTCTTGCAAGCAATATCAATGGATTATATGGTTTAGTTACAAAATCATCGGCACCATAATTAATACACATCAATTCATCAAGTTCACTATTTCGACTTGTCACAATAATAATCGGTTTATTAGCAATTTTACGATATTCCCGACATAAAAATTCACCATTTACATTAGGTAAATTTACATCCAATAAAATCAAATCGCCATCAAAACAAAGCATTTGTTTTAAAGTATCATCAAAATCAATAATCTCTTTTGTCTTAAAACCATTATTATTTAAAAATATTTTTAATTCCTGTCTTAACTTAATCTCATCTTCAACAATTAATATTTCAGCCATAATTTTACCTTTAATCATCCACAAGTGTTTTTTTAATCACTTTTGTATAAGCTAAATAGCCCTTATCATTGATATGCAAACCATCAACATAATAATCTTCAATTGGTTCTCCTTTTTTATTACACAATGAACCATAAGCATTAATAAAGGTAACATAATCATATGGAATTATTTTTTTAAATTCCTTAAAAATTATCTTTAACATATCATTACTACGCATTCCTTTTTTTAATACTTTATAACCATAGTTCTTTTCTAAACATGGTAACGGAGATACTACATATATCTTACATTCTTTACAATTATAATGGATTAATTCAACCATCTCTTTAACATTTAAAGCAATATCACGAGGACTTTCCATTACGGTATCACCTAAATCATTCGTTCCAATCATAATAACAACTTTATTAGGTTTAAACTTAATAACTCCCTCATCAATAAAATTCAATAATATTTTAGAGCTAATTCCTGCAAGTCCACAATTATATTTATTTAAAATTTCTGGATAGTATTTATCCAAATCACAATACTGAGTTATTGAGTCACCAAAAAAAACAACACCTTTTTCTTTAGCATAATATCTTTGTTTAATAATTTCTAACATCCTAATTAATACAAATTCTCTTAACTGATAATAATTAGTTAAATAGTGCATACTTTCTTTCATCACTAAACCTCCTAGTATATTGTAACATAAAATTAGAGGTAATGGCACTTTTGACCATTACCTCTAAACATTAATTTTCTTTTCTTCTAAGTACTGTATATCCAGCTACACTTAATAATGCGATTGTTGCAAACATTCCTGTTAAGCTTTCATCTCCTGTTTTTACACTTGTAACTGTATCACCATTATTTACTGGTGTACTTACTGTGTTATCAGTTGTTATTGTTTGTAATCCTGCAAGAGCTTTAGCTAGAACATCTTTTGCATTATCTACTTCTTTTTGTGTTGCATTTGGATTATCAAATACTGCTTTAGCTTCATTTAATGCTTTTGTTAATCCATCAAATGTTGCTTTTGTATAATTTACTCCGTTTAATCCTTCTGCTTGATTGATTAATTCTTCTAATAAGCTCTTATCTGGAATTAATCTTAAGTTCAAGAATGCTGTTACTAATTCACTGTATGCATTGTTTACTTCTTCTTGCAT
>JAGZCC010000059.1 GCA_018369555.1 Thomasclavelia spiroformis
TTTTGTCTATAATAATTTAGGAGGTCAAAATGGATATTCGTAATGCATTATTAAATAAATTACACAATACATCATTTGATGAATTAAAAGAAATTATTAACCAAGGAATTGCTTCTAAAGAAGAAACAATTTTACCAGGTTTAGGAGTTTTATTCGAACAATATTATAATTCTTTAAATAATTCACAACAAAACGAGATAATCAAATCATTATGTGAATTATTAAAATAGACTCCAAAAAGGGTCTATTTTTTATAATATTTAATTTCTTCTTTAATACCTCTTAATATCATAAATAATATTAATAAAATAAAATTAAATCTAAATAACCTTTCAAACTCAATAAATAACAACAAAACAAATATAACTATTAATACAATTACATCATAAGAAATAATTTTTTTATCACCAATTTTAAATCTTATCTCTATTTTCCCATTATGCTTTATTCCATCAACCATAATTTTATAAATTTCAAATAATAAATAATTTAAAATCCACAGCAATAAGAAATATAATGTTGTATAAATATTATCTACAAACACCTTCATAATTGCCCTAGATATTGTCATATCAAAATAAATCATAAAGTCACATACAAATGCTATTAGTGTAATAAAAAACGTTGCTATAGCATTACGTGCCAAATAAAAAATCAAAAAATCTTTTTTTACTTTATCCATAATAATCACCGACCTGTTGAATTGTTAAGTCTATTGAAAAAACATATTTATCATCATTGTTACTAAAAATTATTACAACACTCAAATTCTTATTTTTAAAATTCCCTTCATTTAAATAAAAAAGTCCATAATCATTAGAATTAACTAACTCCTTACTTTTACCACTAATTTTTTTAAATACAATATAGTTATCATCATTATCTTTATTCAACTTTTCATCTTTTAAATAACGATATTCTAAAGAAATATTTGGATATTTTTTTATTATTTGTTCGTCTGTTGTTTTTAATGAACCTAGTCGCATCATTTGATTAGAAATACTTGCATTTTCAATTCTATATTCCTTATTAGCTCCTTCTAATTGCTCTACAGGTAAAATTTTTAAATTCAATTCATTTATTGTTTTACCGTTATTATTTATAATCAACTTAGCCTTAGTAGCATCTTCTAAATCACTTTTATTACTTTTTCTTGAAATTTTTTGAATTCTATATTTTAAATTATCTTCCGGATAGTTTTCTAATTCAACTTGGTATTCTTTTTTTTGATCTTTATTTTCTAAAATAATATTAACATTAAAATTAGTTTCCATATTAATTAAATCACTATTTTTTACCACTATTGACCCAGACCCAATAGAAAAACTATCTTTTCTATGATATACTTCAACATTTTCAACTTTTATATCATCGTTTTCACCATTCAATATGTAATCATAATAAACTACATCACCATAAGTTTGAAATATATAATTATTATGCATATAAAATAACGTTATTGAAACTATTAAAGCAAAAACAATTGAAACCAATAAGTTTTGTTTATATTTTCTTTCCATTTATATCACCTACATCACTCATTATAACTTATTTTTTAATATATAGAAAGAAAAACAATCATTCATAAATCGACTTATCTATCAAAATAACAAGACAAACAAAAAAGGTTGAATAAATCGATTAAAAATCGATTCATCACAACCCTTTATATTTATTTTACAGTAACTAATTCTAAATAACTAGTAGTTCCTCCAACACCTGGAGTACCAGCTGTAATTAGAATTTGATCACCTGGTTCAACACCATTTTCTTTAGCTAAAATTTGTGCATATTCTAATTGAGAAGCACGATCATTCATTTGTTTACAAACAACACCTTTTACTCCCCAGTTAAGAGCTAATGAACGAGTTACTGGTTCATAAGGAGTAGCTGCAATAATCATAGATTCTGGACGATAACGTGATACACGTTTAGCAGTTGAACCACTTTCTGTATAAACAACAATAGCAGACACATTGAATTTTGATGCAATTTCAGCAACAGACATACAAATTGCTTCAGAAGGATCTTCTGGTGCAGTTCTAACTGCTTTTCTTAATAAAGAAGCATAATCCAAGGTTTCTTCTGTTTTTAATGCAATTTTAGTCATTGTCATAACTGATTCTTCTGGATACTTACCTTGAGCAGATTCCCCAGATAACATAATCGCATCAGTACCATCATAAATAGCATTAGCAACATCGCTTACTTCAGCACGTGTTGGTCTTGGATTTTCTTGCATACTATCTAACATTTGAGTTGCAGTAATAACTACTTTTCCAGCAGCACGACATTTTTTAATTAATTTCTTTTGAATTAAAGGTACATCTTCTGCTGGTACTTCAACACCTAAATCACCACGAGCAACCATGATACCATCAGCCACTTTTAAGATTTCATCCATATTATCAACACCTTCATTGTTTTCAATTTTAGCGATGATTTGAATTTCTGGATGTCCATTTTCAATTAATAATTTTTTAACATCTAAAACATCTTGAGCACGTCTTACAAAAGAAGCAGCAATAAAATTAACCCCTTGTTCACAACCAAAAGTAATATCAGCTGTATCTTTAGGTGATAAATAATCAAAACCTAATTTAACACCTGGTACATTAATTCCTCTTTTATTTTTAACAATCCCATCATTTGCACACATACAAACGATATCAGTTCCTTCAACATGATCAACTAACAATTCAACTTGACCATCATTCACTAAAATAAATCCACCAGGTTTAACATCTTTATATAATTCTTTATATGTAATTGTAAAACGATCACTTGTTCCTTCAATATCTTCTTGACAAATAGTAACAACTTGTCCTTTTTTGAATTCAGTCTTACCACCAACAAAATCACCTGTTCTAATTTCAGGCCCTTTAGTATCTAACAAAATTGCAATATTTTTATTTAATTCCTTGCTTAATTTACGAACAGTTTTAATTCTTCCACCATGTTCTTCAAAATCACCATGAGAAAAATTAAGTCTCATTACATTCATTCCTGCAAGAATTAATTTTCTTAACATTTTTTCATTTTCACTCGCAGGTCCAATAGTACAAACAACACGCGTTTTCTTTTTTCTCTCTTTCAATTCAAATGCCATATCCTATTTATCCTCACCTTATATATTTTTATTTATATTAACGAAGTTTCATCGCATCTTCGTAAATACCGAAATCAGTTTTACGTTTCTGTGATAAAGTTTCAATAATATTTAATCCTTTGATTTCTCCATTAACTACACTTACACATAATCCACCTTTACCAGCTTCTAACAACTCAACAGCATAAACTCCCATACGAGAAGCAAGTACACGATCTCTTGCAGATGGTCGTCCACCTCTTTGCATATGTCCTAAAACATTAGCACGTGTTTCAAAACCAGTTTCAGCTTCTATTTTCTTTGCTAATTCATTAACATCTGTAATATGTTCAGTAATAACAACTATTGCATGTTTTTTATCTGATTTCTTAGCCGCTTTTAATCTTTCAATTACTTGTTTTTCATCAAATCCAATTTCACTTGTAATAATCATTTCTGCACCAGCAGCAATCCCTGCATTAATTGCTAAATCACCACAACGACGTCCCATTACTTCAAGGATAGTACAACGTTGATGTGAACTAGATGTGTCTCTCAAACGGTCTAAAGCGTCAACAATTGTATTTAATGCTGTATCAAATCCAACTGTACAATCTGTATTTGGAATATCATTATCAATTGTTCCTGGGATACCTATACAATTTATACCCATTTCAGTAAGTTTCAAAGCACCTGTATAACTACCATCTCCCCCAATAACTACCAAGGCTTCCATTCCTACTTTTTTCATTTGTTCAATCGCAGCTTTTCTAATTTCAGGATCTTTAAATTCAGGAAAACGGGCTGATTTTAAAATTGTTCCTCCTAAATTAATAATATTACGAGTACTATGTCGATCAAATTTAATAAAATCACCTTCAAATAGTCCTTTATATCCTAAACGAACTCCGTATACTTCAATACCTTTATTTAAACAAGTTCTTGCCACAGCACGAACAGCCGCATTCATTCCAGGAGCATCTCCACCAGATGTTAATACACCAATACACTTAACCATTCTTTTTCCTCCTTATACTCACATTTTTATTTCCAAAACATTTTAACACAAAAAATTTGATGTTTCCATTAAATCTTTAATATTTTCTACTAAAAAATTGATATTTTTTACCGTAAATCTCTGCCTTTTAACTCCAAAGGCATACTAACCGCTTTCATTCTAGAAACCAGTCGCTCAGCTCTTTCTTTGTCATTTGTTTTTAATGTATACATTTTTTTCAATTTTTCTAATGAATATTCACTTGTAAAAAAAGTAGCTTTTTCATTTTGAAAACGATACGCTAAAACAGCTGAAAGAATTTCATCACGTGACCATGGTGTAACATTTTCACCACCGACATCATCAATAACTAAATAGTCTAGATTTTTCATCAACTCAATCGAGCTATTTATACCTTCATTTCCAAAAGAACTCTTTAAATCCATCAAAAATGTTGGAAAATGAATAAAACCACATTTATATCCTTTAATAACAAGACAACGTATTAAAAATCCCATGATTGTACTTTTACCGACACCTTCACCGCCATACAAATAAAACCCCTTATTCGTTGGCTTATTTATATAATCACTTAATATTTTAATAATTGCCATTGCATTACTCGTTGCATCATTTTTAAAATTCAAATCACTAGGTTTTGTAAGTAAAATCTTACTACTTACATTTTTAAGTAAAATATTATTTAAAACATTTTGATCATTAAAATGTGATAATCCATATTTACAAGGCGTCAATGATAATTTAATAATACCATCATAATAATCAAATTTCCGAATCATCCCTTTAGATACTTTAGGACAATCTTTTAATGACTTACACGCTTTACAAATATCTAAATCCTCTTTATATTCTAAAAATTCAATCCAATTTTCTTCAATATCTTCACGTTTTAAATCATACTTTTTTAATACCTTAATAATATTATTATCTTTTAATAACTCATTAATACTATTTTCTTTATTTTCATAAAAATTACTCTCATTAAACAAATTAAAATCTTGTATACTCTTCATACACGCCTCCTATTCAAACTGGCTTAAAAATTCATTTAATTCAGTTTCGTCAACACTATCATTATTAACCATACTCACGTCATCTTTTATATTATCAACATCATCATTATGTCGATATTTTAAATATATTTTAGCCTCATCCATCGCTTCTTTTACTGTTTCAATTTTTTTACGTTTCCATTGTGCTGCTCGTGTTTGCATAAATGCTCGAGATAAAACATTATCACATTGAGAAAGTGTCAACTCAATTAACACATTTACAACACCAGGCTGTAAATATAAACTAGTCATAATTGCCTCAACAATTTGTAAATCATGTTTTAACGGCTCTCTACCACCTTGTTTATCTTTTAATAATTGATATGGATTAACACTTTCTAAATATTGAATATGCGAATTTAACAGATCATTTCCACTAGTACTTTTATGAATTGTTGCCTGCTTATGATAAATTTCTTCAAATTTCTCTGGCATAGCCACATCATAATAATCTCGACAATTTTTAATTAACAATTGCTTAGAAATTTTATTATCTTTTATACTATCTTTAACCAATCCTTGCATATCCAAAGCATTAATCCGATACATTATTCCTAGTTGTTTGATAAGAGTTTCATCATCACTTGTAATTATGCTTCTTTTTATCTGATAATCTTTTAATCCTTGATAAAATAACTCTAAGTCATAATCACCATCAATTTTACCATAATCATTTCCAAAATAATTTTTTTCAACTAATACTTCTTTGCTACCTTCAAGCATATTAATATCAAAAACATCAGTAAATTTAGCAGTTAGATTTTCATAATCATCAAAATCAAAAGTTGATGATTTAAAACATAACTTAGTACGATACAAATCCTCTTTTCCAAGTCGTTGTAATAATAATGGCCCTAAAATAACATGATTAAAAATTTTAGAGGGAGATAGTGGGGTCTTAATTACAAAATGATATATTCGATTATTATCTACATCTTTTTTATATCTTGCTAAAAGACCAATTGCCTCTAACTTTTTACTGGCTTCATTAATTTGCGTTAATGATAAACCACTTATTTTCGTTAAACGACTAAATAAGCTTGTGGCTTTAGTCAATGAAAGCTGATTCAATTCTGCATAAAGAGTCAAATACAGACTACAAGCAACATTCCCAATTAACGGCTGATATAAAAGCTGGATAGCCCGCATATGAATACTATCAAGTGGATAATTAGCATTAATCATATATAAATCAGACATCATTAACTCATTCATATCTATCTTCCTTTCAATAATTCTTCAATTTGTGCATATAGATTTTCTAAAGAACCACTATTATCTAAAATAATATCTGCCTTTTCTTTTTTTTCCTCGATACACATTTGATTTGCAATAATCAATTTTGCATACTCTTCATCAATTCCATCACGTTTCATCAATCTTTTCAACTCATCTTCTAAATTTAAATATACTACAATTACTTTATTACATAAATACTCTAATTTACTTTCATAAAGTAATGGAATATCCAAAAAAATATATTTCAAATCTCGATTATCTTCAATTATCTCTTTAATTCTACTAATAACATAAGGATGAATTATTTTTTCTAAATCAGCTTTTGCTTTTTTATCATTAAAAATAATTTTTCCTAATTTCTTACGATCAATCGCTCCTTTTGGCAAATTAAATCTAGTTTTAGTTTTATTTATACAATCTTGATCTATCGTTAATGCATCATATGCTAATTTATCACTATCAACCACTAAATAACCTTTATCTCTTAAATAATTAGTTACCGTACTTTTACCAGTAGCAATACTACCTGTAATTCCAAAAACTTCCATTACATTTTCTCCTTAATCGCACTTAAAATTTTAGCACAGTTAACACTGCTATCAAGACTCATAATATCACTTTCTAACTGATGATTTTCAATTAAACTATTAAAATGTTTAATTTCACTATAAAAATCATCATATTCATACGCAATATCTTCATCAATTACAGTTTTATTATTTATAATTACTTTAATATTTAAAGGACGATGCAGTGGTTTTAAAATCATTTTACCTTTTTCACCACTAAAAATAACACAACGCTCTTTTTTATGATCAATAGCACATTCAACAATTCCTACTTTTTCATTAAATAAAATATTAGCATTAACATAGCTATCTACACCACATTCATGATGTCTACACTCTAGTGATAAATCACTTAATTCATCATTAAAAAAATCATCTAAATAACTGATGTTATAGATTCCTAAATCTAATAAACAACCACCTTGTTTAAGATCAAATAAATAACAATTGGCATCATATTCCATATGTTCATTACAAAAACTCGTTTTAATTTTTTTAATATCTCCAATTATTTGATTATCAAGTAGTTCTTTAGCTTTTCGATAACATGGTACAAATCTATTTTTCATTGCTTCCATTAATAAAACTTTTTCTTGTCTTGCTAGTTTTCTAAGTTCCTCTATCTGTTTACAATCAATTGTTGCCGGTTTTTCTACTAGAACACTTTTATGTGCTAAAATAGCTTTTTTTATCCATTCATAATGATAATAATGCGGTAACGCAATATATACTGCATCAATATCTGAATCATCCAATATTTTTTGAAAAGAATCATAAGCTTTATTACATGGATAAATCATTTTAAAAGCTTTAGCTTTTTCCATAGTTCGACAACTAACAGCTTCTAATTTAGCTCTTTTATCCCTAACTAACGCCTTACAAAAACGATGTGCAATATTGCCAGCCCCAATAATTCCCCATTTTATCATTTATCTTCTCCTTTTTTGACATTCTTTACAATAATATGTTCCACGCCCTTTAATAGCTTCCTTAGTAATTTCACCACCACAAACCGAACACTTTTTTTGCATATGTACCTTTAATTTAACTTGAAACAACCCATCTATTCCATTTGCACTAAATGAATGAATAGTAGTTCCCCCTTGTCTAATTGCTTCATTTAAAATATTACTTGCTACTTCAATTAACTCTGTTACACTCTTTTTAGTCAATTTATTTGCGGGAGTATATGGATCTAACCTCATGGCAAAACATATTTCATTTGCATAAATATTACCAATTCCAGCAATAATACTTTGATCCAATAGGGCATGCTTTATTGGTAAATTACATTTATGTAATTTTTCATATAATTTCTTTTCATCAGCATAAAATGGTTCTGGTCCTAATTTAGATAGTGGCAATTCGTTAGCATAATTATCCAGACTAACTAATTTCATTCTTCCAAACTTACGGGTATCGTTATATCTAAGTTGCTTACCATCATCTAGATTAAAAATAATGTGATCATGTTTATTTAATGGTTCATCACTATTTACGTAATGATATTTACCTTCCATTCTTAAATGAGAAATAAAAGCAACCTCATCTAATTTAAAAATTAAAAATTTACCAATTCGATCAATATCATTAATTACCTGATGACAAACTTTATTCTTAAATTCTTCTATATCATCTTCAATAATTTTAGGATATAAAACATCAATCGAGGTAATCTTTTTATTTAAAATAAAATTCTTTAAAGTTCTTCTAACTGTTTCTACTTCTGGTAATTCTGGCATTTTATCACCTACTTTAATTCATACCAATTTATCGCATAGCTTCCTTCAGATTTTAATTCTACATTCATCTTAACAGCTGTTGTCATTGCTTTAGCTACGACTTCCATTACTTCTTCTAATTCTTCTTTATACACATCAAAAATCAATTCATCATGCACTTGTAAAATCATTTTAGATTTCAAATTATGTTTTTTAAACAATTCATCAACTTTAATCATTGCCATTTTAATAATATCAGCAGCCGATCCTTGAATTGGCGAATTCATTGCAAGACGTTTACCAAGTTCCTGGCGCATATAATTTTTTTCATTTATTTCACGAATAAAACGTTTACGATTTAACATTGTTGTTACATAACCATTCTTTTTACAAAATTCAATATTGTTATCCATATATGTTTTAATTTCTGGATAATTTTCAAAATAACGTTTTATAAAATTACGTGCTTCATTAACCGATACTCCAACTTGCTCTGCTAAACCAAAATCTGACATTCCATAAATAATTCCAAAATTCACCGCTTTAGCATTACGACGCATTGCACTATCAACCTCATCTTCATCTACTCCAAAAATTTCACTAGCTGTATGACGGTGAATATCTTTATCTTCATTAAATGCTTTAATTAAGGATTTTACGTTTGCTAAATGCGCTAATACTCTTAGTTCGATTTGTGAATAATCAAATGATACTAAATAGTCATATTCTGGAATAAATGCTTTGCGGATTAATTTGCCTTCAGCTGTTTTTACTGGAATATTTTGAAGATTAGGATCAGTAGATGAAAGCCTACCGGTTTGGGTTAATGCCTGGTTATATATTGTATGGATTTTTCCATCAACAAATATTTGTTCTTGTAAACCAATAATGTATGTAGAATATAATTTAGACAATGTTCGATATTGCAATACTTTATTTATAATTGGATGAATATCTTTTAATTTATTTAAAATATCAACAGATGTTGAATATCCAGTTTTTGTCTTTTTTCCATTAGGTAAACCTAAATCTTCAAAAAGAACTTCACCCAATTGTTTTGGAGAAGCAATATTAAAATCTTTATTAGCTAATTGATGTATTTCTTTTTCTAGAACTTCAATTTCTTTGCCAAATTGGTTTTCTAAATCTTTTAAAATCGCTTTATCAATTTTAGCCCCTTGATATTCCATCTTTGCTAAAATCTTAGCCACTGGCATTTCTACATCTTTATACAAATCAAATTGATTTTCTTGCTTCAATTTTTCAATTGCCCGATCTTTTAAAACATATATAGCTTTTGCCTGTTTAATTAAATGATTAGCAACCGCTGCTGTTTCAGGAATTTTCTTTTTAGCACCTTTACCATAAACTTCTTCATCATATAAGACATCATAATAATCATAATATTCACATACACTACGAATTTCATCTTTTAAACTAGGATTTAATATATATGATGCCAATTGTAAGTCAAAAACATAATTTTTTATCTCTAAGCCATGCCATTTTGCTGCATTAATACATTTTTTAATATCATAGCCATATTTCTCTATTGATTCATCATTGATAAACTTTTTAAAATTTTGACATTTTATCGCATTTTCAATATCAATATAATAAGCTTCACTATCATTATAAATTGCAAAACCAAGGATTAATGAACGATGATAATTACTATCAAAAACTCCTACAACAATTGAACTATCTCGTTTAATAATTGGCAAACAATTAACTATTTTAACATCTATAACTGCTTCTTCTTTATTATCTTCATTAGCCAAAGACATTCTTTTTAATAATGAATTCATACTATAACGTCGATAAAATTCTGCTAATTCATTATAATCAAATCCCTGATAACAAAAATCATCTAACTCAACTTCCATTGGAACATCTTTGATTATTGTCGCAATTTTTTTTGAAAGTAATCCCTGATCAATATTATCCCGAATCTTTTCACCCATTTTTCCTTTTAATTCATCTAAATGATCATTTAAATTTTCAATAGTATGATATTGCTTTAATAATTTCAAAGCTGTTTTTTCACCAACCCCAGGAATTCCTGGAATATTATCAGCCTTATCACCCATCAATCCTTTTAAATCTCTCATTTGATCAGGAATTAATCCGTATATTTCTTTAAACTTTTCTGGTGTTATTTTTTCTAATTCAGCGACACCTTTTTTCGTTAAATAAACACTGACACTATCATCAACTAATTGCAACATATCTTTATCACTAGTAACGATACTAACTTTAAATCTATTTTTACTTGCGATACTAGCAATCGTTCCAATAACATCATCCCCTTCATAACCTT
This sequence comes from Thomasclavelia spiroformis, assembly GCA_018369555.1. Classification (GTDB taxonomy): domain Bacteria; phylum Bacillota_I; class Bacilli_A; order Erysipelotrichales; family Coprobacillaceae; genus Thomasclavelia; species Thomasclavelia spiroformis_A. The sequence goes on from JAGZCC010000059.1 coordinate 11,008, forward strand.
CAATTTCCTGATAACGGATACCATGTGCCGTTAAATATTCTCTAATCATTGAAAATTGACAAATCAGTTCATCAGGTGTAGCACTACGTGTTCCTTTATATACTTCAAATAAATCATTTCTAAATGTTTTTTTTCCATAATCAAAAGCCACTACAATATATTCAGGATTGCCTTTTAAAATATTTTCTAACATATTAGCAAATCCATAAACCGCATTTGTCGGTATACCATCTTTATTAACCATCAAATTTCCCATTGCTGCTGTTGCATAATAGGCACGATACAACAATGAATTTCCATCTATTAATACTAATTCTTTCATTTCATCCACCCTTAACGTACTTTTTTAGCTTGATAAATTACCAATGATAATTTATCGCGAAACTTCACTTGTCCTTCTATTAAACAAATATCACCACGCACTAACACGTTTTTCAATGTTTGATAATTATTGGCAAATACAACTCCATCAATTTCTCCAGTTTCATCATATCCATCAACAAAACACATTTCTTGCCCCTTTTTATCTACAATTGCTTTCACTCTTGATATTGCCATTACTATTGTAACATATTTATCAATATTATAATGCAATTCACTTATACTTATAATTTTAAGATTTAAATTTTGTTTAATTAAAGCAATTGGATGCATTGATAAATAAACACCTAAAACCAACTTTTCTTCTTCTAAAACTTTCATACGATTATCTTTAACTATCGTTAAAATTGGTGGTTCGTCTATTCCAATCATATTTTTTAACTGGGCATATTCAATAATATGACTTAAATTATATTTAATAGTACTTCGATTAAGTTCAAACTCATCAAAAACTCCCGCCATTATTAAACTATCAATCATTTTACTATTAAGTTTACTAGACTCCATTCTAGAAATAAAGTCAAATACATCTTTAAATAAACCCTTTTCTCGTTCCTTAATAATTGCTTGATAACCAGCATAACCAACATTTTTAATTGCTAAAAGTGAGTAACGAATATTACCATCTTCTACTTTAAAACGATCAGTCGAGTAATTAATCGATGGTGGTAATATTTTAACACCATATTTCTTTCCCTCTTGAATACAGCTAATTTTATTAGTATCACTACCTTGTTCATTTGATAATAATGCACTGAAAAATTCTAACGGATAATTTGCTTTTAAATAAGCTAACCAATAAGCAACATAACCATATGCAACTGAATGAGCTTTATTAAAACCATAATTTGCAAATTTTTCAATTAACTCAAATATTTCCATCGTATCACTTTCACTAAAACCATTTGCAATCCCACCATTAATAAATTCGGTTTTCATTGATACCATTAAACTAGCTACCTTATCTGACATCGCCTTTCTTAAAATATCTGCCTTTGCAAGTGAAAAACCTGCTACTCTTTGAGCAACTTGCATTATTTGCTCTTGATAAATAATTATTCCATACGTTGATGCTAAAATCGGTTTTAAACAATCCAATGGATAAGTCACTGGTTCTTCCCCTTTTTTTCTTGCAATATAGGCAGGAATATTAGCCATTGGTCCAGGTCTAAATAAAGCAATAGCTGCAATAAGATCATCTAAACAATTACATTGCATTTTAATTAATAAATTTTTCATTCCCGGAGATTCTAATTGAAAAATACCAAAAGTATCTCCTCTACTTATCAATTGAAATGTTTTTTCATCATTTAGCTCAATTTCATTAATATTTATTTTTCTTCCATAATTTTTTTCAATATCTTTTAAAATATAATCAATAATTGTTAAATTCTTCAATCCTAAAAAATCCATCTTTAACAATCCCACATCTTCAATATAATCTTTTGAATATTGGGTAATAATTCCATTATTTGGTCCTCTAGTTAAAGGTACAACTTGATTAAGCTGATCACAAGACAAAACAACACCCGCTGCATGAGTTGAAATATTTCTTGGTAATTTTTCAACAATAAAAACAGATGGCATAATTCTTCTTAGTGCTAAATCACGATTAACCATTGATTGAAAATTATATGATGTTTCATATACTTCTTTTGCACTTTTACGATTCTTAGGCCCTGTTGGAATATTTTTAGCCAATAATTCTAGACGCGGTAAAGCTATTCCTAATACTTTACCGAGATCTTTAATGGCAACTTTAGGTCCATAAGTTGAAAAAGTAACAATTTGACCCACATGTTCTTGACCATATTTATTAGTAACATATTCAACAATTTCATCACGCCGATCATCTTGAAAATCAATATCAATATCCGGCATACTAACACGTTCCTCATTTAAAAAACGTTCAAAAAACAAATCATGTTTCAAAGGATCGATATTAGTAATGCCAAGTACATAAGCAACTAAACTTCCTGCAGCTGAACCTCTACCTGGTCCAACTAATATCTTATTGATTTTAGCATACCTTACATAATCAAAAACTATTAAAAAATAATCATCAAATCCCATTTTAGTAATAACATCTAATTCTTTCTTTAGTCTTTGTAAATATACAGGATTTATTTTTTGATTTTTAAAACGTTTTTTTAATCCGACACTACAAAGTTGTTTTAGATAATCACTAGCCTTACCATTTTTAGGTACTGGGTACTTTGGTAAATGCATGTGATGTAGTGGAATTGATGCATTGCATAAGTTTATAATATAATTAGTATTTTCAATATATTTTTTTTCAAAAATACTTTCCATCTCATAACTAGATTTTAAATACAACTGATCAGTTATTGGTTCATGATTAATGTCTAATGTTTGTCCTTTATTAAACGCCTGTAATAATTCTAATGTATACGCTTCTTTGCTCTCTAAATATCTAACTTCGTTCGATATACAAATTGGAATATTTTCTAACAGTGCTAAAGCAATTAAACGTTCATTAACTTTATGTTGCATTGCTAGATTATGATTTTGTAGACAAACATAAAAATTATCAAAACTATTTTTAAACAACTTCAAATATTTAAGGGCCTCACTATCAAGCTCTTTTAAAATCAATCGTTCAATAATACCTTCTTTACATCCTGATAATACAAATAAATGTTTTTGATGTTTTACTAACTCATTAAAGCTAATTGCTTTATTATCATTTAGGGAAATATCACTTGTAATTTTAACTAAACTAAAATAACCCGGTGTATCTTTAGCAAGTAAAATCAATGGATATATTTCATGATTTATTTCCACACTTGCTTCTAAACCATATATTGGTTTAATCCCATATTTAGCACAACACTTTGTAAATTCCATTGCTCCAAACATATTATCTTTATCAGTTAAAGCTAGTGCCTCATAGTGGAGATCACTAGCTTTTTTACACAACTCTTCTATTAAAATAGTACTATTTTGAAAGCTATATGCACTATACACTTGTAAATGTCCTAGCATCATCTCCACATCCTTTCAACATACATTATACCATCAAATATCTCATTTAAAAATGATATTTATAGAATTGCTCGAAATGAAAATAAAATAATCATAAATGAAAAATATAAACAAAGACACATATAAATAGTTTCTAAAAAAATAAACGAATCAATTCCTAAAAGCCATATTCTAAAACAATATAAAACTAATACATAATAATGATATTGTACCTGTAACACACAAAACTTCTTTTGCCATCCAATTATAATAATTGATAATAATGATGCCAGCAAATGGAAAGGTATCCACCACATCGAACAAAATACCTGTAACAACAAAAAAATCCCACAAATAAATTGTAATTTCTTTATTCGAATTAACATATAAACCTTACATTCCTTTCCGCCTGCGGCTCCAAGGCACACATAGTCATGAAAAATAACTTGTTTCCGCAGGCATTTTATTTTATTCTTTA
>JAGZCC010000060.1 GCA_018369555.1 Thomasclavelia spiroformis
TTATAATGAGGTTACATTGTAACATCTTTTTGATAATGACCCAATTGGGACATTATCAAATTGGATATATTAAGACATTATCATTTTTGAATCAGACTGTCTTTTATTTTGTTTTTTTATGCTTTTATGATTAGTTTTTTTGTGTTATAATGGGCTAGTAATGAAATAAGGAGGAATGCTTCATGGGATACGGAGAAAAAGTAAAAAAGTGGTTTTTTGATGAAGAAGGCGATGAACTTGAAGAATATGATGATGTAGAAATCGATACTGAACCAAAAACTAGTTTTTTTGAACAAGCAAAAAACGCAAAAACAAGTGAAGCTATTAGTAAATTGAATTCTAATAAAGATAGTCAATTAATATTATTTGAACCTAGAGCATATGCTGAAACACAGGAGATTGCTAAATATTTAAAAAATAAACAAGCAGTAGTTATCAATTTACATCGTTTACAAAAAGAACAAGCAAAACGTGTTGTTGATTTTTTAAGTGGTGTTATTTATGCTATTGATGGAGATATACAAACAATTGGTCCAAAGATTTTCTTATGTGCACCTAAAAATATTAGTGTTTCAGGAAATATTGATGTTACGGATGAGGAATCTGTTGATAAATAAGTATTAGTAAAACTAATACTTTTTAATTATGTTTGAACATTTTAAAGGTGAAGAGGCTTTTGTTAAAAAGATTCTTGAGTTTAAAGATCAGGCACTAAATCGTCAAAGAATCGTTTTAACTAAGTTTTTAAATCCATATTATCAGTCTATTGTTTATAGTGTAATTGGTAAATTGGACGAATTGATTGTTTTAGAAGATGGTGGTTTTATTAATAGTGAAGCAAAAAGAATGATTATTGCGCCAGCCTATTATCAAATTGAACAAGTTGATTTTGAAATTGTTTTAGTTAAAATTACTTATGCCAAACCTTTTGATAAATTAACGCATCGAGATATATTAGGGGCGTTAATGTCTTTAGGGGTTAAAAGAGAGTTATTTGGGGATATTTATGAATATCAAGATGTTTTTTATGTAGCGATGGATTTAAAGATATATGATTATGTGAAGAATAATCTTAATTTGATTAAGCGTAGTAAAGTTAAATTATCAGTATCTGATGAAAATATTGAAATTATCCATCAATATATTTGTAAAACTTTTATTGTTTCTTCATTTCGACTTGATAAAATAGTTAGTAGCATATATAATTTACCTCGAAGCAAGGCGGTTAATTATATTCGCTCAGGTTTTGTAAAAGTTAATCACAAAGAAGTTGAAGAAATAAGTTATTTATGTAATAATAGTGATATAATATCGCTTCGAGGTCATGGACGTGTTAAAATTGTCGATACTAAAAGAATGACAAAACAGGATAATTATGTTATCGAAGGGTATTTTTATAAGTAAGGGGTGAGACGATGAGTGGGATAAAGAAGCAATTTATGGGATATGATAAACAAACTGTTGATAATTTGATGATTGATTATGAAAATCAGATTAATAAATTAAAAAATCAGATTTCATCTTTAAATGATGAACTTGATCATCTTAAAGAACAAAATTCTTTGTTACAGCATCGTGTCAACATTACTGAAAAAACTAATGAAGAAATAGCTCGTCTAGCTTTAAAAGAAGCAAGTGCTTTGATAGATAAAGCAAAACGTAATGCCAATATGATTTTAAAAGAGTCATTGGATTATGTCCGTTCACTTTCAAGTGAAATGAATGATTTTAAAGATCAGGCAATCAAATTTCGTTCATCAGTTCAAAAAATGTCGCAAGATATTTTAGATACGATTGATAATTCAGAAGTTTTTAATCTGATTAATGAAGATGATGAAGAAGAATAAATACAATGAAAGAGACTGTTTATAGTAAGATGTTTATAGAGAGCTGATGGTTGGTGTAAATCAGTAACTATTATTATAATGAATCACTCTGGAGTAGCGCCTTGAAAATAGTAGAGGTTGCCGTTAATCGCGTTAAGATTTTAAGTGCGTATTGAAAAATACGAAAAAAGGTGGTACCGCGAACATTCGTCCTTTGTAAGGGACGTTTTTTTTATTTTATGGAGGTAAGAATATGAATTATAAAGACACATTATTAATGCCAAAGACTGATTTTGAAATGCGAGGAAATCTTCCTAAAAAAGAACCAGGGTATGTAAATCGTTGGCAAGAAGCAAATATGTATGAAAAAGTTATTAAACAAAATGAAGGAAAGGATAGTTTTGTTTTTCATGATGGACCACCGTATGCAAATGGAAATATGCATATGGGACATATGTTAAACAAAGTTATTAAAGATGTTATTTGTCGATATAATAATATGGAAGGACGTTATACTCCATTTATTCCAGGATGGGATACTCATGGACTTCCTATTGAAAACGCAATTCAAAAATTAGGTGTAAATCGTAAAGAAATGTCAACAGCTTCATTTAGAGAAAAATGCGAGGCATATGCTCATGAACAAGTAAATAAGCAGATGGAACAATTAATTAGAATGGGGACATTTGCTGATTATAAGCACCCATATTTAACATTGTTACCTGAATTCGAAGCAAATCAAATTGATGTATTTGCAAAAATGGCAATGGATGGTTTGATTTTTAAGGGATTAAAACCAGTTTATTGGTCACCATCAAGTGAATCAGCTTTAGCTGAAGCAGAAATTGAATATCATGATGTTAAAAGTCCAACTATTTTTGTTAAATTTCAAGTTAAAGATGGTAAAGGAGTTTTAGATAACGATACATACTTTGTTATTTGGACAACAACACCTTGGACAATTCCTGCTAACCTTGCAATTTGTTTAAATGAGATATATGACTATGCTTTAGTTGAAACAAGTAAAGGTAAATTGATTGTTTTAGAAGAATTAGTTGATTCATTGATGGAAAAATTTGAAATTGATGACTATCAAGTAATTGATCATTTCAAAGGAAAAGAATTAGAAATGATTACTTGTAAACATCCATTATATGATCGTGAATCATTAGTTATTTTAGGTGACCATGTTACTGCAGAAGCCGGAACAGGATGTGTTCATACAGCACCAGGATTTGGGGCAGATGACTTTTATGTAGGACAAAAATATGGTTTACCAGCATATTGTAATGTTGATGAACATGGTTGTATGATGAAAGACTGCGGTGAGTGGTTAGAAGGACAATATGTAGATGATGCTAATAAAACAGTAACAGTGAAACTTGATGAATTAGGAGTGTTATTGAAATTAGAATTTATCACACATAGTTATCCTCATGACTGGCGTACTAAAAAACCAATTATTTTTAGAGCAACTGATCAATGGTTCTGTTCATTAGATAAAATTAGAGATAAATTATTAGCTGAAATTGATAATGTTAATTGGTTAAATGAATGGGGTCATATTCGTATTTATAATATGATCAAAGAACGTGGTGACTGGTGTATTTCACGTCAAAGAACTTGGGGGGTACCAATTCCAATTATTTATTGTGAAGATGGAACACCAATCATGGAAGAAGAAGTTTTTAAACATATTTCAGATTTATTTAGAAAACACGGTTCAAATGTTTGGTTTGAATTAGATGAAAAAGATTTATTACCTGAGGGTTATACAAATGAACATTCACCTAATGGTATCTTTAAAAAAGAAAAAGATATTATGGATGTTTGGTTTGATTCAGGATCAAGTCATACTGGATGTATGAAAGAACGTGGTTATCCATATCCTGTAGATTTATATTTTGAAGGTAGTGATCAATATCGTGGATGGTTCAATTCATCTTTAATTATCGGGACAGCAGCTCATGGTAAAGCACCATATAAAACTGTTTTATCACATGGATTTGTGTTAGATGGTAAAGGTAATAAGATGTCTAAATCATTAGGAAATACAGTTGATCCAATTAAATTAGTAAATCAATATGGAGCTGATATTGTAAGATTGTGGGCAACTTCAGTAGCGTATCAACAAGATGTTCGTATTAGTGATGAAATCATGAAACAAATTTCTGAAAACTATCGTAAGATTAGAAATACAATGCGTTTTGTTTTAGGAAATTTAAATGATTTTAAACAAAGTGATTTAGTTGCAGTTAATGATTTAACTGATGTTGATAAATATATGTTAGTTGAATTAAATAATTTAATTGATGGATATCATCAAGCGTATGATAATTATGATTTTGCTGATGTTAATCAACAAATTTTGAATTATTTTACTAATTTGTTAAGTTCTTTCTATATGGACTTTACAAAAGATATTTTATATATTGAAAAAGCCGATAATTTACGTCGTAGACAGGTACAAACTGTATTATATTATCATGCTAAAGCAATGATGAAATTGATTTCTCCAGTATTAGTATTTACAGCAGAAGAATTGCATGATCATTTCCATTGTGATGAAGATAAAGCTGAATCTATTTTCTTAGAGCCAAAGGTTGAAAAGGTTGAAATTGAAAATAGTGATGAAATCAAATCATATTTTGATCGTTTCTTATTATTGCGTAAAGATGTATTAAAGGTATTAGAAACATTAAGAAATGATAAAGTAATTAAATCTAATATGGAAGCTAAAGTATTTATTTCATTAAAAGATGATTTTAAAGATATGGCTAAATTAGCGAAGGAATTGAAACAATTATTTATTGTTGCAAAAGTTGAATTAGTAGAAGATAATTCATTAGAAGAATTTGAAAGTGCTTATATTAAAGCTGAAAAATTTAATGGTCATCAATGTCCACGTTGTTGGAACTATTTTGATGAAGATGAAATGAATGGTGAATTATGTTGCCGTTGTCATGAGGTAATTAATGACTAATAGAAAATAGGGCTGTAACGTTTAAATATGTTTAATCTTTAGGCGTTACGCCTTTTTTTGTTTGTAGATGCTTATAAAAAGGCATTAAAAGCACTTGGTAATCTTTAATTTAAAGATAAAGCAGATCTTAATTTAGTAGATTCCTCTACGTTAACTGCTATAGCATCAAGTTTAATTATGTGGTTTTGCTTGAATGTTTCAGCCTCAACAATCAGCTTGATTCAAGCTCATCTAAATCCTGATGTAGAAGGCTTACAAGCAGTAATTGCTAATGTTAAAGCAATGACAAATTTTGGATATACTGATAAAACAAACCCAATGCATTAAGGACTGTTGGACTTCGTTTAGATGAAGAAACGACAGTTGTTGATAAAGCTGTATCGTAAATTGCTGTTGATTTAACTAAATTGCGGAAAGGGTTTTATGTGGATAATAATTGTAAATATTTGATTACGTTAATGAAAAAATAAATAGATTTTCTATATAATTTGTTTAGCTTTGTTGAAATTGCAAAAATTAATTAAAAATAAATATTGTTGAAATATGTTGAAAGTGCTAGAATAAATAAGAATGTATGGAGGGTAATATTGTGAGTAATAAATTAAAAGGTTCGTTGCTATTGATGTTGGCTGCAATGATTTGGGGAAGCTCTTTTATTGTGATGAAAAGTGCAGTTGATTTTTTAACACCAAATGTTTTATTATTTGTTAGATTTTCATTAGCAACAGTTATTATGGCTATTATGTTTTATAAATATGTTAAAGATATAAAATTAAAGGATCTAAAGGGAGGTATGGTTACTGGGACTTGTTTGTTTCTTGCTTATTTGATTCAAACAATTGGATTAACGATGACGACACCTGGAAAAAATGCTTTTTTAACAGCTGTGTATTGTGCAATTGTTCCCTTTTTGGTTTGGCTTTTTTATCATAAAAGACCAGATAATTATAATTTTATAGCAGCATTGCTTTGTATTTTTGGGGTTGGATTTGTTTCTTTAGATGCTAATTTATCGATGAATTTAGGAGATTTATTGACACTTATTGGTGGTGTTTTTTATGCTTTGCATATTCTTGCAATAAAAAAATATTCTCAAGAAATGCATCCTATTAAATTGACAACTTTACAATTTGCAATGACAGCAGTTTTAGCTTTTTTTGGTTCGTTGTTTTTTGAAGATATTAGTGTAATTAAGCAAATAGATAGCAGTATTATTTTACAGATTGGATACTTAGCATTTTTTGCAACAGCGATTACTTTATTATGTCAAAACTTGGGACAGCATTTGGTTAGTGAATGTAATGCAGCTATTTTACTTAGTTTGGAATCAGTTTTTGGTGTTATTTTTTCTGTGTTGTTGTATGGTGAGGTATTGAGTGTTAAAGTAGTTTCAGGGTTTGTTTTGATTTTTATTGCACTAATAATTTCAGAAACAAAATTATCTTTTTTAAAAAGAAATATTGAGGAAGGAGAATTGGATGTTTAAAAAGATTTATTGTTTATTGTTTTCATTAGTATGTGCTGTTGCTTTAATAACTCCAATTCATGCTTTGAATAATAATGAAGATATTGGTTTAAATGCCCAATATGCAGTAGCAATTGATGCTAATAGTGGCCTTGTTTTATATAATAAAAATATGGATGAAAGAATGTATCCTGCAAGTATGACAAAAGTTATGACAGTAATTGTAGCATTAGATATGATTGAAAATCTTGATGAAACAACTGTTATTACACAAAGTGATATTGATACAGTCTGGGAGACAGGAGCATCTTCAGCAAATTTTGAAGTTAATGAAACAGTTACGTATCGTGATTTACTTTTAGGAGCAATTTTACCTAGTGGAGCTGATGCAACTAGAGCTCTTGCAAATAATTTATGCGGGGGTCAAGAAGCCTTTGTAGAAAAAATGAATGAGTGTGCAAAAAAATTGGAGCTTAAAGATACACATTTTGTTAATACGACAGGAATTCATGATCCGAATCATTATACAACAGTCCATGATATGGCATTAATTGTTCAATATGCAGTTGCAAATCCAGATTTTAAAGAAATATATTCAAAACGTTATGCTACTTCTTCTAATGGGTTGCATCAATGGGTTAACAAATCAGTATATAATGCAAGAAGAAGTAATATTAATACAGATAGTATTATCGGTTGTAAAAGTGGATATACTGATGTTGCTAAAAATTGTTTATCTAGTTTAGATAAAGTTGGGGATAATGAAATTATTGTAATTGTTGGTAAATCGATTAATAATGATGTTAAACCAAAGGCAGCTGTACAAGATACATTGGATATTGTAAATTATGTTAGTCAAAATTATTCAATGCAACCAATTTTGACTAAGGGAACTGAGGTTAAGAATTTAGATATTGGGGTCGCTAAGGATAATCAGAAAATATTAATTGAAAATCAAAATGATACAATGGCTTTTTTACCTAATGGATATAATCAAGACGATTTAGAGTTTAAATATACATTTAAAAAAATTGAGGCGCCAGTGAAAAAAGGAACCAAAGTAGGGAAGTTGAATGTATATTATAAAGATTATTTATTATATCAAGAAGAGTATGTTAGTGATAAAAATATTGAACGTGATAAAATGAAAGATATATGTAATGGAATTGTTGATTTTATTTTTCCGTATGGTTTAACAATTGTTTTGGTAGTTATTTATTTTATGATTTCGAAAGTTAAGAAAAGTAGCAAAACTATTTAGGCAATCAAAGTGATTGTCTTTTTATTATGAATAAATAGTAAATTTAAAACTATGATTAGTAAAAGATGTTGATAGTTAATCTAGATTATAAGTATTCAATATAAATGATAAGTGTATTTTTTCAAGCGTAAATTATATTTTTTAAGTATAATTTCCTATGTGGCTATTGAAAGACATTTTGTTTTGTAAATAGTGATAATAGTGTAGCTGGATACATTGATTGTAATTATTAATTGTTACATACTAATTTTTTTTATAATTTGTGTATTAAAAAGATTTATTGAAAATAGATTGAATTTTAAAATTAAGATAACTAACGTATTTTATAAGATTATTGATTAACCAATAGTTAACAAACTTATAATAAATTGATCTTGTTGAATTAAAAAGGTCTGCCATCAATGGCAGACCAGTTTATTTAAAATATATTTTAGTAAAGATTTAAATCATATACTGTTTTTTACTCGATTTTATTCATTAACATTTTCAAATGCTTGAGGAATTAATGGAGTAGGTTTTTTTATACGTCGATTATAAATTAATATAGTTAATAAACTGCATACTACAATTATTCCTATAAATACCATAATCTCAATATTTACTGAAGTATTTGGCATACTTAGTACTTTTCTAAATCCATCAACACTATAAGTAAATGGCATAAATGGATGAATTGCTTGGTAAATTGCATTTGATGTTTCCAATGGATAAGTACCTGCTGAACCACCTAAATTAATTACCATAAAGACTAATAAGATAAATTCGCCAATTTTTCCACATACAATACTTAATAAAGTAACTAGAGCCATTAATGCCCATCCAACAATTATAGCAAAAATAAATGTCATTAATAATTGTTGAGGATTTAAATTACAGAAAAGCATTAATGATGCAATCATTAAAATAGCTGCAACTGCTGAAACCGCAAACCAAATAGAGGCTTTTGATAACCAATATTTAAAACCACTTTCAGCTTTTTCTACATCATTAAATAAAGGATACATTAATGTAAAAGCCATACTAGCTACATAAAGTCCAACGCTCATCATATATGGGGCCATTCCTTGACCATTATTTTCAACAACTGAAATTTCTCGATGTGATGTATCAACTGGACTAGCAATCATATCAAAAGTTTTTTCATCACCATTAATATTACTGATTTGATCAGCTCCATCTTTTAAAGAAGTACTTAAAGTATTGGTTCCATTTTTCAACGTATCTAGGCCTTCACCTAAAGTAATTGAACCAAGAGCTAATTGATTGGCTCCATTGCTGATTTGATTAGCACCACTAGTTAATTGAGTAGCTCCATTTATTAATGGTTGATTGTTGTTTACTAGTGTACTTGTACCAAGAGCTAATTGATTTGCTCCTTGATTCAAAGCATTGACGCCATTAACTAAAGAAGGTGCTTGTAAAGTTAATTGATTAGTTCCCGCTTTTAATTCTTTTGTACCAGTATTCAAGGTTGATGAATTAGCATTTAATTTTGCTAAACCAAGATTAAGGTTATTTGCACCGTTAAAATAACTCATTAAACCTGTTTTTAAACTTTTTTCTTTAGGAATAGTAACAAGGTCACCAGCGTTATTAGTGTATTGACCACTATTAACAGAAGCATCAAGTTGATTTAAATTAGTTTGAATAGTTTTACTTCCCGCAAGTAAACCAGCATCATTGCTTAAGGCATTATTCATTGTAGAAAGATTTGTATCCATTGTTTTAATTAATTCATAGGATGAAGGTAAGGCTTCTTTTATACCTAAATTAGCTAAACCTAATTCTTCAACTTCTTCTTTTGTTAAACCTTCAGTTAATATTTTTTTCGCTAAAGCTTGATAAGTAGGATTATTGCTATTTTCAAGTTTATCAATTAGTTTAGTATAGTTTGATACAGATATACTAGCATTATTTACTTGAGTAGCCATTTGTTCTAATCCATTTACAACTTGCTGATTTCCTTTTTTTAACTGAGTTGTTCCATTGGCTAATGTTTCAATGCCTTGAGTTAATAGGGCATTGTTATTAATTAGCTGTTGACTGCCAGCATAAGCTGTTGCGACACCGTTTATATACTGATCAGTACCATCTTTGAGCTTACTAGCGCCGTGATCTAATTTATTTATTCCGTTTGCTAGTGCAGGAGTAGAGTTATTGAAGGTATTTACACCTTCTTTTAAGGAATAAACACCGTTATTAATAGCTAGTACCCCTTGAGTATAGTCTTTAAGACCATTTGTAAGAGTAGAGGCACCATCTTTAAAAGTAATGGAACTAGAGGCTAATAACTGTAAGTTTTGGGAAATTGTTTTGTTTCCATCAATTAATTGACTTGAACCATCATTAATTTCACTAGAACCATCAGCTGCCATGGTCATTCCATTTTTAAGACTGCCAAGTTGATCAAAAATAGTTTCAGCATATGTTTTAGTTATAGTAGAAGAAACTTCGGCTTTTATCTTAGCAATTGCTGAATCATTCATTTTAGAAGCAATATAACTACTTCCTGGATTAGTAGTATAATTTAAAATCATTTTTTGAGGATTTTCATCTAATAATGTAGTGGCATTTTTAGAAAAATTACTAGGAATAGTAACTATCATGTAATAATCACCGTCTTTTAGGCCCTCATTAGCAGTTTTTGCATCAACGATATTAAAATTCATTGAATCATTTTCTTTAAGATTTTTAGCTAATTCTTTACCAACATCTAATGTTGTATCATTATAGTTAACTTTTTTATCTTTATTAACTACTGCAACAGGGATATTTTTAGTATTCCCATACGGATCCCAAATTGACCCTAAAAATACACCGGCATAAATACTAGGAATTGCGATGATGGCTATAATTACTATTTTTAACCACCAATTTTTAAAAAATGCAGACCACTCTTTTTTTATCATTTTGGTATCTCCTTTCAATAAATAGATATTATATATCCATGGATATTGATTATCTATTTATAGCAATACATTTTATGCCTCTTAAATCAATTTGTCAATTGATTTAAATAGAAATTTATAATGGTTTATATTTAGATATTGAATATCGCTAATTAACAACTTATAATAAAAGTGCTACCAATTATAACAAACTAAAATTATAACGAATAGGAGAATAGTATGAAGGTTAAAAACAGTGTTGAACAAGCAATTTGTTTATTGATTATGATTGCACATAGTGATAAAAACACGCCTCTTAAAAGTTATAATATATCTAAAAGTCTTGGTGTATCAGATTCTTATTTAAAGAAAATAATTCGTCAGTTAGTAGTAGCTGGTTTAATTACTTCTGAGGCGGGTAAAAATGGCGGGGTTTCTTTAAAACATTCGCCCAATAAAATTACTTTATTAGATATTTTTGAAGCAATTGAGGGAAAAGAACCATTTGCAAGAGCAACTGGATTGGTAGAACGGGTCTTTTTAAATGAACAAAAAGAAGTTAAAGAACAAAAACAAGCAATGATTCTAGAAGCTTTTAATCAAGCAGAAAAGAGTTATAAAGAAAAATTAAAAACTATTACTTTACAAATGGCAATGATCGATCATGAACAAAAACTTAACAGATAATTTTCTGCAAAAAATAAATATATGCTATAATAGTGTGCTGGGAGTGATTAGATGATAAATACAGTTATATTTGATTTAGATGGAACATTAATTAATTCAATTGAAGATTTAGGAGATACGGTAAATCAACTATTAAAAAAAAGGGGTTATCCTATTCATGATTTTAATAGTTATTGTAAGTTTGTTGGTGATGGTGTAATCAAATTAATTGAACGTGCTTTACCAAAAAATTGTAATGATGATATTATGGAAATAAAGCGTGAGTTTGATGAAGTTTATGGTAAAAATTGTCTTAATAAGACAAAAGCGTATGCAGGTGTTGTTGAATTATTAGAAATATTGAAAAAACATGATTATAATTTAGCAGTAGTAACTAATAAACCACAAAAACATGCAGTTAAAATTACAAAGGCATTATTTCCGGATACTTTTGATTATATCTTTGGAAATAGTGCTTTACATCCAAAAAAACCTAATCCTTGCTTGACTAATTTGGTTATTGATTTATTTGATGTTAAGAAAAATGAAGTAGTTTATATTGGTGATAGCGATGTTGATATTCAAACTGCTCAAAATACTAAAGTAAAATCAATTGGAGTATCTTGGGGATTTAGAGGAAAAGAAGAATTGATTAATAGTAATGCTGATTGTGTTGTGGATTATCCACAAGAAATTTGGAGTAAGATTAATGATTGGAGTAAGTAGTTGTCTGGCAGGAATTAAATGTACTTATCGTGGTGGTGATAATTTTATTGGATCGATTAAGGAGTTAGTTGATCAAAATAAAGCGATTATGATTTGTCCAGAAGTTTTAGGTGGTTTGACGATACCGAGGGCTCCTTGTGAAATTGTTGGTGATAAGGTGATTAATAATCTAGGTGAAGATAAAACTACGGAATATTTATTAGGGGCAAAAAGGGCATTGAAGATTCTTTTGGAAAATGATGTAAAGGTTGTTTTATTGAAAAGTAAAAGTCCTAGTTGTGGTAAGGATTATGTTTATGATGGGAATTTTAATCATACTTTAGTTAAAGGTGATGGAATTACATGTAGATTGTTGAAGGAACATGGTATTGTTGTGTTTAATGAATCTGAAATAGAGGCCTTTTTTAAGTACATTAATGGTTGATAATTTGTTAATGACATTAAAAAATTATTATGGTAGAATGTTGATAATATAAGATAAGTGAGGTAAATTATGGCACATATTAAGTTTAAATTTGATATTTTAAATGCTTTTTGTAATGAAGCTTTTGAAAAATTTGGTTTTAGTAAAGAAGAAAGTAAAATTATTACAGATGTATTACTTTTATCAGATATTTATGGAATTGAATCACATGGGATGCAAAGACTTTCAAGATATCATAAAGGAATCGAAAAAGGAATGATTAAAGTTGATGCTAAACCTGAAATTGTTTTTGAAACACCTGTTTCTGCAGTAATTGATGGTCATGCGGGAATGGGACAATTAATTAGTAAGTTTGCAATGGAAAAATGTATTGAAAAAGCTAAGAATGTAGGTATGGCAATTGTAACAGTTAGAAATTCTAACCATTATGGAATTGCAGGATATTATGCAAAAATGGCTTGTGATCAAGGGTTAATGGGGATGTCATTTACTAACTCAGAAGCTATTATGGTACCAACATTTGCTCGTAAAGCAATGCTTGGTTCAAATCCAATCGCTTTAGCAATGCCGGCTAAACCATATCCATTTTTCTTTGATGCATCAACTACGGTAGTAACAAGAGGAAAGTTGGAAATGTATCGTAAAGCAGAAAAGGAATTACCTCAAGGTTGGGCATTAGATAAAGATGGTAATCCTTCATGTGATGCTCCTGATGTTTTAGATAATATCGCAAATAAAATTGGTGGGGGAATTATGCCATTAGGTGGTTCAACAGAGCAATTAGGTAGCCATAAAGGTTATGGATATGGAATGTTCTGTGAGATTTTCTGTTCAATTTTATCACAAGGTTTAACATCTAATCATACACATATTGATGGTGTAGGTGGAACTTGTCATGGCTTTATTGCAATTGATCCAAAAGTTTTTGGAAATCCTGAAGATATTGAAGCCCATTTTTCAACTTTCTTACAAGAATTAAGAGATGCTCCAAAAGCTAAAGGACAATCACGTATTTATACTCATGGTGAAAAAGAAATTGAAGCGGTTAAAGATCGTATGGAAAATGGAATTGACGTAGATGTTAAAACTATTTTAGAAATGAAAGATTTATCTAATTTTGTTGGTGTTGATTTTGAAAAATATTTTGGTAAGTTAGATATTGAAGATAGTGGATATAAGACGGTTTATTAAGGGAATTTTATATGGAATTTAAGTGTGTACATTGTAATATTAATATTACAGATATTGAAAAAAGTGTAGCATTTTATCAAAAGGCATTAGGTTTAAAAGTTGAAAGAACTAAAGAAGCTAGTGATGGTAGTTTTGTATTAACTTATCTTGGCGATGGTATTAGTGATTTTCAAATTGAATTGACTTGGTTAAAAGATCATCCCCAACCATATGATTTAGGTGAAAATGAAAGTCATATTTGTTTTGAAGTAGACGATTATCAAAAAGCATATGAGTTACATAAGGAAATGGGATGCATTTGTTTTGAAAATAAAGAGATGGGATTGTATTTTATTAACGATCCTGATGATTATTGGATTGAAATCTTACCAAAGAGATAGAGATGAAGCTGTAATTAATTACAGCTTTTTATTATGCTAATAATTAAGAAACGTTATTAATAATTACAAAATTGTAGATTATAAATATTTTATAAGCAAGATATTATAACATTATTTGTAAGTAGCTATGAAGAATAATAAAAAGATAATATGAAGTGACCTCCTAGTTGTCAAATCGTGGATTTAGATTCATAATCAGGTTGAAAAAACAAAATAATGAGTCATTACCGCATGACAATAGGAGGTCACTTATGAATAGTATAATTTATCTTGGAATGGATGTCCATAAAGAAACATAT
>JAGZCC010000061.1 GCA_018369555.1 Thomasclavelia spiroformis
TCATATACCCCTTTTATATTTTTGATTTAAGCTTATGACATTGTACCATATACTAGCTAGTTCTTCCATTTAACTGGTACAGTTTTTATTCTAGCATCAAAGGTTCTACAAGTGTCAAAGACCCGGGATCTTTTTTTTTATAAAATGTTCTATAAGAAAATAATTAAAGATATTTGGTTTTATTATATATTGATTTGTTGTAATTTAATATAGTAAGATAGATATGTATTTTATATATTAGGAGGTCTACGATGAAATTAGTTATATTTGATATGGATGGTTTGATGTTTGCTACAGAGGGGATTGATATGAAATGCTTTAAAAAAGCATGTGATGAATTTGGTTATATAATTGAAGAGAAATTTCAAATGGAATTAATTGGGATGAATGAACATGATACTGTCTTAAAGCTTCAGGAAAAATTTGGTGAAGCTTTTCCGGTTTATGATATTAGAGCATTATCATGGAAAATGAAAATGGAATATTTTTATGAAAAAGGTTTACCAATAAAAAAAGGATTAAAGGAGTTGGTAAGTTATTTAAAAGAGAAGAAAATTAAGATTGCAGTAGCATCTTCTTCATCGGTTAAAATAATAAATGAATATTTACAATTATCTGATTTAGAAAATCAGTTTGATTATATTGTTGGTGGTGATAAAGTAGTTCATAGTAAACCTGATCCGGAAATCTTTTTAAAAGTATTAGAATATTTTAATTTTGATAGTAGTGAAGCTCTTGTATTAGAAGATTCAAATAATGGAATTCTTGCGAGTCATCGAGCTAATATTCCGGTTATTTGTGTGCCTGATTTAGTAGAAAATAAACCTGAGCTTTTGGCACTTACATATAAGACCTTACCATCTTTATTAGAAGTTAGAGATGAAATTGCAAAGATTTTAGAGGCTAGTAAATGTTAGGAACTGTAGTTAACACAATTGCAGTTATTTTAGGAGCCGGTATTGGGTTGTTTGTTAAAAAAGGAATTCCTGAAAGAATTGGAAATTCTTTAATGAAAGGATTAGGTTTATGTAGTCTTTATATTGGGATTAGTGGTACATTTAAAGGTGAAGATACTTTAATTATGATTATATCAATAGTAGTAGGGATTATTATTGGTGAGGGTATTGATATTGATCGACGAGTAAATAGTATTGTAAGAAAAATAGAAAGTAAATTTTTTGGAAAAAATGATAAAAATAATATTGCTCAAGGATTTATTAGTGCCAGTTTGCTTTTTTGTGTTGGTTCAATGACATTAGTAGGTGTGATGAACGCCGGATTATTAGGTGATAATACGATGTTATATACTAAATCAGCAATGGATTTTTGTTCATCGATTATTTTCGCTTCTACATTAGGTGTTGGAGTATTATTATCAGCGATATTTGTGCTAATTTATCAAGGTGGTCTTACGATGCTGACAATTTATGCTGCACCATTATTAAATAATCAGGTAATTAATGAGATGACTTGTGTTGGATCGTTAATTATTATTGCAATGAGTTTAAATATATTAGGTATCACGAAGATTAAATTGATGAATTATATTCCGGCAATGTTTTTACCGATTGTTGTATGTATGTTTATGTAATAAAAATGTAAAGAAATTGTTATAGCTATTTTAACAATTTCTTTATTTTTTTAAGCTTAAGTTAAAATAATTAAGTGTCAGTTAAAAGTATTGTTTAGGTGAAATTGGGATGCTAAGATGTGCCTGTAAAACTTGAGAAGGAGAAATAACATGAAAAAACAAAAGAGTAAAGTTTTAAAAGTTTCAATGGCTACATTAGCATTATTAATGGGAGCAGGGTATGTAGCTGATAGTTATCAAGTAATGCCAGCACATGCTGATACTATTAAACAAGATGAATCAACAAATTTAATTAATGCTTCAACAACTTGGAAATATTTAGATAACAATGTTGATCCTGGAACTAGTGAAGATCGTTATGCATGGACTAAAGAAGGATATCAAGTTGATAGTTGGAAAAGTGCCGCAGGTAAATTTGGTGCTAAAAATGGGGCTTTAGGAAGTCTTGGTGGAGAATATACACCAACTGTCTTGTTAAATCAATATATTGAAGGAACAAGTAATGACATTCCTACTTTCTTCTTTAGAACAACAGTAAATTTAAATAGTTTAGATGATTTAAACTCACTTACAGGTAATCTTTATTATGACGATGCCACAATTATTTATATCAATGGAATAGAAGTAGCATCGTTTGATAAACCGTCAGGTGGTTATGATACAAATATGTCTTATGGCGGATCTAATGATAGTAATCCCCGAGAAGGACAAATTAATTTAACAGCAGATCAATTAAAAGATGTATTAAAAGTAGGAGAAAACGTAATTGCAGTTGAATTACATCAAGGTAGAGCTAATAGTTCTGATGTTTATTTTGAGTTTGCAAATTTACAAGTTAATTACGGGCAAACTCCAGTTGAGCAAAAAGCACTTAACTTAACAGTAGGTAAAAATGAAACTGAAATGAATTTAACTTGGTATGCTAATACTAGTGAAATTGGAACTGTAGAGTATGCTAAAGCTAGTGAAAATGGTGATTTTCCAAGTGAATTTATAACTGTAAATGCTACTGGTAATCAATCAAATGATAATAGTTTCTACTATAATCAAGCAACTTTAACTAACTTAGAAGAAAATACTAAATATGTATATCGTCTTGTAAATGGTGAGACAGTGAGTAAAGCTTATGAATTTACAACTGAAGACTTTGATGGATCATATAACTTTATTTTAGCTGGAGATCCACAAATTGGTGCAAGTGGAAATGCTAAAAATGATACCGAAGGATGGAAAAAAACACTTCAAGATTCAATCAATAAATTTGATCCAGACTTTATCTTGTCAGCTGGAGATCAAGTAAATACTGCAAGTAATGAATCTCAATATAGTGGTTATTTAGCATCAGAATATTTAACAAATACACCTCAAGCAAATGTTGTAGGTAACCATGATTCAAGTTCAAATGCTTACTCACAACATTTCAATTTACCAAACGTATCAGGTAAAGGAGCAACAACTGCTGGAAGTGATTACTGGTATGTTTACAACAATACATTATTCATGAACATTAACTCAAACAACATGTCAACTGCAGAACATAAAGCATTTATGGAAGAAGCAATTGCTGCTAATCCAGCTGCACGCTGGAAAGTAGTGTCATTCCACCATTCAGTATATTCAGTGGCAAGTCATGCTGTTGAAGGAGATATTTTACAACGTCGTGAAGAATTGACACCTGTATTTGATGATTTAGGAATTGATGTAGTATTAATGGGACATGATCATGTTTATGTACGTAGTAATATCATGAAAGATATGCAAGTAGTTACTGATACAAGTAATTTAAAAAGCGTTACTGATCCAGATGGAGTATTGTATGTAACAGCAAACTCTGCTTCAGGAAGTAAATATTATAATATTAAAACAAATATTAGTACTGAATTTGTTGCAAAAATGGATCAATCAAAACAACGTTCTATTTCAAATATTGAAGTAAGTGAAAATGAATTCAAAATCACAACATATTTATATGATGCAAATAATGATGATTGGGCAGTTTTAGATACATTTGCAATCAATAAAACTGAAGTACAAGAAGCAGATAAAACAGCATTAAAAATTGCAGTAGATTTAGCTAATGCCATTACAGATGAAGATTTAACTAATGTTGTACCAGCAATAGTTGATGAATTCATCGTGGCTAGAGATGAGGCTAATACAGTATATAATAACGCAAGTGCTACACAAGTTGAAGTAAATAATGCATTTGACAGACTTGCTAGTATCATGCAAAAATTAGAATTCTTCAAAGGAGATAAAACAGCATTAAAAGCATTTATTGATAAAGTTAGCAAATTGGATTCAACTAAGTATACTGAAACTACATGGACAGTATTCAATGATGCATTAATAACAGCAAATAGTGTATATAATAATGTTAATGCGATGCAAGAAGAAGTAAATAATACATACAGTGAATTAGTAACAGCATTTATAAACTTAAGATTAATACCAAATAAAGATTTATTAGAAGATTTAATTAATCAAGCAGAAGGGTTAAATAGTGCAAATTACACTGAGGAATCATATAAAGTATTAAATGAGGCTTTAGTTAATGCCAAAGCAGTATTTGAAAATCCAAATGCTTCACAAGTTGAAGTAAATAGTGCAAAAGATGTATTAGAAAAAGCGATCAATAGCTTAGAAAATACAACAACATCAGTAGACAACACAGTAAAAACACCAGTAAATAAAGGTGATAATACAAGTGTTAAAACAGGTGATAATAGTAGTTTAATTGGATGTGCAACATTATTATTTACAGCACTTGGTAGTGCGTTTGTAGGAATTAAAACTAGAAAAAATAAACAAGAAAACTAAGAAGTAAATAAATTTAGTGGTAATAAAAATTACCACTAAATTTTATAATTAGAGGTAGTAGATGAAAAGATTTATTAAAGAACTTAAAGAGAACCGTTTGATTATCATTATTATTTTATTAACAATTATTTTAACATCATTATTTAACGTATATTTAAAAAAAGATTACTCAAGAGTAAATAATGAAACTACAGATTTTGTTAGTGCAAAAGTCGTAGAAGTAACCAGTTCTCAAGTTGAATATGATAATAATTTAGATATTAATTTAGGAAAACAAGTGGTAAAAGTTAAAGTTTTAGAAGGTAAAAGTAAAGGTAAAGAACTCAGCATTGGTAATTATTTAACTGCTGCTCATAATATCGAAGTTAAAACTGGTTCAAGAGTAATTATTTCTGCTGATGAACCTGATGGAATAGAAGCATATTATACAGTTTATAATTTTGATCGTGAATTGGGGATGATTATTTTTACTTTGGTTTTATTTATGGCAGTTATTACTATTGGTAAATCTAAGGGATTGAAATCAATTATTGGATTAGCCTATACATTATATTTAGTAATTTTCTTATTATTACCAACAGTATTTTCAGGTTATCCGCCAATTATTATGAGTGTAATTTGTGTGATACTTTCTACGGTTGTTACATTGATGTTATTAAATGGAAATTCTAAAAAGACATATGGGGCAATAATTGCTACTGTTTTAGGGGTTGTGTTAAGTGCAATTTGTTTTTATTTAATGTCTGAGGTATTAAAAATTAATGGATTTAGTAGTGATGAGGCTGAAAGTTTAGTACTTATTAATGAAGCGACTAATTTACAAATTAAAGATATTTTATTTGCAGGAATTTTGATTTCTTCACTTGGAGCAATTATGGATACAGGAATGTCAATTGTTTCAGCTTTATTTGAGGTTTATCATCATCAACCAAATCTTACAAGAAAAGAGCTATTTAATTCTGGAATAGAAATTGGTAAGGATATGATAGGAACAATGACTAATACTTTGATTTTAGCATTTACAGGAAGTGCCTTTGTATCATTATTAGTATTATTTTCATATAATGTTGATGTACAGCAATTAATGAATTCTAACTATATAGCAATTGAATTTGTACAAGGTATTGCAGGAACTTTGGGGATAGTTTTAACCGTACCAATTGCTTCTTTGGTTGCATCTACTTTTTTAGTTAAACAAGATTAGTGATTTATTTAAAGTGATAACTAGTATGGTTTTATAGTACTTTAATAAAGTTATGATGGTAGATTAAAATAATAATGATTTAGACAACTAGAATATATTCTAGTTGTTTTTGTTTTGATTGAGGAATGCTTTATATAATAGTATAATTATTTATGTGTTTTGGAGGAAGATATGAAAGAACGAGGGTATTTTTTAACAATTTTATCTGCGATTATTTTTGGATTTACACCAATATTAGCCAAATTTACATATAATATGGGTAATAATGGCATTACTTTAGCTTTTTTTAGGCATTTATTTGTCATACCGATATTATTTATAATGATTAAATTATTAAAAATTAATTATAAAATTTCACTACAGCAATTGAAGAAAATTATTTTAGTAGGTGTAATAGGAAATGCTTTTACAGTTGCGATGTTATATACATCGTATAGTTATATTCAAGTAGGTAGTGCAACAGTATTGCATTTTCTTTATCCAATGTTTGTTTCGTTAATTTGTTTTTTTTATTATAAAGAACAGTTATCAAAAACGGTAAGAATTTGTTTAGTAATTGCAAGTATTGGAATATTGTTTTTTATTGAAGGTGGAAATACTTCTTTTATTGGTTTGTTTTTAGCGTTGTTTTCAGGAATAACTTTTGCTTACTATATAGTTGGTGTTGAAAAATTAGGTTTACAGATGATTAATCCTTATGTTTTAAATTTTTATTTTGCAATTGTAATTGCTATTACATTACTGATTATTGGAATTGTTAGTAATCAATTAGTTTTAAATTTACCAATGACAGCCTATGGTTATTCATTTATAATTGCTATTTTAACTTCAATCATTGGAATAATTTGTTTACAACAAGGAATAAAATATTTAGGTGCAACAACAGCTTCAATATTAAGTATGTTTGAACCGGTTACTAGTGTTATTTTTGGAATTATTATTTTACATGAACGATTGACAATTGTTAAAGCAATCGGTTGTTTGATTATTTTAGGGGCAGTAATTGGACTAATAGTAAGTAATTCAAAAAAGGAAGAATAATGTGTTTAGGTGTATTATATTGTTAATTTATGGAGAACTGGTGATTGTTGAAACGATTAAAGCAAATAATACTAAAATAGATGAATTTGTAGTAATTAGAATTATTAATCAACATTTGTTTGGAATAAAGAAACAGGAAAATTAATTTATAATGTAACTGTATGGCAATATTGAAGAATGGTTAAATGATTAATAAATTAAATGAAGACGGTTTAAAATAAAAAAATTATTGAAACAAGAGCTTTAATGGCAATTTATTTAGCGTGATTTGCAGTTGATTTTTGGAAAAGTAAAGAGAAAAAATAACTGACTATTAAATAAAAATTTTAAATCAGTCATTGTGATATGCAAAGAAAATAACTGTTAACTAATTAGCATAAAGTGATTCATTAGTACTATTATGAAAAGATATTTAAAAATAAAAGAGTATAGATTATCGAGGTTCTTTCTTACTTTAGGGTAAAACATTAAAGGAGATTTCTCATATTATCGATAGATTCAATAATATATGAGACCTCCTATTTTTACTTACTCATTATCGAGTAAGAACTATTATTGATTGATAATTTATACTCTTATTATTTTGAGCTAAAATTAGTTAAATGGGTAATCTAATAATATATAAAATCTAATTATATATTATTTTTATAAAAAATGGTACAGATTTTAATAAATATACGATAATTTTAAAAGATGAATGTTGTTACTAAAATAATTTAAAAAAAATATCGATTATGGTAGAATTTTTATTAAAGGAGATGAAAATTATGGGGCGATTGGTATTAGGTCTAGATATTGGAATAACTTCTGTTGGATATGGGGTTATTGATATTGATAAAAATGAATTTGTTGATTATGGAGTTCGATTATTTAAAGAAGGAACTGCTACTAATAATGAAGAAAGAAGATCGAAAAGAGGAGCTAGAAGATTAAAAAGAAGAAAGACAAATCGAATAGCAGACATGAAAAAGCTTTTAGAAAGAAATGGATTAATTGATGATCAATATATTGCCTTAAATAATCCCTATGAAATTAGAAAGAAAGGTCTAAAGAATAAGCTTTCAAATTATGAATTAGCAACTGCAATTTTACATATTACAAAAAAACGAGGAACTTGTTTAGAAAGTAATGCAGATGAAACTCAAGATGAAGAAAGTACAAAAAATATCTTATCTAAAAATGCACTGGAATTAAAAGATAAATATATTTGTGAAATTCAATTAGCTAGATTAGAAGAAAGTGGAAAGATTAGGGGAATTAATAATAATTTTAAAACCGAAGATTATTTAAAGGAATTAAGTAAGATATTAGAAAATCAGGATTTAGAAAAAGAAACAATTGATAAAATAAAAGAAATTGTAGCTAGACGTAGACGTTATGATCAAGGTCCTGGAAGTGAAAAATCACCAACACCATATGGTAGTTATCGAATGGAAAATGGTGAATTAGTACATGTTAATCTTATTGATATGATGAGAGGAAAATGTAGTGTTTTCCCTGACCAATTAAGGGCACCACAACAATCATATAGTGCAGAATTATTTAATTTGTTGAATGATTTGAATAATCTAAAAATAAATGGTGAAAAATTAACGATTAGTGAAAAACAAAAAATTATAGATTTTGTAAACGAAAAAGGCGGTATTACTGTAAAACAACTTTTGAAACTAATTGATGCAGAAATTACAGAAATAAGTGGTTTTAGAATTGATAAAAATGAAAAACCATTAATTACAGAATTTAAAGGTTATAAAAAAGTATTAAAAGTTTTTAAAAACCATAATCAAGAAAGTTTGTTAAATGATAAAAGTATTGTTGATAGAATTATAGATATTAATACAAAAGTTAAAAGTATTGATGAAAGAATTGAAAAATTAAATTATGAACTACCTAATTTAGATATTTCAATCATAAATGATTTAGCTGCTTTAAAAGGAATATCAGGATATCATTCTTTATCATTAAAAGCATTAAATTTGATAAATGATGAAATGTTTAAAACAGAAATGAATCAAATGCAGGTATTACATCAATTAGATATTTTTGATAAAAATAGGGTATCACTAAAAGGTCAAAAACAAATATGTGCAGATGATAGTGCAATTTTATCTCCAGTTGCTAAAAGAGCGCATCGTGAAACTTTTAAAGTAATAAATAAATTAAGAAGTATTTATGGTGAATTTGATAGTATTGTTATTGAAACAACTAGAGATAAAAACACTCAGGATCAAAAGAAAAGAATAAAAAATAACCAAAAAATTTATGAAGAAAGAAATAATGAAGTAAATAAATTTTTAAAAGAGGCCGGATATAATCCTGAAAATATTAATGCTAAAACAAAAATGAAAATAAAATTATATCTTGAACAAGATGCTAAAAGTGCATATACATTACAGGATATAAATTTAAAAGAATTGATAGAAAATGAAAAAGCATATGAAATAGATCATATTATTCCAATTTCGATTTCTTTAGATGATTCATTTAATAATAAGGTGTTGACAACACATGATGAAAATCAAGAAAAAGGTAATTTAACGCCAATATCTGCATTTTTAAAAGGGAAATTTCATAATGGTAATTTGAATGCTTATAAAGTATTTATTCGAAATAATAAAAATTTAAATAGAAAAAAGAAAGAATACTTATTATGTGAAGATGATATAACTAGATATGAAGTAGTTCAAAATTTTATAAATCGTAATTTAGTAGATACTAGCTATGCATGTAGAACGGTAATGAATACCTTAATGCACTATTTCAAAGATAATGGAATAAATACAAAAGTGCATACTATAAAAGGACAGGCAACAAGTGCTTTTAGAAAGAGAATAGGTTTGATTAAAGATCGTGAAGAGGATTATTTTCATCATGCTATTGATGGATTAATAGTTGCATCTTTGAAGAAAATGAATTTAATAAATTCATATTTAATGAAAATTGATTTTAATGAAATGTATGATGAAAAAACAGGTGAGATATTTAACGTTTTACCAGATAATAGTTATTTAGATGAAAAGTATATTTCTTTTGTTTCGAACCTGAAAAATATTTATGAAGAATCGAATAAATATATTAGAGGTATAATGACAAAAGAAGAAATGACATATCCATTGATTAAAGTATCACATAAAATAGATACAAAACCTAATCGTAAGATTTCTGATGATACTATATACAGTACGCGTAATGTAGATAATCAAGAAATGTTAGTAGAACGTATTAAAAATATCTATGATTCTAAAGAAAAAGCTGCAAATACATTAATTAATGATATTATAAATGATAATATTGATAAATATATTATGTATCATAAAGATCCACAAACTTTCAATAAAATAAAAGCTATTGTTTTAAATCATTTTAATGAATTTAAAACAGATAAAAATTTCTACATTTTAAATAAAAGGGGATTATATGAATTAAAAGGAACAAGCCCTTTAACTTTGTATTATGAAGAGTTTGGTCGAATTACAAAATATGCTAAAAAGAATAACGGACCTGCTATTCATTCAATGAAATTTTATTCAGAAAAATTAGGAAATCATTTATCAATCACGCATAAATACAATACGGTAAATAAAAAAGTTATTACTAAACAGATAAGTCCATATCGTACAGATTTCTATCAATCGCCTGAAGGAAAATATAAATTTGTAACAGTTCGTTATAAGGATGTAGCATATAATGCCAAAAAAGATAAATATATAATTGATCATGACTGGTATAAAGCGCAAAAGAATTTGAAAAAAATTGATGATAAATGGACTTTTGTTTGTTCTATACATCGTGATGAATTAATTGGTATTATGAAAGCAGATGGACAAAAAAGAATTTTTGATTTATCAACTGAAAGTGATGGTGATACTTTATATCATGATGCTAAAACTTATGAAATCTTAAAATTTACTGCAACAAATAATGATATTACTGGTAGGTTTGAAGTCAAACCAATCTATTGTTATTGTAAAAAACAACTAATGGTAAGTATTGGAACGTGTAGAAAGATTCAAAAATTTTCAACTGATGTATTAGGAAATCTATATATTGTTAAAGATAATGTGTTGAAATTAGAATTTAAATAGGATATAATAAATATGGTTATATTCTAGCAAAAATTTATATGACCTAACAAAACAAGGGTTTATCCCGGATTCGGCTCTTTTTAGAGCCTTTTTTTGTATGTAAAATGAGTCATAGAATAATATATATTGAAAAATGTGAATGTTTGAGATTATATTTAGATAATTTAAAAGTTGAATGGAAAGATGATGAACTTTTATTACCAATCTCAGATATTCAAATATTAGTAATAGACAATTATAAATCGAATTTAAGTGTTCCATTAATTAACAAATTAACAGAAAATAATGTATGTACTATTTTGTGTGGAATTGATCATTTACCTAAGAGTTATATATATCCAATGAATGGTCATTTTTCTCAAAGTGGTAATATTGATAAACAAATAAACTGGGATAATACAAAAAAACAAATAATTCATCAGAAAATAGTTAAAGCAAAGATTTATAATCAAATAGAAGTTTTAAAATATAATAATAAAAATTCTTCGGTTATTGATAAACTAATGCAATTTATGAATGAAGTCGAATTAGATGATATAACAAATCGTGAAGGATTATCAGCAAAAATGTATTTTAGAGAGTTGTTTGGTGATGATTTTATTAGATTTGAAAATGATGTGATTAATGCAGGATTAAATTATGGTTACAGTATTTTTCGTTCACTAATAACATCAATTATTGTAGCTAAAGGTTATTTACCCAACATGGGGATTTTTCATAGAGGAAAACAAAATATGTTTAATTTAAGTGATGATATTATAGAAGTATTTAGACCAATTGTTGATAATTATGTTTATAATCATATGCTTGAAGATATTTTATTTAAACAAGAACATCGAGAACAACTTATCCAATTAACATTAAAAAAAGTAATTATAGATAACCGAAAACAAACTATTGCTAATGCAATTTATATTTATCTTGAAAGTATTTTTAAAGAAATTGAGACAGATGAACTGACATATATATTTCCTAAAATAGATTATTATGATTTATGAGTTTATGAGATTAGTACTATTTTTTGATTTACCAATGACTACTAGAAAAGAAAAGCGTATTTATGCTCATTTTAGAAAATATTTAATTAAAAATGGTTATATGATGATGCAGTATTCTGTATATTGTAAAATTTTTCCAAATAGAGAAGCAGCAGTTAAACATGTTAATATCTTAAGAAAAAATGTACCCAATGCGGGTCAAATAAGGTTATTAATGGTAACCGAAAAACAATATTCTAAAATAGAAATAATTGTAGGAGGCAAATCAAATCAAGAAAAAATTATTAATAGCGAGTCATTTATTAAACTATGAAAAAATTAGTTATAAAAAAGGGAATATATAAATATCAATTACAAATAGATAAGATTAAATATTGCTTAGGCTTTAATTTCGTAGAAAAGTATCAATTCAAAAGTATGCTTTTTGAATATTTTTATAATTCAAAATTAAGTGAATACAGTAAAGAAAATATTGGTGAAGTATGTTTGGAAATAAATGAAAATAAAATAAAAAATAGAGACGTTTCTTTTTATTATGTGGATCATAATTACTCAATTGATATAGATTTAAAATTAAATAATAAATCATTAATATCAGCATATCTAGAGATGTTGTTGTTGGATGAACAATATATTGACACAATCAATTCAATCAATATCTTATTTGAAGCTTTTGCTAGTGAATTGGATGATAATTTAATTACATCTAAATTTATCACATATACACCCAAACAATTTTAAAAAATACTCTCACCTATGTTTTGTTATGAAGAAGAGCAAGCAAATGAACATGATTTATCATATAATGAATTAATTATTTTTCAATTAAAAATGATTAATTATATTGCTAAAAAGCAGCAAAAAATAGTTATTTGTCTTGTAGAAATACCTGAATTAACAATAGAAATTAATGAAATTTTAAAAAATATGAATAATTGCATAGTTATTGTTTTACTTTGTAAATACAACTTAGAATTTAATCTAAAAGATATAATTTTGTTTGATAACATAGTCTTAGATTTAAATGATGAAGAACAGCTTTATAACTATTTTATTGACAAAGGAATATACACGGTACAGGAGGCTAAAGATAAAATGAAAAAAATTATTGATAATGGAATTACTAAGATTGATATGTCTATACTAAAAGACTAAAATTTTATGATTTATTAGTTTTCAAATATATGCTATTATGTATTTGAGGTTTTGTTACCATATGGATTTTTGCTAGAATAAGACCAACGGTTGAAGAAATTTATGTAGGATTAAGTTTTGTTACCATATGGATTTTTGCTAGAATAAGACTTATGTGCATTTGCATAATCAGCGGCTTGTGTTTTGTTACCATATGGATTTTTGCTAGAATAAGACAATTTTCGGGGCTTACTGAAGAACCGTTGTGTTTTGTTACCATATGGATTTTTGCTAGAATAAGACTGAAGTATATGATAAATATATACTTGACTGTGTTTTGTTACCATATGGATTTTTGCTAGAATAAGACTAAATGAAACAAATGTTGATTATCTACGCTGTTTTGTTACCATATGGATTTTTGCTAGAATAAGACATTTCCTGTCAGTTATTGACTTTTCTTCGCGTTTTGTTACCATATGGATTTTTGCTAGAATAAGACACCATGTATTAATCGAACTTGATAGAAAATGTTTTGTTACCATATGGATTTTTGCTAGAATAAGACTTTCTTTTTCTCTAACATAACGTCAATTGAGTTTTGTTACCATATAAATTTTTACAAAAGTAGATAATCATAAATTATATGTTGTTGTTATAAAATGGAAAATAAAAAGACAGAACCAAAGGTGCCTCCCGATAAGAAAACATCGTGGGGCAAGAGAGAAACGGTATAGCTTCGGCTATGCCGTTTTTCTCATTCTTGCCTTGATGAAGTGACT
>JAGZCC010000062.1 GCA_018369555.1 Thomasclavelia spiroformis
CGCCTTTTTGATTTGTGATTGCTAATACTTTAGCTTTCTTTGTTTGATTCATTTTATTTCCTCCATTTTCGACCAAACCTATGATTTGGTATATTTTGAGGAACTATATGTTATATAAACAAAAAAACGAGAGTTTCTATAGAGAAACTCTCGTTACACGTATTCTTTAATTTTTATGTAACTAATCAAAAAGTTTGACTAAATACATTATGGGGCGGACGATGGGAATCGAACCCACGCATGCCAGAGCCACAATCTGGTGTGTTAACCACTTCACCACGTCCGCCATTTTTTAAAGCTCATTGCCTTAACGCAAGAATGATTATATCTAATATCTCATCAAATGTAAAGAGAAAATTAAAAAAAATTTCAAAAATATTTTTTTCAATCATTAAACTACAAAAAAACCTTAAATCATCATGACTTAAGGTTATAAATTTCACTATATAAGCGTTCCTTGTTTACCCCAATTTTGATATTCATCAAAAGAGACATAAATATCTTTTACTTCAATAGCAGCTATATCATTAATTATATTTACTAATTCCTCAGTAAATTTCTTTTTAGCTTCAAATTCTATATTTTTATATAACTTAACTTCAATCATCATACAAGGTACATCTGTACCTCTAAAATATAAAATTTGATTGTCTTCAATATGAAGCATTAAGTTTTCTTCTTTTTTACCAGGTAGAATAGTTATCAATTTTCCTACTCTATTTACAATTTCATTTTCTTGTCTTAGTGAAAATTTTTGATTAGTTGTAAATGAAATAAATGGCATTTTTCATTCTCCTTTCTTTTTTATAGAATTTTATCACGTTTTTTCATTCTTGTTAACAAAAATATGACATATTTATCTAAAAAATCAAACCTAATTCAATAAAAGCTTTTACATAAAAAAAATTGATTTATTGGTAAGAATATGCTATTATAGATATGCAAAAGTAGCAATATAATTTTCAAAGTATCACAAGTATTAGAAGATTGTATTCCTTTATGTATCGCCGCAATCCTATATTTGTGATTTAGAGTTACATAGAGTATTTCCTTTTTGCACATATTTTTAAGGAGGTACCAGATATGAGTACAGGTAAAGTAAAATGGTTTAATCAAGAAAAAGGTTTTGGATTTATTACAAATGACGAAGACGGAAAAGATATTTTTGTTCATTTTTCAGCTATTAATGCTGAAGGATTTAAAACATTAGAAGAAGGTCAAATCGTTGAATTCGAAATCAGTCAAACTGATCGTGGACCACAAGCTCAAAACGTTACTGTTAAATAGTTTTAAATTCATAACAGCAAAATTAAAGGAAGGGGAATATTTGATTCTTTCTTGCTTTAGGATAGGTGTTAAAAAGAGATTTCTTAAATGATCAATAAATATAATCATTTTCGAAATCTCTTATTTTTAATTACTTATTATCGAGTAAGAGCCAAATATCTTTTCCCCTTTTTTATATATATTATCAAATAATAACTGGAGGTATATAATGAAAACATACTGCGGTTTAGAATACAGTTCAAAAGTTAAAACAACAATCGTTAATACAATCAACGAAGCAAAAGAAAATATTTTCTCTAATTATTTTTTCATTGTTGATGACCCTCTATTTTTTGAAGAGGCTTTTTTTAAATACACAGATACATTATTCAATATTCAAATTATTAATTATCACGAACTAACAAAACAATTAATCAATAATTATCAGCTATACAAATATGAAGAACTAACAAAAATTGATAAAATTTTAATTACTAAAAAAATAATTGAATCATCTAGTAACATATTCAACAATAACAATAAAATGGATTTAATTTACGAATTAATAAATATCTTTGATCTATTTTATCTTGAAAATATTACTACCTCTTCCATAGATAATCTATCCTCATTATCCACACAAAAATTATCTACCATTCTTACACTATATAATACACTAATAAAAAACATCCCTCAAAACAGATGTTATCAATACGAAGACCTTCTATTAGATAAAATTGATTCATCTTTACAAAATAATCATTACATCTTCATAACAGAAAAAATATTCCATAAACGTCCTTATAATTTAATTAAACAACTCTCTAAATATACTGATATCTTGATTTTAATGAATTGTAATGATGAAAATAGAGACTTTAACATACCATTTAAACACTATCACAATAATGATTACTATACTAACAATGATTCTTCATATCTAAAACATTTAAATACCTATCTATTTTCATTAAAATCTCCAAAATACTCATTACCTTCACCATTATACTCATTAATTCAAACAACACCAAAAGCTCAAATTGAAAGCATAGTATTAAATATCTATCAAAATATCATTGAAAAAAACATGCATTATCATGATTTTACAATCTATTATCCAAATCAAGAATATCTTGATCTTTTAACTAATACATTAGACAATTTTAATATCCCTCACAACATAAAAAAATCATTACTATTTAAAGAATTAGATGCTTGTATTTTATTACTTAAATACTATATAACTCATCATAAAGACGATTTATTAAATCTACTCGATACCAAAGTAATCAACGGATATACCGACTATAACTATCTTGATTTGATTAAAAAAAATTATTTAGAAACTAATTATCTTGAAGATCCCTTTGAACTAAAATATAATTTTTTAGATTGTCATACATTATCAGATTATTGTAATCTAATGATTACTTTTATAAAAAATGAAATATCATTTAATGAAAACCAAGCAATTTTAATTAATTTCTTTACAAATTTCTTAAATGAACAATCATTTACTTTAAATGAATTTTATAGCTTAGTAAATAATTTAAAACCTACTTTAACCGAAGATAAACAAATTTTTAATGATCATGTATATCTATTCAATTATAATCAATGTTATAGTGGATTATTAGATTGTTCATATGTATATCTTGTTGGTGTAAATGAGACAATCGTTCCTAGTCAAATAAAAGATACCGGAATATTATTAGATAATGACTTTAAGATCTTAAATTTACCTGACTTAAATTATAAAATAGGATTAGAACAAAATAATATTATAAAAATACTAAATAGCAATACTAACTTTCTTGCCATTTGTTTTAGTAACGCCACAATTGATGGTCAACCATTATTAAAATCATCACTATATGAACAATTAAAACAAATGTTTAACTTTACTAAAATAGATATCAGTAAAGGCTATTTACATCACAGTCTAAAAAACAAATTATATCTACAACTCGGTAGAGATGATAATTCAAAGTATTTAAATAATATGATTGATTATTATAAACAATCAAACAACCAACCAACATCACTCACTAATCAAACTGATATATCACACTTGTCATCTAGTAAAATCGAAACATATAATAGTTGCCCATATAAATACTTCGTCCAATATGATTTAAAACTGTACCCATTTAAACAACCAACTTTACAAACTAATGAAATTGGTAGCATAGTGCATTATGTTTTAGAAAAAACAAAAATTCTTTTTCAAAGTAACCAATCTTCAAATGATATTGATTACAATCAACTACAAAGTCTTATTGATAAATATGTTGATGAATATATTAATGATAATGATTTATTAGATAAACTAGAGCATAATACTAATAAATTTATTATTAAAATGATTAAATTAGATTTAGTTAATACTATAATTGTTCTAATAAATCAAATGAAAGTAAGTGATTTTAAAATCATTGGCAGTGAAGTTAAAATTCACCAACAATATCCTAATTTTAAATTAGATGGGGTGGTTGATCGAATCGATCAATATGATAAATACCTAAAGATTATTGATTATAAATCAAGCGATAAAACCTTAGATATCTCGCTTGCAATTCAAGGTTTTAATATTCAAATGCTATTATATTTAGATAGTTTAACTAAACAAAAGAAACTTGAAAAAGGTGCCCTACTTTACTTCAATACCAAAAAACGAATTCTTAGCAGTAATAAATCAATAATAGAAGAAGAAAATCCTGAAAATTTCTTTAAACTATATAAAATGAATGGTTATGTAAACGAAGAGATTATTGAAGAAATTGATAATAACATTGATAAAGAATCAAATATTATCAAAGCAAAATTTGTTAAAAAAGATGATTGCTATAAAGGAAATATTTTAAGTAGTTTTTCATTTGAACGTTTGTTAGCATATGTTAATAAACATATACAAGATTTATATCAAGAACTAATTTCCGGTAAAATAAGTATTACCCCAAAAGGAAGTGATGAAACTACAATTCATACTAAAGTAAATCCATGTAGCTATTGCAATTATAAACCTTTATGTAATTTTGATATCTTCTATAACGAACATACTTTAGTAGATACGAATAATCTTGAATATTTAATTAAGGAGGAAAACGAAAATGCCGATTAGTCCTTTGAATGATGGTCAATATGAAGCCGTTACTACCCGTAATTGTTCAATTTTAGTTTCCGCACCAGCCGGTTCTGGTAAAACAAAAATATTAGTAAATCGTATTCTTGCTCTAATTGAAGAAGAAAATTATAACGTTGATGAATTATTAGTTTTAACATTTACTAATGCTGCTGCCTTAGAAATGAAGCAACGTCTTCAAGTAGCATTAGATCAACGTCTTCAAGAAAATATAACTAATGAATTATCTAAACACTTATTAAAACAAAAACAATTACTGCCTAAAGCTTATATCACAAACTTCCATGGTTTTTGTAGTACACTGTTAAAACAATACGGATATCTAATTGGAATAAATAGTAAATTTGATATTTGTACTGATCCAACAACGATAAAACATCAAATTCTTGATCAGTGTATAAAAAATTGGATCAATGATGATAAGTTTATAGAATTTATCAATTTATATTTTCCTGAATATTATTTTAAAAATTTTAAAAATGCTATTTTTAAATTTGAAAATCTAAGCAATACAATTTACAATTTTTATGACTATATTAATGAAATAGAAAAAAATATTTACGATCATATTATTAATGGTAATGAAGATAATTATAATAACTGGCCAATTAATGAAAAAATTTTTGAATTATTAACTAAACAAGCAAAGATGGGATTAAATAAAGTATATGAACTAGCAAACTTTGCTAAAAACAATAATTTATCATTTTATTATCAAAACCCTTTTGGTAGCGACAAACCAAAAAAAGCTGATCTCCCTAGTCCTTTTGATTGTCATTTAAAATACTACAATGATGTTATCAAAGCAATTGAGAGTAAAGATATTAATAAAATAATAACTGCTAGTAATGCTTCACTAATCAAATCATATGATGCCCGAGGACTTTTTAATGAAGATAATGAAAATGCTAAAGCTGAATATAATCGATTAAAAAATGGAATAGTAAAATTCTACAAAGACACTTTTAACGATTTAGTATATGATAATTTAGATGAATTTAAATTAACTCTATCAACATCAAAAATCCCATTAAATACATTAATCAGTTACTTAAAAGAGTTTAAAGTTGCTTACCAAGAATATAAGATACAAAATAACTTATTAGATTTTAACGATCTTGAAGCAAACGCCCTTGAACTTCTTGAACCAAAATATGGAATCGCTAATCTTCTTTATAACCAATTAAAAGAAATTATGATTGATGAATATCAAGATACCAACCAAATCCAAGAAACCTTAATCAATAAAATAGCAGATTTAAAAAAACCAGTAATCAATCGTTTCATGGTTGGTGATATGAAACAGTCAATATATCGTTTTAGAGAAGCAGACCCAAAAATATTTAGTGATAAATATAATACTTTTAATCATCTTCCAAATACAAAAAGAATCGATCTAAAATTTAATTACCGCTCAAATAAAATTGTTTTAGATAGTGTTAATTATATTTTTAATCAAATTATGGATATTGACATCGGTGGACTTGATTATTATTTAGATGAAAGTGCAAAATTAAATTACGATTACTTAAGAAAAGAAGGTGCAAAGGAATTAGAAGATTTAGATACAGTTACACTCAATGCATCAAAACGTCTTGAACAAGAAACTCGTTTTACAAGTGAAGTATTATTATCATATCAAACTAATACAAGTTCAAAAGATGCTGAATTAGAAGCAAAAATAGTTGCAAAAAAAATTCAAGAAATGGTTGGAAAACTTGAATTAGATAATTTTGATAAAACAAAAAGATTAACTGAGTATAAAGATATCGTAGTATTAATGAGAAATACCCGTAATTTCATTGCTTTTAAAAAAATTTTTTCTAAATACAATATTCCTAGCCATATTGTTTTATCCCAAGGTTTTTTACAATCAAATGAGGTAATTAGTATTATTAATGTACTGATTGCTTTTGATAATCATTTGAATGATATTGCCTTTACTAGTTTACTAAAAGGTAATTATGTAATTAGTAATTTTAGTGAAGATCTTCTTTTAAAAATTAGATGTGATGATAGTATTTCAATGTATGATAATGTTTTAAATTATATTGAAACAAAACAAGCGCACTTCCAAGAGCTTAGTACATTTATCGATTACTACCATGAAATGCGTCAATATTTTAACTATCATAGTGTTAAGGAAGGTTTAAACAAATTTTATCAAGATAGCGAATATTTAAGCTTTTTAGCTTCTTTAATTAATGGTGCTCAAAGAGTTGCAAATATGGAATTATTATTACAAAAAATGGATGAAATGAAAAATGAATCACTACATAGTATTGTTTCTAAATTTGATGAAATGATGAAAAATGGTGTTAATATGTCTCCAGCTATGGTTTCAAGTAACGATGATAATGTAGTTTCTTTCATGACAATTCATAAATCAAAAGGGTTAGAATTTCCAATTGTATTTGTCTCAAATCTTCAAAATAAATTTAATCAACAAGACGCCCGAGAAAGAATAATTAGTGATAAACAACTAGGAATTGCAATTAAACCACGTCTATCAAAACAACTCGACAATTATCAAAATGTCGCCATTGAATATGAAAACAAATATCGTAAAGTTATTGCTAAGTGTCAAACAAACGAATCAATTGATGAAGAGATGAGAATATTTTATGTTGCTTTAACTAGAGCATCACAAAAACTTATTTTAACTGGTTTAATTAAAGAACCACAAGATATTATTAAATGGCAAAAATACATTATCAATAACAATGAAGATTCAATTATCAATCCTCGCTGTAACGATAAAGTAATTCTTTATCTAAATGCTAGAAAACAAAACTCTTATTTAGATTGGTTAGGTATTTCTTTAATGAGCCACGATGACATTATTAATCAAGGAATAAATAAAAATTTATTAGATAAAAATAATTCTGATGAATTAATTAATGAAATCAAGCATAATTTTCAAACAATTATGATTCACAAAAGCAAAAATCTAATTAAAGAAAATACTAAACATAGTAAATTTTCAATTAGAATATTCTCACAAGAAGACGTTGAACAACAAATTCTAATCAATAATCAAAGAGAAACTTCTCTTGATCTAGCAAGTTACCAAAGAAATAACACATACATATATCAATATCCTCTTATTGAAAACAAAGTTATTGCAGTTACAAAAAAAATTCACAGCATCTATCCTAATTTAAATGACTTAAGCCATGATAAAACTAACGACTTTGGTTTTGAAGCAACAACACGTGGAAATATAATTCATAGTGTATTAGAACATATGAATTTTAATCTAGATTTAGAAAGTAATTTAAAAATATTAAAAGATATTGGATTATATAACCAAGATGAATGGCATATCATAAATAGATATTATCCACATTTCAAAACCTTTTTTGAAAGTGATGTATATAAATTAATGAATAATGCTAAACAATTATATAAAGAAAAAAGCTTTTCGATGATGGATGATGGACAAATTATTCATGGTATATTTGATGCAATTTGTATAAACGATAATAATGTTACTATTATTGATTACAAAACCGATACGCTCAAAAAAACAACTTCAAATGAAACATTAATTAATTTACATAAAGCACAAATGGATTATTATAAAAAAATTCTAACCCGAGTTTTCCCACAAGCAAAAATTCAAGCAATAGTTTACTATCTAAACATTGATAAATATATTACGATAAAATAAAAAAGGACAGCTGTCCTTTTTTATTTTACTACAACATCTTTGATATTTTTCAAAATAATCCGAGTAAGTCCTCTTTCATCCATTTCCCGGGAAATATCGACACCTTCTAAATAGTCATCAACACTTAATTCAATTACTCGATCATCATCCAACACTAATTTACAACGAGACATGCGATCAACTGAAACTGGAACATTTACAATTTCATCATCTTCTTCTATTCCTAAATCCCGCATAATTGTTTCTACTTCCTGAGTAGCATTATAATCACTCTCAACAACTTTTTTTGCTAACTCCATCGGTTTAATTGGTCGATGTTCCATTACTAATTGAGCCAATTGTTTTTTTACAACCGGTAAAGGATCTCCCTCGAATACCGCATACTCACTATCTACTTTTTTTACTACTTTATTTACGATACTCATCTTTTGCTTATCAGATAACTTAGGCTCCCCTTTAATATATTGCTCATTTAAATAATAGCCTGGTTTTCCATCAATCATAAATCTTTTTTCGATAATTGATAAACTATTATTTTCAATATCAATAATTATTGCTTCCTCAACTGCAGTTGTTTTATTTGGTAAAATTTGTCTATTAACAAACTTAATACTACGAACTCCATCATTTTCCTCAATTAAACTCATTGGCATATTTTTATAATTTAATTTGATTACTAAAATAAACTTTTTACCATCCACTTTACATTCTACAAACATTAAATTTGCATTAGGCATCTCTTCAATTTTACTGCATAAACTAAATAAATCTTGTGTAATTAAAATAGATTCTTCTTTAAAGCTCTCTTCACTTTCAAGCATTTTTCTTGCAGCTTGTAATAAATGATGTTCACTACCTACTATCAATTGTTTTATATTTGAATTTTCTAGACATTTCTCTATTTTTTTATCATAATATTCAGTTGTTCCTTCAACTAAGTTTATAAATGTATCTGAATAAATTGTTTTTCCATGTTCTAAATCTAACATATGAATTAATATTTTATCAATTAAAATTGTATTACTCATTTTTCATCACCCACACAAGTATATCATATTTTATAAATTTAAGATATAATAACATTAATGAATAAACAGAAAGGATTAAAAGAAGATGAAAATAATTATTTCACCCGCAAAAATAATGAAGTACAAACAATCCAATATAGATAAATCAGACATTATTTTTCCTAAAAAAACAAGTTATTTATTAGAATATTTAAAACAATATTCTGTTGAACAATTACATGATCATATGAAAATATCATTCAAAACAGCAAATACTGTATATGATTATTATCATAATGATTATCCATATACACCCGCTATCTTTTGTTATCAAGGAACAGTATTTAAACAATTAAATTTAAACACATATAATCAAGAAGATTTTGAATATTTAAATAAATATTTAAATATCATGTCTGCATATTATGGTGTATTGAAATATAATACCAACATTACTCCCTATCGCTTAGATATGATTATGAAATTTGATATTGACTTATATAAATATTGGCAGGTAGAAATTGATAATTATTTTAAAAATGAAGATTTTATTATTTCTCTTGCATCTAAAGAATTTTCTAAAATGATTAATCATCCTAATTTAATCACTATTGATTTTGTTCAAGATAGAGCCGGTAAACTAACAAGAAATGCAATGCATGTAAAACAGGCACGAGGTAATATGCTAGAAATGATGGTTAAACATAAAATTACTTCACTAGATGATTTAAAAAATATTGTATTTGATGATTATTGCTACAATGAAAAATTGTCTACTGCAACTAATTACGTGTTTATTAAAAACTTAAAATTAACCTACCAAAAGATTTAGAGGTCATTTCATCATGACCTCTTTTTAATATACTCGCTTAAAAATTCTAACATAATCTTCATTTGTTCCATTGTTCCAATTGAAATACGTAAATATTGATTAATTCTTTCCTTATTCCAATGACGAACAATAATTCCTTTTTCTCTAAGTGCTAAAAACAACTCCTCACCATCAATTTCAGGATGTCTTACAAAGACGAAATTTGCATAACTATCAGTAACTTTAAATCCTAATTCTACTAATTTAGTTTTTGTAAATTCTCTTGTCTCAATAATTTTAGAACATTTATTTTTTGTATCTTGATCATCTAAAATACTAGCTAAAGCAATTTGTTGAGTTATATAGTCAATTGGATATGAGTTAAATGAATTTTTAACATCATATAAATGACTAATTGCCTCTTTACTCCCTAAAGCTACCCCTAAACGAATCCCCGCTAATGATCGAGATTTAGAAAATGTTTGAACTACTATTAAATTATCATATTTATTAATTAAAGGTACACAACTAATTCCCCCAAAATCAATATACGCTTCATCAACAACCACAATACTATCAGGATTATTTTTTAATACTGTTTCTATAAACTCTAAATCAACCAACACACCAGTTGGAGCATTAGGATTAGGAAAAATAATTCCACTATTTGGTCGTATAAAATCATTAACATTTATTTTAAATTCATCATCTAATCTTATTAGTTGATAATCCATTTGATATAAATCACAATATACTGGATAAAAAGAATATGTAATATCTGGAAACAATACTGGTTCATTACCATTGAAAAAAGTTATAAAACTCAAAGCTAATACTTCATCAGAACCATTACCTATAAACACCTGATTTTCATCTAAACCATAATATTTAGCTAAAGCTATTCTTAAATCTGCCGCATCACTATTTGGATATAATCTCAATTTATCAATATCAATTTCTTTAATCACATTTTTAATTTTATCACTTGGACCATATGGATTTTCATTAGTATTTAATTTAATCATATTTACAATCTTTGGCTGTTCACCAGCTACATATGGCTCAACTTTACGCAATTTATCTTGCCAACTCATTTTATCATCCCCTTTTTAATCATTAATAATTTATAAATTACAGTATAGCATAATTTAAAAAAGGCGTTAAGCTTTCTTTTATAAATAAAATAGTCTATAGTATAAATAATTTCCAAAATACACACACATTTTAATAAAAATAAAATATACTAAAATATATCGACATATATTACACCTACAAATATTAATTTTCATAAAAGAAGTCAATTTTAGCTTCTTTTATGAAACACCATAAAGTATCACTTATTGTGTCAATAAAAATATTTTAATCTCTATTTTGTGTATAATTCTAATTTTAAATAAATATTATCCTATAATACATAAAAAGAGGTGATATAGTGTCTAATATAACAGGTGAAAGAATCTCGTATTTAAGATGTGAGTGTAATTTAACTAGAGAAGAGTTATGTAAAATAATTGGTGTCAGCAAAAGAACAATTGTTGCATATGAACAAGGAACAAGAGATCCTAGTGTTAAAACATTACGTGCTTTAGTAGAATATTTTAATGTTTCTGCTGATTATATTCTTGGGTATACAAACAAACCATTACGGCTAGATACTATTTGCAAAGAAGAAAAATCATTTATTTTGCTACCCAAAACCATTCAAGAATCAAAAACAAAATATAATTCAATAAATGACTATGTAAATTATATTGCCAGTAAAAATAATGATTAATATTTTAAAACAAATTTTTTATTTTCAAATAATAAATAATTTAATTAATATTACTACTTTTAACCAATTTTAGTCTATTATAAATAATAACTCTTTTAATATACAAAAATTATTCATATGTTCCTAACAAAATTTACATTAGCTTAAAATTATTACAACTAATTTTTTTACATAAATTTTAATAATATTAATTATTGTTTTTATTAAAATAAAAAATTTCTTTTATCGATTATTAATAATTTATAATATATATTTTATTAATTAAATATATGTGTATTAAAAAAGACATATATTTAAAATGTCTGAGATATTAAATTATCTCAGACATTTTTTATTAATTTTCCTTTTTTTAAATAACTTAATACCAATAGCACTTAATAATGTAACCCCTGCCAACATTCCTGCTAAGCTTTCATCACCGGTTTTTACACTTGCAGTTGTATCACCTTTATTTACTGTTTGTAAGTTTGCCATCGCTTTTGTAAGAACATCTTTTGCATTATCTACTTCAACTTGTGTTGCATTTGGATT
The DNA here is from genome assembly GCA_018369555.1 of Thomasclavelia spiroformis. Lineage (GTDB taxonomy): Bacteria > Bacillota_I > Bacilli_A > Erysipelotrichales > Coprobacillaceae > Thomasclavelia > Thomasclavelia spiroformis_A. The sequence goes on from JAGZCC010000062.1 coordinate 12,205, forward strand.
ATTAAATACTGCTTTGGCTTCATTTAAGGCTTTTGTTAATCCATCAAATGTTGCTTTGGTATAATTTGCACTTTCTAATCCTTCTGCTTTATTGATTAAGTCTTCTAATAAACTCTTATCTGGAATTAATCTTAACTTCAAGCATGCCGTGACTAATTCATTGTATGCATTGTTTACTTCTTCTTGCACTGCATTAACATCTTCATATACACTAGTTGCTGCTGTTAAGGCATCATTGAATGATGTCCATGTAGCTTCTGTGTATTTAGCTGCTTCTAAACCACTTACTTTATCGATGAATGCTTTTAAAGCTGTTTTATCACCTTTGAAGAATTCTAATTTTTGCATAATACTAGCAAGTCTGTCAAATGCTGCATCTACTTTATCTTGACTAGCAGTTGCATTATTATATACTACATTAGCCTTATCTCTTGCTTGTTTAAATTCATTAACTACTACTGGTACTACATTTTCTAAATCTTCATCAGTAATTGCATTAGCTAAATCTATTGCAATCTTTAATGCTGTCTTGTCACTATCTACTTCTGGTAATTTTGCTAATTCTTTTACTTCATCAGCACTTAAAGCTCGATTATAAACACTTAATTCATCTAATGTTCCATATAAGCTTCCTGAATCCGCTAAACCCGATTTTGCATTTGCTCCTATTCTTTTTACCGGTCCATTAATTGTTACATCTAAATGATCTTGATATGCTCCATTTACATATAATGTTGTTCCAGTTGAATCACTTACAAATGTCAAATGTACCCATTTATCAACTGGTACTGTGTAATTGAATGTATAATCTTTTACTCCAAATTCTGTAATTCCTACTTTTTGAGTATTTTTCCATTGTTCCAGTTTGATTTCACCTTGTCCACCTGAAAGAAGTACTGTGTTAGTTGCATTGTTTTCTTTGCGGTTTATCTACATTCCAGCTGACCAATCACCTTTTAAATCCTTAAGATTTAAATCTATATAACCTTTTCCATTGAAATCTAAGGCTTTTCCTTTTACACCTACTTATCCTTGGAAAATTCCAGTATACTTACCTTCTGTATCGGTAATTGTATTACCTTCTCCTTCATCTAAATTCCAGATTCCATTTACTGGTTCATATGGCACTTCCCAGATATTTTCATCTTTATAGAATTTAATCCCCTGGTTTTCTAATCTTTCACCATGAGCTATTAATCTTGGTTTATATGTATCCCAGCTTCTTAATTCCTTTGGTGTCCAGCCTATTTCGGCATGACTTAGAAACTTTGGATACGCCATATAATCTAAATGATCATTATTCGCAAATGTTTCTGACCATAGACATGCTTCAATTCCTACAATATTTTCTTTTGCTCCATAGTTTGTTGGATCCCAGCTATAT
>JAGZCC010000063.1 GCA_018369555.1 Thomasclavelia spiroformis
AAAACCGTCATCAACTACGGATAAATAAAGTTGATAGAGAGGAGAAGGTATAGTGTATAATGACCAATTAAATGAGTCAATTACAATATACCAGGAAATTATGAGATTATTTAATACACTTACGAACAAAAAAGAGGAATTTAAACCACTTCGTGATGGAGAAGTAAGTATTTATGTTTGTGGGCCTACAGTATATAATTATGTGCATATTGGTAATACTCGACCAATGATAGTTTTTGATGTTTTAAGAAGAACATTTGAATATTTAGGTTATAAAGTTACATTTGTTTCTAATTTTACAGATGTTGACGATAAAATTATTAAAGCGGCAAAACAAGAAGGAATCAGCGAAAAAGAACTTACAGATAAATATATCAAGGCCTATGAAGATGTTCGTCGTGATTTAAATTTACTATTTCCAACGTATGCACCTAGAGTGACTGACACAATGAAAGCTATTATTGATTTTATTGATGGTTTGGTAAAAACTGGGTATGCATATGAGGTAGATGGCGATGTTTATTTTAGGGTTTCAAAAATAGAAGAGTATGGACAACTTTCAGGAATTAAAATTGAAGATTTAGTTGCAGGAGCAAGTGAACGTGTTGATAAAAATGATAAAAAAGAAGAATCAACTGATTTTGCGTTGTGGAAAAAAACTGATGAAGGAATTCGTTTTGATAGTCCATGGTCAAAGGGGAGACCGGGGTGGCATACTGAATGTGTTGTGATGATTAATGATATTTTTGAAGATGGTAAAATTGATATTCATGGAGGTGGGCAAGATTTAAAGTTCCCACATCATGAAAATGAGATTGCTCAATCTATGGCTTGTCATCATCATCCAATAGCACATACTTGGATGCATAATCAAATGATTAATATAGATAATCAAAAAATGTCTAAATCATTGGGTAATGTTGTTTGGGCTAAGGATATGATAAATGATTTAGGATGTAATGTTTATAAATGGTTTATGCTATCTAGTCATTATCGTAATCCGTTAAATTTAACAGATGCCGTTTTAAATAGTGTGAAAAAAGAAGTGGCTAAAGTTGATAATGTGATTAAAAATGTATCTTTGTATTTACAGGTAAATGGATTGAGTGGTAATGAGTATTGTAAAGAAACTATTGATACTATGGTTAAAGCGTTAGAAGATGATTTAAATACTTCGTTAGCGTTGACGCAGATTTTAAATCAGGTTAAGACTTTAAATCAATTAATGCGTGTTAAAGAAAAAGATGATGAATCGATTTTGATAAATTATAATACGTTAATGAAAATGGTTTCGGTGATAGGCTTTATTTATCGACCATATCAACTTAACCTGGAAGAAAAAGAGTTATATAAAAAATGGGTTGAGGCAAAAGAAGCTAGAAAATTTGAGGTGGCGGATAAATTACGTAGTCAATTAATTGCTAAGGGGATAATTTAATGCGAACAGATTTAATTAATGCGAGTGTGTTGGCATATTTAGGTGATAGTGTTCTTGAGGTGATGGTTAGGGATTATTTAGTTAAAGAAAGTAAATTGGTTAAACCTAATGATTTTCAAAAAGAAGCAGTTAAATATGTTTCGGCAAGTTATCATGCAATGTTTATGCACGCTATGATATCAGAAGGTTTTTTTACAGAAATAGAGGTAGGAATTTATAAACGAGGTCGTAATACTAAAGGTGGAAAGAATGAAAGTCTTGATCATCTGCATTCTACTGGGTTTGAGGCTATTATTGGAACATTGTATCTTCAAGAGGATTATGAGCGTTTAAAAATTATTTTTGATAGGTATAAGAAGTATATAAATGAAAAATAATATGAGATAAATTTGAGACGAAAATAGGTGGAAAATATGAAACAATATATATATGGTAGAAATACAATATTAGAAGCTTTAAAGGGAGAAAAGAGAGTATGTACAGTGTACATTCAAAATAGTATAAAAGATAATAGAATACTAGAACTTTGTAAAAAAAAGAAAGTTCGCATCAATGTAATCGATAAGTCTGAATTTATCAAGAAATTAGGAAATGTTAAGCATCAAGGAGTCATGGCAGAAGTTGAGGAATATCGATATTATGGTATAGATGAAATACTTGCAGATATTCCAAGTGGTAAAATGCCGTTGTTATTAATGCTTGATGGTTTGGAAGATCCGCATAATTTAGGTGCTATATTAAGAACATGTGATGCAATTGGGGTTGATGGCGTAATTATTGGTAAAAATCGTAGCGTAGGATTAAATGGAACTGTAGCCAAAGTTTCAACTGGTGCTATTGATCATGTCAAAGTTGCTCAAGTGACAAATCTGACAAGAACATTGGAGGATTTAAAGAAACGTTCTTTTTGGGTAGTGGGTTGTGATCTTGATGATGCACAGGATTATCGCCAGGTTGATTATAATATGCCGCTTGTAATTGTGATTGGTTCTGAAGGCTTTGGAATTTCAAGACTTGTTAAAAAGGCATGTGATTTTAATGTTATTTTACCTATGGTAGGTCATGTTACTTCGTTAAATGCCTCTGTTGCTACGGCAGTTATTTTATATCAGGTACACAATTCTCGTAATCCTTTATAAAGCAGAAAGGAGGTAACCGTGAACGGTTACGATATTGAGGAATTGTATTACTTGTATCGGCAAAATAATTCGATTGCTAAGATTTTGTTAATTAAATATTGTTATTGGAAAGCTGAGTTGATGCTGCCGATGTATTATTTTTATAATGGAATTTTTTATAATGAACGTGAAGATTGTATTCAAGAGATAGTAACTTTGGTTTTTCGAAATTTAGATGGGTATCGTCCAGATAAGGGTGGTTTAGTAAAGAGTTATATTTCATTGATTATGCAACGGGCGATTAGTACAATTATTGTAAATGAAAGAAAAAAAGGGTTAAGGAAGATAAGAAATACATATTTTTCATTAGATGGTTATTGTGGTGAGGATAATAATATTGCTAATATCGAAGTTGTGCGAGATAGTAAATGCCAATATCAACCTGATAGGTGTATGGAAAATAGAGAACAAAAAGAAATATTGGAAGAGTTTGTGATAGAGAATTTTTCTATGTTGGAACAAGTTATAGTTAAAGAACGGGCGCTTGGTTATAAAAATGTAGAAATTTCAAAAATGTTGGAAATTGATATTAAAAAAATATATAATGCTAATTATCGAATTCGAAAGAAGCTGTCAAAACTAAAATTGTTTGACTAGTTGATGTATTTATGATAAATTATAATAGCATAGAAATGAGCTGATTATATGAAACAAAAAGTAATTTTGGTATGTAGTGAATGTTTATCAAGAAATTATACAATTACCAAAAATAAACGAGTGAATGTTGAAAGATTGGAATTAAAAAAATATTGTAAAAAATGCGGAAAACATACTTTACATAAAGAAACGAAGTAGGAGGTATTGGTGTGAAATTTAGAGATTGGTTTAATTTAAAGGGAATTAGAAGCGAAATTAAAAAAATTAGCTGGTTAAGTAAAAAAGAATTGGCACAAAATTCTGCAATTGTATTGTTGTTCTGTTTTGTTTTAGGGTTATACTTTTTTGCAGGTGATGCAGTAATTGCTCTTATTTTTAAAGCGTTGGGGATAAACTAATATGACAGGAATGAACGATGAAGGAAGACAGTGGTATGTAGTTAATACATATTCAGGTCATGAAAATAAAGTTAAAGAAAATTTGGAAAAACGTATTGAATCAATGGGGCTACAAGATGTTTTGTTTCAAATTGTTATTCCAGAACATGTGGAAACTGAAATTAAAGATGGTAAGAAAGTTACTAAAACTAAAAATATGTTTCCAGGTTATGTTTTAGTAGAAATGATTATGACTGATGAAGCATGGTATGTAGTTCGTAATACATCTGGTGTTACAGGGTTTATTGGCTCTTCTGGTGGTGGAGCAAAACCATTTCCTCTTCAAAGAAGTGAATTGGATCCAATTTTAAAAAAGATGGGATTGAGTAGTACTACAGTTGAAGTGGATTTTCAAGAAGGTGACGAGGTTGATGTTATTGATGGACCGTTTGTTGGAAAAAGAGGTAAAGTAGAAAGTATTGATACTGAAAAAGAAATAGCAAAGGTATTAGTTGACTTTTTAGGGAATTTAACACAAGTTGATATTGAATTGACTCAATTGCAAAAAGTGGATATTTAGAGTAACAATGTCTCATATTATGTGACATTGTTTTAATTTGAGGATATAATTGATGTTATATAATTAAAGTGGTAGAATAACGATCAAGAAGTTAATAGGATTGTTAATTTAAGTAGGCAAGATTGCAAAAATTATACTATTTATGAGTATATTTTAATGCGGTCTTTTTTGTTTTAACAATCTAAAATATTTAAGTAAAGGAGGGATAGTGAGTATATTGAGAATAAATATATGTTTTGATACATAAAGTTTTTTGTATACAGTATAGAAATTGGAAACAGATAATAAAATACAACTATAAAAGATGTGAGGAATGGAGAAAAATGAAAGTAAAAGGAAAAAACAAGTAAAGTATTAAAAAGTGGTTTAGCTGCAACATTTGCTTTTTCGTTAGTTGCAACTAATCCAAGTCAAATTTTAGCACTTTCTAATGTAAATAATGCTACTGAAAATGTAACAGCAGATATTTATTCAAAACTACAAAGTGTTTCTTACATGTCAGATGTGGAGATGAGTTTAGAAGGGGGAAGTTAATGTTGTAGTACACGGGGAACAAGAAACTGCAACATTGCCAACGTTAGAAAAAATCTTGAAGGATAATGGGATTTCTTATGTTATTGGACAAGAAATTGATGAAAATAAAGCTAATATTTTAGTTTCTTCATCCAAAGATCATTGTGATGATTGTGTAAGTGAGGATAGCGCCTTAAGTCAAAAAGAAGGTTATATTTTAACTGCTAGTGATGATGAAAATAGTAAAGGTGAAATTACTATTATTGGTGCAGATGTTGATGGGGCTTATTATGGAGTTATTACTCTTGGACAAATTTTGGATCAAAGTATTGATAATAAATTTGCAGAAATTGTAGTAAGTGATTATCCTGAAATTGAATTCCGTGGATTTATTGAAGGTTTTTATGGTATTCCATGGACTCATGAAGAAAGAATGAGCTTAATGAGTGATACTGGTAAATATAAGATGAATACTTATATTTATGCGCCAAAAGATGATCCTTATCATAGATCTCAATGGAGAGAATTATAACCAGAAAAAGAGGCAGCTCAAATTACTGAATTAGCAGAAGCTGGAAAGAATTACTGAAGTTAAACTAGAATTTGATAGTACTAAACCATTGCCAATAATTTATGAAATCGTTGCAACTCAAAGAACTGCAGTAGAAACTGACAAAACAGCTTTAAAAACATTTATCGATAAAGCTAGTGGATTAGAAGTTGATAAAGATAAATGTACAAAAGATACATGGGTTGCGTTTGAAACAGAGTTAAATGAAGATAGAGCTGTATATGAAGATGAAAATGCAATGCAAGAAGAAGTAAATAATGCATACAATGAATTAGTAACAGCATTCTTGAACTTAAGATTAATTCCAGATAAGAGCTTATTAGAAGATTTAATCAATCAAGCAGAAGGATTAAATGCTGCAAACTATACAAAAGTATCATTTGATGGATTAACAAAAGCCTTAAATGAAGCTAAAGCAGTATTTGATAATCCAAATGCAACGCAGAGTGAAATAGATAGTGCAAAAGCTACATTAGAAAAAGCAATTGCAGGATTAAAAGCTAATCCAAGTGCACCATCAAATGTAGATAACACAATAAATTCACCACTAAATAATGATGATACAACTGTAAGTGTAAAAACAGGTGATGATGCACTAGTAGGAACATTAGCAGGATTAGCATTATTAAGTATTGTAGGAACTGAAGTTCTTAGAAAAAAAGAAGATTAATGTATTTAAAGAAGTAGTTTAGGCTACTTCTTTTTTGATTATTTTTATATTATAGGGTTATTTAAATATAAATTGGTAAAAATGTGTTTATAAAGAAAAAAGTGGGAAAAATGAATATATTTAATGTTTGGTTATATGAAAAAAATTAGAATGGTTCAAATTTCATTGCTTAAATCGAGTGAATTTGCATTTATTGAAAAAAAGTGTTATACTTTATAAGTATGCTTTAGATAGGAAGTGAATTAATGAAGAAAAAAATAGATAATTTTATTAATGAAAATATTATTAAACGTAAAGCAATGTTTATCCCTATTCTTGGGGTTGCAGTATTTATGTTAGTGGGATATGCAGCGGTAGATAAAGAAGCACCTGAGATTATTTCTAATCGAGTAGAGGTTTCGTATGGAGAAAAATTTGATTTAAATACGATTAATATTAAAGATAATCAAGATCACAAAGATGATTTAAATATCGATATTAAAGCTGGAAATATAAATACAAAACAGTTAGGAACTTATGAAATATTTGTTAGTGCTAGTGATAGTTCAGCGAATGTTTCTACTAAAGAGCTTTTAGTTGAAGTAGTTGATGATAAAGCGCCGGAGTTTAATGTTGTAGGTGTTGATAAAGGCTATGTAGTACAAGTTCCTATTAATGGAAGCAATGATGTTTCTAATTATGTTAGTGCGATTGATAATGTAGATGGAGATGTTTCGCCTTTTATTGAAACTGATAAAATTTTAGATGCATCAAAACCTGGGATTCAGGATATTACTTTATCGGTAACTGATTCTTCTGGTAATGTTAGTGAAAAAATGTTTGAGTTTGCTGTATCTGATTTAACTCCGCCAAATGTCACATTAGTAAAAGGAGAAAATGTTACTATTGACTATGCTAGTGAATTTAAACTAGAAAATTATTTGATTGCTAGTGATGATATGGGGGTTGTTACTAACGCTATAACTGGTAGTGTTGATACAAAGAAAGAAGGAGAAGTGCAAACTATTAAAGTTAATACCAAAGACGATGCTAAAAACGAAGTTGTTTCTACATTAAATTTTACAGTAAAAGATATAAGTGGTCCTAAAATAACTTTAAGTAATAATGCAATTGAAGTGGCAAAAGGAGATGCAATTGATCCAAGAGGATATTTAATAAATGCAATTGATAATAAAGACGGTGATGTTACAGCTAATGTTTCGATAGGAAATATTGATACTAATTCTACTGGTAATAAATCTTTAGAATTTAGTGCTGTTGATGCGGCTGGTAATAAATCTGTAGTATTGTTAGAGGTAAAAGTATATACACCAGGAACAAAAATTTTAGAAACTGCATACACGAAATTAGGATCACCATATAAATGGGGGGCAACTGGTCCAAATTCATTTGATTGTTCTGGGTTTACATCTTGGGTATATCGTCAACATGGAATTTCGTTATCAAGAACTGCTCAAGCTCAATCTCATGGTGGTCAAGCAGTTGATAGAAGTAATTTACAACCTGGCGATTTAGTGTTTTTTGGTTCAGGAACAGGAAGAATTACACATGTAGGTATTTATGTTGGGGACGGTAAGATGATTCATTCGCCTCAAACAGGAGATGTGGTTAAAATATCTTCGCTTCATAAAAATTATGTTTGTGCTAGAAGATATTTATAAAAAATAGAATATCGATTTATAAAATGCTCTGTTATTTATAATGGAGTATTTTTATATGCATAGTTATTTAAGAACTTCATATATTTTAAATGGAGGAAACTATGGAAACGTATAAAATAATTGATTTGTTGTGTGAAGGCATACCGGATGCCTATGCAGTTATTAGAGGTGTAGGAGTTGATGGGCAAGTGTTTTTTTATGAGTATGGTACAGGGTGTTTATTGGTTGTAGAAGTTAATGGTTTACCGAATACTGATTGTAATGTGGGGATACATGGATTTCATATTCATGAGGGTGAAAAATGTATAGAAAATAATGATAATTCTTTTGGTGGGGTAGGGGGACATTTTGACATAAATGGATGCATGCATCCGTATCATAGTGGAGATTTACCGCCATTGTTTTCAAAAGATGGAATGTCGTGGATGACAGTATATGTAAATAAATTTACTGTTAATCGTATTATAGGAAGAACAATAATTATTCATGAAAAAAGTGATGATTTGACTAGTCATCCCTCTGGAAATGCTGGTAAGATTATTGCGTGTGGTGAAATAATTGAAATATATCAGTAAATTTAATCAAGATATGATACAATTATGAGTGTGATAGATTTGGAGGTATGCTATGAGTAAATTATTATTTTTTGATATTGATGGAACCTTGATTGATTGTAATCTAGGAATTTATTCGATTGGTGAAGATGTAAAAGAGTCATTAGATAAACTAAAGAAAAATGGCCATGATATTTTTTTAGCGACGGGACGTTGTAAATGTTTTATTGTTGATGAAGTGATGAAGTATCCATTTAGTGGATATGTAACATGCAATGGAGGGTATGTTGAATATTTGAATCAGTCTGTATATAAGGCAATTGTACCTAGCAAAGCGATTATAGCAACAATGGAACTTTGCGATAAATATGGTTTTAATTATTATTTTGAAGGTAATGATAATATTTATGTTCGCGATAGTAATGATAAAAAACATCTTGAATTTTGTAAAAAATGGGGGATGAAATTAGAAACTATTATTGATCAATTTGATCCTAATGAAATAGAAACTTATATAGGAATGATAGTGATTAATGATGTTAGTGATATTCCGGTGATGATTGAAGCATTGGAACCTTATTTTGATATTCAAAGACATCAAAGTGATTATTCTTTTGATTTGACTTTGCGTGGCGTTTCAAAGGCAGTAGGGATTTGTGAACTTGTAAAAAGATTGGATAGAGATATAAGTAATACCATTGCTTTTGGTGATGGCAGAAATGATATTGAAATGTTAGAAACGGTAGGATTAGGAATAGCGATGGGGAATGCTGTTATAGAAGCTAAAGATGTAGCTGATTATGTAACTGATAGGATTGAAAATAAAGGTATAGTAAAAGCGTTGAAAAAGTATGGATTAGTATAGTAAGTTTTTATTACTTTTTATATGTTTAAAATAATTATAGATATCAAGTATTAAGTTCTATTTATTTGTGTTTGAAAATATAATTGGGATTTATATTTGTTTAGGATACTTTATTCGAATAGAATTTTTATGCTCTTCTCCATAGCTATAGCATATCTATTGTTTAATTATGCTAATTTTAAAGAATGTGTATTTAGAGTTTTGGGTGGATTAAATTTTTGATAATATTTGGGTTATACGAATGTAAGGTGTGGAGAAATGGAGGGAGTTATGATTAAGCTTGCACATAGGGGTTATAGTGAAAAATACCCAGAAAATACAATGGTTGCTTTTATTAAAGCTATTGATGGTAATTTTGATGGGATAGAAACAGACGTACATTTGACCAAGGATAACTATTTAGTGTTGATACATGATGAAAAAATAAATCGAACATCTAATGGAAAAGGATATGTCAAAGATTTAACATATGAAGAATTGTGTCAATATAATTTTAATTACCGCTTAAAAAAATGTAAGGAAAAAATACCTTTGTTAGAAGAGTTGCTGGATTATTGTAAAGATAAAAACGTAATATTGAATCTTGAAATTAAAACAGATAAAATACATTATCCAAATATTGAGAAAATGACGTATGATTTAGTTAAATCAAAAGGAATGTTAAATTGTGTGGTGTTTTCTTCTTTTTGTTTAGAAAGTTTATTAAAATTAAGAGAAATTGATGGAAATATATATTTAGGATATATTTTTGAAAAGGATTATTTAAAAAATAAAGAATTGGTTTTTAAATATAAATTTAATGCTGCTCATCCAAAGTATATTTTTTTAAATGGAGAGGAAATAAATGATTTTCTTGCTAAGGGAATAGATGTTAATACTTGGACTGTTAATGATTATGAAATTAAGGATTTTTTAGTTGATGAAGGGGTTAAGATGATAATAACTAATCGGGATATATAAAGTTATTTTTGAATTTGAACTCTTTTTTGAATACTAAAAAAATGTTAGCGGTTCCAGTTGGAAGGTGTATTTTCATTGTGAAAAAATGCACAATATTACTTGTCTTTTTTGTAAAATTGGGGTACACTATCAATGGAAACAAATTAAATATTTCATAATGAAGCGGAGGAAAAAAATAATGGCAGAAAAAAAAGCTGTTAACAAAGTAGTTGAACCAACTAATGAAGAAATCGATGCTCATGTTGATCAACTAGTTTCAAAAGCTCAAGTAGCTTTATCAAAATTTGAAGAATTTACTCAAGAACAAGTAGATTACATTGTTGCTAAATGTTCTGTAGCGGGATTAGATGCTCATGGTACTTTAGCTGAAGCGGCTATTAATGAAACAGGTCGTGGTGTATTTGAAGATAAAGCAGTTAAAAATTTATTTGCTTGTGAATATGTAACAAGTAATTTACGTCATTTAAAAACTGTAGGTATTATTAATGAAGACCCTCTTTTAGGGATTACTGAAATTGCTGAACCAGTAGGTGTTGTTTGTGGGATTGTTCCAACAACTAATCCAACATCAACAGTTATTTTCAAATCATTAATTTGTTTAAAAACAAGAAACCCAATCATCTTCTCATTCCATCCAAGTGCTCATGCATGTTCTGTGATGGCAGCAGTAGTTATTAGAGATGCTGCAATTGCTGCTGGAGCTCCAGAAGATTGTATTCAATGGTTAGATATTAAATCAATGTATGCAACTACAGCATTAATGAAACATCCAGGTGTTGCAACTATCTTAGCTACAGGTGGTAATGCAATGGTAGCAGCAGCATATTCTTGTGGAAAACCTGCATTAGGTGTAGGTGCTGGTAACGTTCCTGCATATGTTGAAAAAACTTGTGTTTTACCAAGAGCAGTAAATGATATTGTATTATCAAAATCTTTTGATAATGGGATGATTTGTGCTTCTGAACAAGCTGCAATTGTAGATCATGAAATCTATGATGCATTTATGAAAGAAATTAAGAGATTTAAAGTTCATTTTGTAAATAAAGATGAAAAAACTAAATTAGAACAATTTATGTTTGGAGCATCTGCATATTCTGATAATGTTAATGCTGCTAAATTGAATCCAAATGTAGTTGGTAAACCAGCAACTTGGATCGCTGAACAAGCAGGATTTAAAGTACCAGAAGATACACAAATTATTTGTGCTGAATGTGCTGAAGTTGGACCAAATGAACCATTAACTAGAGAAAAATTATCTCCAGTATTAGCAATTTTAAAAGCTAATAGTACTGATGATGGTATTTTAAAAGCAACTCAAATGGTTGAATTTAATGGTTTAGGACACTCTGCTGCTATCCATACTGAAGATCATGAATTATCTAAGAGATTTGGACATGCATGTAAAGCTATCCGTATTATTGAAAATGCACCATCAACATTTGGTGGAATTGGTTCAGTTTATAATGCATTCATTCCATCATTAACATTAGGTTGTGGTTCTTATGGACATAACTCAGTTTCAAATAACGTAAGTGCTGTAAACTTAATTAATATTAAGAGAATAGGGAGACGTAATAACAATATGCAATGGGTTAAACTTCCTCCAAAAATTTATTTCGAAAGAAATTCAATTAAATATTTAAGAGACATGAAAGAAATGGATAAAGCCATGATTGTTACAGATAGAGGAATGTATAATCTTGGTTATGTTGAAAAAATTGAAAATGTAATTAGAAGAAGAAGAAATAAAGTAGATTTAGAATTATTCTTTGATGTTGAACCTGATCCAAGTATTGACACTGTTGAAAAAGGTGTTGAATTAATGAGAAATTTTGAACCAGATGTAATCATTGCATTAGGTGGAGGTTCTTCAATGGATGCGGCTAAAGTTATGTGGTTAATGTATGAACATCCAGAAGTTAACTTTGATGATATCAAACAAAAATTTATGGATATTAGAAAACGTGCATTTAAATTCCCAGAATTAGGTAAAAAAGCTAAATTAATTTGTATACCAACTACTTCAGGAACTGGTTCAGAAGTAACACCATTTGCTGTTATTACTGACAAACGTGCTAATAAAAAATATCCATTAACTGACTACGCATTAACACCAACAGTTGCTATTGTAGATCCAGAATTAGCTGCTACTATGCCAGCTTCTATTGCTGCTGATACTGGTATTGACGTATTAACTCATGCTGTTGAAGCGTATGTATCTATCTTGGCTTCTGATTTTACTGATGGATGGGCTAAACAAGCGGTTAAATTAGTTTTTGATTATTTAGAAGAATCAGTTACTAAAGGAACACCAATTGCAAGAGAAAAAATGCATAATGCAGCAAGTATTGCAGGTATGGCGTTTGCTAATGCTTTCTTAGGTATGAACCACTCATTAGCTCATAAGATTGGTGGGGAATTCCATGTACCTCATGGACGTACTAATGGTATTTTATTACCACATGTTATTAAATATAATGGAACTATTCCAACTAAATTAAATATTTGGCCAAAAATCGAAAATTATAAAGCTGATGTTAAATATATGGAATTAGCTCAATTAATTGGATTAAATCCAAAAACTCCTGCTGAAGGTGTACAAATGTTTGCAGATGCTTGTGAAGAATTGTGTCATAAAGTAGGATTAGCTTCTAACTTCGAATCTCAAGGAATTGATAAAAAAGAATGGGATGCAGCAATTCATAGAATGGCTATGAATGCTTATGAAGATCAATGTACTCCAGCTAACCCTAGAATGCCAATGGTGCATGATATGGAAGCAATTTTAAGAACTACTTGGGATTATAAAAATAAATTTGATAAATAATTAAATAATTTTTTAAAGAGACAGTTCCAAAAGAATTGTCTCTTTATATATAATTGGATAAAAAAAGAAGAAAAAAGAAAAAAAGGGGTTTACAAAAAGGAAGTAATGTGATAAATTAAATAAGCACTCGAAAGAAGAGGAAAGAGCCGGAAGGAAATAAGAAAAAAAGAGAAAAAAGATATTGACTGAAGGGGAAAAAGAGTGTAAGATAGAGAAGCCGGAAAAAAGGCGGCGAGAGATCATTGAAAACTAAACAGAATTAAAAAACACACGTCAAAAAGAGAAAAAAGAGC
>JAGZCC010000064.1 GCA_018369555.1 Thomasclavelia spiroformis
ATTCTTCTAATAAGCTCTTATCTGGAATTAATCTTAAGTTCAAGAATGCTGTTACTAATTCACTGTATGCATTGTTTACTTCTTCTTGCATTGCATTTACATCTTCATATACACTAGTTGCTACTTTTAAGGCATCATTGAATGGTGTCCATGTAGCTTCTGTGTATTTTGCAGCTTCTAAACCACTTACTTTATCGATGAATGCCTTTAAAGCTGTTTTATCACCTTTGAAGAATTCTAATTTTTGCATAATACTAGCAAGTCGATCGAATGCATTATTTACTTCTGCCTGTGTTGCACTTGTATCATTGTATACTGCATTAGCTTCATCTCTAGCCGCTTTGAATTCATCAGCTACTGCTGGTATTATATCTTTTAAATCTTCATCAGTAATTGCATTAGCTAAATCTAGTGCAATCTTTAAAGCTGTTTTGTTTGCTTTAGCTTTTACCTTAACACTGATTGTATCACTATATTCTCCACCTGTAACAGTAATATTTGCTTCACCGGTTTTATTAGCTGTTAATAAACCATCTTCTACCGATACTATTTGATCATCGCTACTTGTCCACACTAATTTTTCATGAATATAAGTTTCAATATAATCTAACTGCATATTATATGCTGTAGAAGCTGCATTTTTTGTTCCATTTCCCTTAACTACAACGTGATGAGTTTTTAATTCTAATAAATCACTTTCATACAATCGAGAAAATACTACTCTACCATCAGAATATGCATCAACTGTTGCTGTATAATTATCGTCAATATATATATCAAACTTTCCATTTAAATATTCTAAATTTCCAATAATTGCAAAACTATCACCATAAAAATCAAACTCATAGCCATAATCACCTGCATTATTTTCATTAGGTGCACACCAATGATCATCACCATTATAGAATAAATTTGGATATCCTTCATCAGTACTCCAAGTACCTGAATATGTGATTTTTGAATCAAAATCATTCAATATTTCTGTTTTTCTTAACACATTATCCAATAAATCATCTGGAGTAGTTGAAATTGTTAATTGGATTGTTTCATCTTCGAATAATTCTACATCTTTTTCATTAATAGAAATCGAAGGAATAATTGGTCCATAAAGCGCTTGTTTAGATAATTTATTAATCAAATTCTGGGCTGCTGGAATATCATAGCCCAATTTATTAACCACACCTTCAATATCTTCAATCATCCAATCATAATTATTAGTTAAATAACGTAATTTTTCAATATCTCTAGCTCCTTCAACAAGCTTTTCAAACCTCGGTGTAGATTGCGCAATATAATTCGCATCTCTTAAATCAGGATATATCAAATACAAATCTCCTGCTGCAAATAAATCATGTTGAGATGTAATAAGTGGATCTGCATTAAAAGAGTCAAATGCCCAACGTAAAAATCCTTGTGTTCCATCTTTATAACTTTCATAAATAGAAGCAGTACTTTCACCTGGATTATTCAATATTGCACTGTTTTGCCCACCACATGTATATATTGTTGTCATTAGGCCTTTTTCTTTTCTTTGCTTTGTAATTTCTTTTGCTTTATCTTGAGATCCAACATAAATTGCAAATGATAAATCATCTATTCGATCAAAAACTGGCTCTGTTTCATAATTAAAAACTGCAACCGAAGTCTTTAATGATTTCCCATCTTTATTTTTTACCGATTCCACTAAATCCAATACTGGTATTACTTCTAAAAGCGGACGTTCATCCATGGACATATAAGTAATATCAAACCAACCTTTTTCATCCATATGCTTAACATAATCTTGTAAAAAGATTGTCCACAATTCCTTCCAACGTTCAGAGTTAGTAGCTGGAGTTTCAAAAATCACTTGATTTGATTTTTCATCAAAGTACGTAATACGATTACCCCAACATGATAACGAAAATGCTTTAATTTGCTTATTAATACCATGCTTCATACATAATCCAATCCATTTATCCATATCTGTATAATCAAAACTAAATGTTCCATCAGCTTTGCGTGTCCACTTCACCATAGATGGATATGGATCGTGTGTTTGACTATTCCATGCATCTTCTACTACTGTAACAGTAATTGCATCCCCACCAATTTTTCTATAAAGTTCTAATTGACTTTCTAATCCAGCCTGATATTGATCATCTAAATGAACATAATACAAATCAGTAATATCAGTTCCAAAATACTCACTAGATGATAAACCAGAATAATAACGATTTGAACTATATGGATACATCCACAATTCAATTTGTGATTGTAATTCTGGTACTACAAGATTTAAAACTTCAATTTGATATGTAAATTCCGACAAAACTTCTTCATTTGATACTAACGATAATTTTGATGTATAAACACCGGCTTTAGCATCTTCAGGTACTGTTATAGCAACCCACGCAGCATACATTTGATTAGCTTCTAAATCTCTAGAAGTTTCATGAGAAATAACATCAAAAATTTCCTGGTTAGATGTATGAGCAATAACTTTATCCATATAAGTAAATTTAATATTTTCTTTACTAATTATATTTCCTTCATCATCAACAAAATCATTAGCCACCAACCTAACATCTTTATAGCCTTTAGATTTTGAAAAAATATCTATTCGACTAGTTACTTCATCATTTCTCCAAGCATACCCTGTCCACGTTTGCAAAGAAGATAAATCCTTATCATACAAATCATTTAAATAAGATAAATATCGTTCAGGATAAGCATGTTTATTATTATCACTAACTATTGCCGTTATTTCATTTATACAAGGTACCACAGAAACTACTACACTACTAGAAATATCAGTACCCTCTAATCGTGCAACAACCGAAGTTGTTCCACTATTTACTGCTTTGATTAATCCGGTTTGATCAACACTGGCAACTGATGGATCTTCACTTTCCCAAATAATATCAGGTACTTGTGTTGCATAAGATGGAAGAACTTTGGCTGTAATTAATTTTTGCATGCCTTCTTCTAATCTCAACTTAGCATCACTTAATCGAATCCCTGTAGCTGGATAATCCATATTTTTACATTGAATCAACGCATAATCAATTGCTGCTTCATAATTCATTCCAGCATTTTCATTTCTATCCCCATTTAATACAACTTTAATTGTATGTAAAGTATTTTCCAAATCAGGACTTTGATATAAAACATCCTTATTAAGTCTACCATTACGATAAAAATCAATTGTATCTACTTTTACATCATCAATATAAACATCTCCAATACAACCATCATTAACACGATGACCATATAATGTAACTTTATTCCCTAAAAACTTCAAAGAAAATGAAGGATAATTCTCACCAAAAACCGCTTTAGTTGTCCAATGCTCATCTCCACCTTCAAACAAATCAGGATAGCCTCCCTCATGAACCCAGCCATTACTAAATGTAAATTGGTTAACATCATCTCCTACCTCAGCATCATTTACAATTATTTCCATATAATCTGAAGTTGCTTTAACCTGAGGTATTCCTATCATA
The DNA here is from genome assembly GCA_018369555.1 of Thomasclavelia spiroformis. Classification (GTDB taxonomy): domain Bacteria; phylum Bacillota_I; class Bacilli_A; order Erysipelotrichales; family Coprobacillaceae; genus Thomasclavelia; species Thomasclavelia spiroformis_A. Next base: position 3,486 of record JAGZCC010000064.1, read on the forward strand.
ATCATAAAAACAGATAAAACAATTACAAATACTTTTCTTATAACTAACAGTTTTTTTCTCATATTCACACACCCCTTTTCACTAGTTAGTTATGATCTTGTTCATATTTTCACGATAACCTTTATTGCTAATACAAACAATGAATCATTCATAAAACCCAGTACTTTAAACTATTGGCTCAAGTTTTAAAGCAATAAATCTTATTTTAATTATTAGTATCTATTTTTAACATCCAACTATTATTAACTTTTTATAATCTTTTATTTTAATTATATAAAAACTTTCCTTTATCATTTACACTTTTCAATAAATAAAAATATAGTAATTAATTATAATTATTTCCTTCCCTTTATAAACCATATATTATACCTGTCCAATAAATATTATAAAAACATAAAATCAGCTACTAAAATTTTCTTACCTTTCTCCTTTATCCCTCCTACATTTTAAATTTCTACTCTAAAAAATCACAATCCATATTTATAACTATCACCTCCAACTCAAATTAAACAAGTATCTATAATATATTATACAGAGTAAGCGCATACATTTAAATACTTTTTATTATAATAATATTACCATTACATATCACATAAAAATATTTGCAAACAAGCGAAATAGGGGCTAAGAATCAAAATCTTTTGCCCCTTTCACAACACCGTGTGCGAGATTACCTACACGGCATTTCATAAGTTTATAGATTTGTAATAATCTTTGTTAGATAACCATTACAATTATCATCATCACTGTCGGATAGGAAAGCTTTAACAGCGCTTCACCCTCTTAAAAACGAAGCGTGCGACTTTTACTTATTCACACCTTACGATGGATACCTTGTCTTTAGCTATATGCCATGCATGACACACTTAAAAGAAGCTGTTTTCACAACTCATGTTATTACAGCTTCTTTTATATCATATTAATCTTCTTTTCTTCTTAATAATGCATATCCAGCAACACTTAATAAAGCAATTCCTGCAAACATTCCAACTAAGCTTTCATCACCTGTTTTTACACTTACTGTTGTATCACCATTATTTACTGGTGCTTTTACTGTTTGTAAGTTTGCCATTGCTTTTGCTAAAACATCTTTTGCATTATCTACTTCAGTCTGTGTTGCATTTGGATCATTAAATACTGCCTTAGCATCTTCTAATGCATCTTTTAATACACCATATGATGCCTTTGTATAATTTGCAACATTTAATCCATTAGCTTTATTGATTAAATCTTCTAATAAACTCTTATCAGGAATTAATCTCAATTCTAGATATGCTCTTACCAATGCTTCATAAGCAGCATTTACTTCTGCTTGTGTTGCATTTGGATTATCTAATACTGCTTGAGCAGTTTTCATTGGATTAGCAAGTTTTGCCCATGATGCTTCTGTATATAATTTACTATCTAATCCATTAACTTTATCTACCATGGCCTGTAATGCAGTTTTATCTGCTACTACAACCAATTGTGCATATCCATCTTTTAAGTTATTTAAAGCTTCTTGTACTTCATATTCTAATGCATTTTCATCTTCATTAACAACGATTGCTGCATCTAATGCATCTTTAAATACTTTCCATGAATCTGTAGTATAATTTTCTTCTTTAAGTTTACTATATTCTTCAATTAATTTTGCTAACTCTGTTTTATCACCTTTTACAAAGTCAACCATTTGAATAGCTTTTGCTAAACGGAAGAATGATGCATCAACAGTTGCTTGATCAACATTTGGATCAGCTAAAATTGTTTGCGCTTCTGCAAGTGCAACGTTAAATTCTGCTACTACTACAGGAACTACATTATCCAATGCTCCTTGTTCTTTAAGAGCTTTAGCTGTTGTTACTGCAGCTTCTAATGCAGTTTTATTCACTGTTTCTGGAGTTGTATTTAATAATTCTCTTGAAAGATCAATAATTCCTTCTTTCATTCTATTTACTTCTGTATACACCAATTGACGATCAGCTTCACTTGCTGGTACTTTACTTCCATATGAACCTTTTCCGTTTGGTGTTTTTATTGAACCAGTTAATTCATTAACTTTTTCTTTTAATTCTTCTGATTGTTCCATTAGATATTTTGCTTTATTAACATCTCTAATTCCTTTTTTAAGCATTTCATATCTTGGTGTACTGTAGAATGATGCATTAAAGTTTTCATCTAATTCTTCTTTTTCAATTGGATAGATGAACCATCCATCTCCTGGTTCCCAATAACGATAACTGATATTTTCATGCATATTATATACATAGTTATCCCATGCCCATCTCATGAATCCATCTGTTTGAGTAGTCATTGAATACCACATTGTCCAATAATTATCTGCAGGATCACTAATTGTATAGCTACTTGGATAATCTCCTGTACAAGTATAAATTGTTGTTGTTAATCCTCTTTCTTGACGATGTTGTGACAATGCTTGCATTTGTTTTACGTTAGCAGCATTTCCTTGATTAATTGAAATATCATTAATTCTATCTGTAAAGTCATAATATTCTGGTGCTGCATAGTTTAATGCTGATGAAATCTTGAAATGATTTCCTTCTACATCTGTGATTGATTCAATCATTTCTACTGCAGGTTCTAATTGGTCTAATCCTCTTTCATCCATTGAAATATAAGTGATTTCAAACCATCCTTTGGCTTTTGAATGTTCCATGAAATCTGTTAAGAAGATTCCCCAAATTTCTTTCCAGTCTGCGCTTCCTGGTCTATATGATTTTTTTACTGTTTGGCCAGTTGCTTCATCATAATATGCTATTTGGTTGTTCCATGGTACAATACTATAACATTTAATTTGTCCAATACCATTTTCTGGATCCAATACGCCACATTCAACTTGGAAATTGATCCATGCATCATACCATGTATAATCAAATTCAAATGTTCCATCAGCTTTCTTTGTCCATTTTACCATTGATGGATCATTGTAATATGATTGATGATTCCATGCTTCTTCAACAATATTTGCTACAACGTCTCTTCCACCTAAATCACGATATTCTTCCATTGAAGCTCTCATTAAATTAAAATGTTTTTCTGTAAAATAGAAATCATTTGCTAATTCATTTGAGATTCCTCCAGATGGTTTAGAACCTAATCCTAAATAATGATTTGCAACTGAGAATGGATGTTGCCATACTTGAATTTCTGTACCCACTTCACTTGTTTCAGGTTGTACTAAATTCAATACTTCAAATTCATAATTGAATACATAAGGTGTTTCAAGTTCATCTGCAGTTACAGTTACTGTTCCCTTATATACTCCCGGTTGTACATCTTTTGGTACATTAATATTAATCCAAGCTTGCTGTACTTTATTAGCTTCAATATCTAAACTTCCGCCTTTATAAATTACATCTGGGAATGGTTTAACTGGTGCAGAAGAATTTCCACGACCAATATTAGCGTTAATTTCTTTTAACCATTTGATTTCAACATTGTCAGATGAAATAACAGCACTTCCATTTACAAAATCACTAGCAGTGATTTTAGCATTATGTACTGCTTTTCTTGTACAAGTAACAATCTTAGAATTTAAGACATCACCTTTCCAAGCCACATCTTTCCAGCTATCTTCATAAGCAGCAATTAAATCATTATAATCTTCTTGAGTATTTAAAGCATTTACATTACCTACTGTAGCAGATAAATATTCTACAGCTGGCACTACTTTTACAGCTACAGCTGCACTCACATCAGTACCTTTAACTGTAGCAGTTATAGTTGTTTCAGCTTCTTTATTACCAACAGTCCTAATAAGTCCATTTTCATCTACAGTGGCAACATTTTCATCTTCACTTTGCCAAACAATATCTTTATTAGTTGCAATACCTGGTAATACTTTAGCTGTAATTTGTTTAGTCATTCCACTTTCTAAACGAATAGCTGTTTCACTTAATGAAATTCCTGTAGGTGCAATTGGTCCATGATAAACCTTTGCAAAGTCTACTTGAATTGCTCCACTAGCACCTTCTGGTAACATAACTTTAATTGTATGTTGTCCATCTGATAATTCTTCAGATCCATAAATTAATTGTTGATTAACACGTCCACCTGTTGTAGTTCCATCGGCTGTTCCTGCTGCTTTACCATCAATAAACACATCATAAACACCGTGACCCCTGTCTAATGTAGCATAAATTTCTACTTTAGTACCAATAAATGTGATTTCAAAATAATCACCAGCATGTGCATAATGTTCATCTCCATTTGAAAAACCACTGCTTCCTGTTCCTGCCGTCCAAGCTCCTGTATATTTAAATTTAAATAAATCATCAGCACTTGTTACATCACTATCTTCGATTTTAGAAACAAAATTATCAGTTTGTTCTTCTTGTACTCCTAATACCTTAGCATAATCTACTTCTCCATCACATGCTGATGATGAAGAATTTTTAGTGTTAGATAATTCTACTTTTAAAGTATGCTCTCCATACTCAATACCTGTTTTTGAATAAATTTTTCCACTTGCTACTCTTTGTGCACTATAAGCATCAACTGTATCAATTTTTTCATTATCCAAATAGATATTGTAAATACCTAATTGAGGTTGTTTTTCACCATATAATTCAATACCAGTTCCTTTGAATTTAATTTCATAACTTGGTAAGGGATCCCCTTGAGTATAACGTTGGAAATTAAACCAATGTTCATCTCCACCATAGAAACGATCTGGATACCCTTCACTTGTTCCCCAATTTCCTTGGTAATTGAATTGATGTAATTCTTGACCAACTTCAGAGTCATTAATAATTAGTTCTGATTCCTGTGCACTAACATTAATTGATGAAAGTGGCAATAACCCAACAACCATCATTAATGTTAAGAAAAGAACACTTATTTTCTTTTTCATATTTCCCTCCATATTTAATGACGTTTTTTAGCGTACATATTTGATTATTTTAATGGTTAAAAATTTTATCTATTATTGTTTTTATCATCTCCTTTTCATCTAGTGTAAACCCTTTCTATTATTATGATACTTGATGAATATGACTTTATCAAGCTATTCTATTTGTATTTTTTAAAACACTTTTGTAATTTTTAATAAACGCACTTCATTACTTATATAATATTATCATATCTTTCAAAATTCTCATCATAAAAAAAAGAGACTGCAACACATTAAAATAATGTGTTACCCCCCTACTTTAATCTTGTAAATAAGCTAAAATAAGTTTAATTGTATTATCAATAGCCATTTTATGACTGCGCTCCATACCATGTGAAGCATGAACTCCTGGTCCAATCAATCCTCCTTTAATATCATTACCACCTCTTAAAGCAGCACTTACATCACTTCCATAAAAAGGATAAATATCAATAGCATAATTTAAATTATTACTTTTAGCAAGTTCAATAAACTTAGAAACAATTTCATAATCATATGGTCCACTTGAATCCTTAGCACAAATGCTCACATCATATTCACTACATGCTAAATCTTCACCAATACATCCCATATCAACCGCAACCAATTCACTAATATTTTCAGGTATACTTGAACTTCCATGACCAACTTCTTCATAAGTTGAAATTATCATAATGACATTATTAGTTGGCACAATATTCTTTTCTTTTAATTCTTTTAAAACTGTCATTAAACAAGCAACACTTAGCTTATCATCTAAAAATCTTGATTTTAAAAAACCACTATCTGTATATACAGTTTTAGGATCAATTGCAATAAAATCACCATTTTCAATTCCTAAAGCTTTTACATCTTCTTTACTTTTAACAATTTCATCTAAACGAATATGCATATTTTCACACTTACGAATTGCTGTTTTTGATTTTTCATATACATGTGCTGCTGGATAATCGCTTAAAATTGTTCCCGTATACACTTTTTTATCACGAGTAATAACACGACAATATTCCCCATCTAGAGTAGGAATAATTGGCCCTCCTATATTAGTAAAAGCTAAGTCACCATTTTCCTTGATACTTCTTACCATTAAACCAAGAGTATCAACATGAGCACATAATCCAATTGTTTTGTCACTCTTCCCTTTTACATGAATAAATAAATTTCCTTTATTATTCATTGAAGTTTGATAACCCAATTTCTTTACCTCTTCATTAACAAATTCAATTACATCTTTACAATATCCTGTAGGACTATCAATAGCTAATATTTTTTTAGCAAATTCAATTACATAATCTTCCATATATTTCCTCCTAATATATTAGTATATAATCAAAAAAGAGCGATTACTAGCTCTTTTTAAAAAAATACTTAACGAAATCATTTCCAATTTCTTTATCCAACAACTTAGCATTATCCTCATTTTTATCATTATAAACATAAACCGGAATTTGTTCAATTATCATTTCATTTTCATCATAAATATCGCAAACAATTTTATTGTATTCATTATTAGGATTATTTTCACCAAAATAACTTTCCAATACATCTAATACCTTAATAAACTCATCATCAACTTCATGAATCTCACCTAAAACCATATCATCGCCTTCAAGTAAAAAAGCTGGATATTTTTGTCCCTTAAGACTCATTAATTTTCCTTTAATATAACCATATTTTCTAAAACTTTGTTTATCCTTTAAATATTGATCATAATTGTACATTCCTTTACGTAATGTCCCATATACAAAAATTCTTGCCATTAATAAATCGCACCTCCAGTAACCTTAATATCATTTTTTGTTTCAACAATTGCCTCAATAGCTAAAACCAAAGCTTCAACAATTGTATCTAAAGACATTGATGGCATATTTTTTTTATCAACTACCTGTTGTGGTAAAAAGGGAATATGAATAAAGCCGCTTCTTTTACCTTGATATTTTGTTTCTATTAAATGTCTTACACCATATGTAACATGATTGCATACAAATGTACCAGCTGTATTTGATACTGCTGCTGGAATTTGATGTTCCTTTATTTTAGCAACCATTGCTTTAATTGGCAGATTAACAAAATATGCTGCCGGTCCATCTTTAAACACAGGTTCATCAATAATTTGATTTCCCGCATTATCAGGAATTGTACAATCATCAATATTTATCCCTATTCTTTCAATACTAATTTCACTACGTCCACCGGCTTGACCAATTGATAAAATCACATCAGGATCGTATGTTACAATCGCCTTATCAATTACCTTTAATGATTGATGACAAACAGTAGGAATCTCTAATTTAATTATTTTTGCTCCGGCAATTTCATCAGGAAGTTTTTTTACCGATTCAATTGCTGGATTAATTTTTTCACCACCAAAAGGATCAAATCCAGTTACTAATATTTTCATCATTACCTCCTAAAAACCTAAAACTAACCTTGATATAAATACCAATCATAATTAATATCATCAAAGCTAATAAAATCATATAATAATTAGCCATTCTTTTTAAAGCCCCAATAACTGCAAGATTACCTACTAGAATAACACTTGAAATAATATTTAAAATACTATCACTTAATTCAACCTTTAAAAACACAAAGTGCCCCTAGTTACATTAAAATCCCTGTTATATCAGCCCTAGTTTCTAATATCTCCAATTTAATTCCTATCATTACTACCCATTTAATGTTAATGCATATTTATCGTTAGAAAAATAATTAAGAAAATAGACATCAGTTTATTATTAACAAATAATTCCCCTAATATTTTTAAACTTCATTTCAAAAATAATAATAACAACTAATCCATCTAGCTTTAAAACAAATCTCACACAATTATAACAATTAATCCATTTTTCTCCTACGACCTATTTATATCAAAAGTATTTAATATTTTTCAAGCAAAACACTAAATTAATTACACTAGAGGTTTTAAAAAATATCTTTTTATATAATTATCTTGATGAAATAAAAAAAAAATGTTATTTTTTATTAAAGAGATTTTAAGGGGGAAAACATGAAAAAAATAGTTAAGTTTGGGGGTTCATCTTTAGCTGATGCAACTCAATTTAAAAAAGTAGCAAAAATTATAAAAAGCGATGAATCTAGACGCTTCGTTGTGCCTTCTGCACCTGGTAAACGTTTCAGCGAAGATATTAAGGTAACAGATTTATTATACCAAGCATATAATGCCAAAGATAATAAATCTTTTGAAACAATATTTGAACAAATTAAACATCGCTTTCAAAGTATTATCGATGAATTAAATTTAGATTTATCTTTAGAAAATGAATTTAAAATAATAAAAAAGGCATTTTTAGACAAAGCGGGAATCGACTACGCCGCAAGTCGTGGGGAATATTTAAACGGTATTGTTTTAGCCAATTATTTAGGTTTTGAATTCATTGATGCTAGTGAAGTAATTTTCATTGATGAAAATGGTAATTATGATGAAGAAAAAACTGATCCTATCTTATCCATGCGTTTAAGTAAAGTAAAAAATGCAGTAATTCCTGGATTTTATGGATCTTTGAATGACGGCAGTAAAAAAATAAAAACATTTTCACGTGGTGGTAGTGATGTAACAGGATCAATCGTTGCACGAAATGGGCACGTTGATTTATATGAAAACTGGACTGATGTTTCTGGATTTTTAATTGCTGATCCAAGAATTGTTAGAAATCCTGCAACCATTAGAACTATAACATACAAAGAATTAAGAGAATTATCATATATGGGAGCTAGTGTTCTTCATGAAAATTCAATCTTTCCTGTACGTAATGAAGGTATTCCTATTCAAATTAAAAATACTAACAATCCTGAAGATCCAGGAACATTAATTGTTGAAACAACTTGTCACAAACCAGATCATGTAATTACCGGAATTGCTGGTAAAAAAGGTTTTGCAACAATTATGATTGAAAAAGATATGATGAATAGTGAAATTGGTTTTGGTCGTAAAGTCTTACAAGTTTTAGAAAATAACAATATTTCTTACGAACATACTCCTTCAGGAATTGATACAATGACAATCATTGTTGAAACACAATCGTTTATAAAAAAAGAACAAGAAATTTTATCTGGTATCCACCGTGCAGTTCAACCAGATTCAATTGAATTAGAATCTGATTTAGCTTTAATTGCGATTGTTGGTCGTGGAATGAAAGATGGTCGTGGTACTGCTGCTAAAATATTTACAGCTTTAGCACGTGAAAATATTAATATAAAAATGATTGATCAAGGTTCTTCAGAATTAAATATCATTGTTGGTGTTAAAAATATTCATTTTAATAATGCAATTAGAGCAATATATAAAATGTTTATTATGGAAGAATAAATAACATAATATAAACAATATTAAAAAGACAAAATCAATAGATTAGTATTCCCCGCCTCCTAATAAGAAAACATGAGATAGTCCAGTAAAATCAATGTTTTCAGAGGCAAGGAACACGATGTGAAGTCAAAAATTTTAATACTGGCA
>JAGZCC010000065.1 GCA_018369555.1 Thomasclavelia spiroformis
AGTTACAGCCTTCTTAAACTTAAGATTAATTCCAAATAAAGATTTATTAGGAGATTTAATCAATCAAGCAGAAGGATTAGAAAGTGCAAATTATACCAAAGCAACATTTAATGGATTAACAAAAGCTTTAAATGAAGCTAAAGTAGTATTTGATAATCCAAATGCAACACAAAAAGAAGTAGATAATGCAAAAGATGTATTAGAAAAAGCAATTAGTGGTTTACAAACAGTGACTGTAGATAACACAGTAAAAGCACCAGTAAGTAATGGTGATACAACTGCAAGTGTAAAAACAGGTGATGATGTTAATATGTTAGGAACACTTGGATTAATTTCATCATTGGGTGTTATTGCATATCTAAAAAAGAAAAAAGAAAAATAGTATAACAAACAAAAAACAGTAGCGTCATGTGATGATATGATTCCACTAAAGTAGACACATAAAAAAACAAAAGTGTGTTGTCTATGGAGGTGGAATCATATCAATGTTACTGTTTTTTGTTGGCTATAGAGAAAAAGTTACTGTCAGATGTAATGAACTCCTAATTGTTGATAGTAATGTCATAGATTAAGAGATTATTTTAAGAGTAGATGATTTTGATATAGGTGTAGAGTTGATAGGAGTATTAAATCTAAATTTTGTTCTTTGGTTTAGGGATAATTTTATTTATATGTAAATTTTTTATTTAAATGATAAAAAAATATATGAAATTTGTAATAAATAATATACAATAGGGGTGTACAATTAGGAGGAGTTAGTAATGAGTGGATTTTTTGGTGTAGCCTCAAAAGAGAGCTGTGTATTAGATTTGTTTTTTGGAGTTGATTATCATTCACATTTAGGGACAAGACGCGCTGGAATGGCAGTACATGGGGTTGATGGATTTCAAAGATCAATTCATAATATTCAAAACTCGCCTTTTCGAACTAAATTTGAAAAGGATATCGAAGAATTTGAAGGGAATTTAGGTGTTGGATGTATTTCTGATAATGAAGCACAGCCTTTATTAGTTAAATCTAGTGTAGGGTCATTTGCTATTACTACTGTTGGTAGAATTAATAATTTTGAACAATTAAAGAATCAATGTTTTGAGCATGGAACAACACACTTTTTAGAAATGAGTTCTGGTGAAATTAATCCAACTGAATTAGTAGCAGCATTAATTAGTCAAAAAGAAAATATTGTTGAAGGAATTAAGCATGCTCAAGAATTAATAAAGGGGTCAATGAGCATTTTAATTTTAACATCTGAAGGAATATATGCAGCAAGAGATAAGCTTGGTAGAACCCCTGTAGTTATTGGGGAAAAATCTAACGGTTATTGTGTAACTTTTGAAAGTAGTGCATTTTTAAATTTAGGATATCATCATTATCGAGATTTAGGGCCTGGAGAAATTGTTTTTATGCAACCTAATAAGATTGAGGTTAAACAAGAGCCTGGAAATGAAATGAAAATTTGTTCATTTTTGTGGGTTTATTATGGATATCCAACTTCAACATATGAAGGAGTAAATGTTGAATGCATGCGTAATCGTTGTGGTAGTTTATTAGCAGGGCGAGATGATGTTCATCCTGATTGTGTTGCTGGGGTTCCAGATTCAGGGATAGCTCATGCAGTGGGGTATGCTAATGCATCTAATATACCATTTGCTAGACCGTTTATTAAATATACGCCAACATGGCCTCGTTCATTTATGCCTACGAGTCAAAAACAACGTAATATGATTGCCAAAATGAAATTAATTCCTGTAAAGGAGTTAATCAAAGACAAAAAGTTATTATTGATTGATGATTCAATTGTTCGTGGTACACAATTGGGAGAAACAACACAATTTTTATATGACAGTGGAGCAAAAGAAGTACATGTACGTCCAGCATGTCCACCAATTATGTTTGGTTGTAAATATTTGAATTTTTCACGTTCTAGTTCAGAATTGGATTTGATTACTCGTCGTGTAATTCAAAAATTAGAAGGTGATAATGTTTGTGAAGAAGTGTTAAAAGAATATGCTGATCCTGATAGTGAAAGATACAAAACAATGTGTGAAGAAATTAGAAGACGTTCTAATTTTACATCGCTTAGATATCATCGTTTAGATGATATGGTGCAAGCAATTGGTTTAGATAAATGTAAATTATGCACGTATTGTTGGGATGGAAATGAAGATTAGGACTGTGTTTACAGTCCTTTTGTAATATGGGGAATATTTTAAATGATAGAATGTTTAATAGTCGGGCTAGGTGGATTTATTGGAGCAACTTGTCGTTATTTAATGGGCTTGATACTGTTTAAAGTAACTTTTTTAAATACAATGATTATTAATGTTATCGGGGCAATAATAATCGGTTTGGTTGTTGCTTTAGGAAGTAAATATACTTTAGATAATAGAATCATATTATTTTTAAAAGTAGGGATATGTGGAGGATTTACTACATTTTCAACTTTTTCTTTGGAAGTAACTGATTTAATTAGTGATGGGAAGGTGCTAATAGCGTTTATATATCTATTATTGACTGTGCTATTTTGTATATTAGGAGTCTGGGGAGGAAAATGCCTAGTGATTAAGTAAAATATTTTAGTTGATATTTATATTGAAAGAAAAATGATATACTTAAGTTGTTAGGAGGAAATTAATATGTATGATGTTTATTATAAAAAAAATAATCAAAAGAAGATTATTTTGATTATTGTGGGTATAATTGCAGTTGTATGTGGGGTAGTAATTACATTTATGGTATTATCAGGTGATGATTCTAAAGAGGTATTAGAGGATTATTATGTAAAAGTTGAAAATGGTAAATATAAACAACTTTATGCAATGCTTGATGATGAATCTAGAAAAAATTATAGTCAGGATGAATTTATAGAAAGAAATAAAAATATTTATGAAGGTATTGAAGCAAAAAATATTAAAATAGAAATTATAGATAATGAAGATGGAAAATTAAAATATCATGTAAATATGGATACTCTTGCAGGAAAAGTAAAATTTGATAATGAAACAGTAATAAATGATGGAAAAATATCTTGGGATGATAGCTTTATTTACCCTGCTTTAAAAAAAGATTATAAAATAAGAGTACGTCAAGATGAAGCTGCTAGAGGAAGTATAAATGATAGAAATGGAAATATGTTAGCTGGTGAAGGTGAAGCATATTCAGTTGGATTAGTACCAGGTAAATTAAGTGGTGAAAATGATTATGAAAAAATAGGACAATTATTAGGACTAACAAAAGAAAATATTCAAAAAATAATGAGTGCATCATGGATTAAGGATGATTCATTTGTTCCTTTGAAAGTAATTGCTAAAAATGATGAAACATTGAAGAATAATTTATTAACAATACCTGGAGTTAAATTATCAACAACGATTGTAAGAACATATCCGTATGGTGAAGTTACAGCACATTTAACAGGATATATGCAAAAAGTAAATGCCGATGATTTAAAACAACATAAAGGTGAAGGGTATAGTGAAACATCTTATATTGGTCGTAGTGGGATTGAAGCTGCATATGAAAAAGAATTAAAAGGAACAGACGGTATAGAAATATATATTGCAAATAGTGATGGTGATGAAATCTCTACTATTGCAAATCAAGAAAAAAAAGATGGAAAAGATATTAATTTGACGATTGATATAAATTTACAAAATGAGTTATATAATGCTTATCAACAAGATAAAAGTGCTTCTGTAGCGATGAATCCTAGCACAGGAGAGATTCTTGCATTAGTAAGTACCCCATCATTTAATAGTAATGATTTTATTTTAGGAATGTCTGTAGAAAAATGGGATGAATTAAATAATCATGAAATGAAGCCGTTGAATAATCGGTTTAAAGCAACATTTGTTCCTGGTTCTTCTATGAAACCAATTACTGGTGCAATTGGTTTAGATACTAATTCATTAGATAAAGATAAGGATTTTGGTGCTGAGATGAAATGGCAAAAAGCTTCAAGTTGGGGAAGTTATTATGTAACAACTTTACATGCTCCTGAACCTAATAATTTAAAAAATGCATTGATTTACTCAGATAATGTATATTTTGCAAAAGCCGCATTAGAAATTGGAAAAGATAATTTAGTAAGTGGTTATAAAAAGTTAAAAATTGGTGAAAAAATTCCATTTGAATTATCTTTAAATAAATCACAATATACAAGAGATAAATTTAATGATGAAATCCAAATTGCAGATAGCGGTTATGGACAAGGTCAAATGCTAATGAATCCAGTTCAAATGGCATCTATTTATAGTGCTTTTGTAAATAATGGAGATATCATGATACCGCATATTATAAAAGATACAGATTCAAAAATATGGATTGAAAAGGCCTTTAGTGAAGCTACAGCAAAAGAAATATGTGAAGATTTAAAAGGGGTTATTAGTGATCCTAATGGAACTGCATATGCAATAAATAACAGTAAATATGAATTAGCTGGTAAAACCGGAACCGGGGAGATTAAAGCATCACAAGATGATATTACTGGAACAGAAATTGGATGGTTTACAGTTATGACTGTTAATAATGATAACCCAATTGTTATTACATCAATGGTAGAAGATGTAAAAAATAGAGGTGGTAGTGGTTATGTTGTTAATTGTACAAAACAATTATTGGATAATTATTTGAAATAAAGTAATTGGATTATTAAAAATAGTATTGACTTCAAAGTTATTAAGATTTATCATAAAAAGGAAAGTAAATTCGATTATCTAGGAATAGTAGTTAACAGTGTTTTAATTTAAGAGACTTGATGGCTGGTGAAAATCAAGATAGAACGGTTAATGAATGGACCTGGCTAGAAGCAAAATGAACCCATTGGAAGTAGTAGCGCCGTGCTTTTCGCGTTAAGAAAAACAGACATGATAGTGTCTTACAAGGTGGCATAGTGGTTTTTATCCTTGAGGATAAAAACCTTTTTATTTTAAAGGAGTTTTAGAAATGAAAAATATTATTTTAACAGGTGACCGTCCTACAGGTAGATTACATTTAGGACATTATGTAGGTTCTCTTAGAAGAAGAGTTGAGTTACAAAATTCAGGAAAATTTGATGAAATTTATGTAATGATTGCTGATTCACAAGCATTAACTGATAATGCAGATAATCCAGAAAAAGTACGTCGTAATATTTTAGAAGTAGCTTTGGACTATATGTCAGTAGGATTAAATCCTGAAAAATCAACAATGTTTATTCAATCACAAGTTCCAGCGTTATTTGAATTTACAGCATATTATATGAACTTAGTAACTGTTTCTAGATTACAAAGAAATCCAACTATTAAAGAAGAAATTAAACAACGTGGATTTGAAACTAGTATACCAGTTGGATTTTTGAATTATCCTGTATCTCAAGCAGCTGATATTACTGCTTTTGATGCAACTTGTGTACCCGTAGGTGAAGATCAAATGCCTTTGATTGAACAAACTAAGGAAATCGTTCATAGTTTTAATCGTATTTATGGTGATGTTTTGGTTGAACCGCAAATCATGCTTTCAGAAAATGAAGTTTGTCAAAGGTTACCAGGAATTGATGGTAAAGCTAAAATGTCTAAATCAATTGGTAACTGTATTTATTTATCTGATTCTAGTGAGGAAGTTAAAAAGAAAGTTATGAGTATGTATACTGATCCTAATCATTTAAAAGTTTCAGATCCAGGAACTGTTGAGGGAAATACAGTATTTACATATTTAGATTGTTTTTGTAAAGATGAATATTTTGAAAAATATTTACCTGATTATAAAAATCTTGATGAATTGAAAGCTCATTATCGTCGAGGTGGGTTAGGTGATGTTAAGATTAAAAAATTCTTATTTAATGTTTTAGAAGAAACATTAAATCCAATTAGAATTAAACGTAGTGAATTACAACAAGATATATCTTATGTTATGAATGTATTAGAAGAAGGTTGTAAAAAAGCTAATGAAAAAGCTAATAATACTTTAAAAAGAACTAAAGATGCGATGAAAATTAATTATTTTGATGATCAAGATAGTATAACTGAATATTTTAAATAAAAGCCCATGAGGGCTTTTTTCTTATCTTTAAGAATGATAAAATACTATCAGAATATTGAAAGTTGAGGGAAACTATGAATTTTTTTATTTTAATTATGTTGTTTATATGTTTAATTGGATTATTGGATAAGATATTAAATAATCGGTTGGGGTTAGTAGAATCATTTGATAAGGGAATTAATTCAATGGGAAGTATTGCTATGAGTATGATAGGTTTTTACTGTATTGCAATTACATTAATTCAAAATAATGTTGATGTAATTACAAACATTAGTAAAAATTCATTACTTGATCCTAGTATTATTATTGGAAGTATCTTAGCACCGGATATGGGTGGTTTTTCGATTGTGTCAGGATTACATAATGAAGCGTTTTTAATATTTTCAGGAGTAATTTTAACATCAACATTAGGACAAACAATTAGTTTTCAATTACCTATCTTTTTAGCATCTTTAAAAAAAGAAGATCTACATCCTTTTATTAATGGGCTTGTATATGGCATATTAAGTTTGCCACTTGTTTTAATTGTGGTTGCATTATATTTAAAAGTTCCACATTTATTGATTAATTTATTACCGATTTTAGTTTTGTGTTTGATATTAGTAATAGGATTATATTTTTCTTATGAAAAAACAATTTTTGTATTAACTTTATTTGGTTATATTATTAGAATATTAAGTATTGTTTTATTTGGAATGGTGGTATTACAATTATTTTTTAATAACCTTCCTTTTACTAGCGAAAAACTAATTGGTGAAGCAATGTTAATTGTTTTAAGAATGTGTATTGTAGTATGTGGTTCTGTGATTTTAAGTGATTTTATTATCAAACGATTTTCTAAAGTTATTTTTGTGATTGGACAAAAATTAGGAATTAATAGTACTAGTGTAATGGGACTTTTATTGAGTTTAGGAACAAGTATTGCAATGGTTCCTTTATTTGGTCAAATGGACCGTAAAGGAAAAATGATGAATGCTGCTTTTAGCGTTGCTGGAGCATATGTTTTTGGCGGACAATTAGGTTTTATTTCTAGTGTTGTTGATAATCAGGGGGTTTTGATATTTATATTAAGTAAGCTTATTGCGGGTGTAATTGCAGTTGTTTTTGTAATGTTATTTTATAAAGAAAAAGAATGCTTAGAGTGTGATTAATATAAAGGAGAATTTTATGGGTGGATATAGATTAACAATAAGATTGGTAGATAGTACTAAGCCAATTTATCGAGTATTAAAGTTACCTGGTAAATTGACATTTTGTGATTTGCATTCTATTATTCAAGAAATATTTGGGTTTGAAAGTGTTTTTGAATATATGTTTGATTTAGATTTGAGTAATAATAATGAAATCTTAGAATCTAAATTAGTTGATAAAATGATTTTTGGATATCGTTATGGATTTGATTATTGTTGGAATTTTGAAATTAGTGTTATACAGTTAGATGATTTTGATATTATTCCAGAAGTAATTGATTATGTGGGAGATAATTTATGTGATGATTATAGTGGTGTCAAAGAGTTTGAAAAATTATGTGATGAAAATAATCTTGAAGTATTTGATTTGGATTTTGTTAATAGTAAATTGTATCGATATCAAATTGAAGATGTAATTAATAATAATGAAATTAAATATGATTATATTGAGGTAATAAGTAAAATAGGGAAGTTATTGAATTGTAAGAATTTTGAAGGTTGTTTGAAGTATAAGGTTAATTCGAATGCAATAATTTATTGGGTAATTATTAAAACAATAGAAGGCTATGTTATTGAAATGTTTGATGATTATAGTGAAATGTTAGAGGGATTTTGGAATTTATCTGCTGGAGAGATTAATCGAGTTTTTGGACATTTTTATACATTTATTTTAAATAATGAAAAAATAGAATCTGCAGATACCTTAGATAATGAAGGAAAAATAATGGCTTTTTATAATGAGCCAGGATATATGCCTAGTTTAATTGAAATGGAAGTGAGTGAAGATATATTAAACTGGTTAAAAGATTTAGAAGTTACTTTGAAAAGTGATAGTAATATTAGTGAAGAAGATGAGATAATTGAAATTAATATTAAAGATTTTAAGTTTATTAGTAGTAATATATATGTATATGAACCTGAAGTTAATATAAATGATTTTGATAATGGGTATCGTGGAAATGAGAAGATAATTTCATCAGTAATATTAGATGAACGAACTTGTTTGGATATTGTTGCTTTACCATCGTTGGAAACATATTCGACAGGCGAATTGCAAATATATGCTGTTATTGCTTCGGAAAATGATTATATTATTAGAGAGATATTTTTACCTGATAAAAATTTAATGATGGAAACATTAATAGATGTTATGATTGAATTTTTTAATCATAATGGAGTGGCTAAAGAAGTAACAGTAAATAATTTAAATATATATTTTATGATTTATGATTTTTTAAAGAATAATGGGATTAAAATTAATGAAGGAAATATCGATTTAGAAATAAGTATGGCAGTAGCTGATGCTTTTGGGGTGAATGATGAAATGGATGATTTATCATTAAATGACATATTTGAAGAATTTAAAGATGAGGATATTGAAATTCAGTTAACTAATAGTTCAAATAAAAAAGAATTATTAAACTAGATATTTTTTAAATAGTTCATATTTAATTCATACACCAATGATAGGATAATAATGTCGAAAGACAACCATAATAATTTGTAAAATATATTAATCCCCTCATATATGTTTTACAACCCATAATGATGGATGTTTCCCTCTCCCATAAATTACATCCATCAAGGAAGAAGCCTACGGGCTTCTTTTTTTTATAAATATGAATTTTTTATAAGTTATGTTTAGTATAATTTATGTTTTATGGGATAGTTATATTATAAAAATTACAAATTTTTAAATAAAATATACACCGATGTAAGCGCTTAATTTGATATAATATAGAATATATTTTTGTTAAAGAAAATATGTAAGAGAATATTTTAGGAAAGGGGAAAGTTTATGAATAAAAAGTTACAAAAATTTAGTCTCTTATTGCTTGTAGTGATAATGATTTTTGCATCTGCTAATGTGCATAGTTATGCTATGGATGAAGCTTTGTTATTACAAGTAAACTTTGATGAAAATGTTCAAGATTTATCAGGAAATGAAAATCATGGAAAAATTCAAGGGGATGTTGAGTTTGTAGATGGTGTAAAGGGAAAAGCGGTACATATTACTAATAGTAATGGAAGTACTAGTGCTACAGCTGAACAATATATTGATTTTGGAAAAGATGTTAAATTCATAAATCAGGATTTTGCCATTTCTTTTTGGTATAAGAGTGATAATGGTGTCAGTGCTGGGGGTGCATTAATATCAAATAAAGATTTTAATAGTGGTGCTAATAAAGGGTTAAATATTGGAGATTTTGATACAGGGTTAAGAGTTAACTTTACCCCAGAAAGTAGTAGCCGATATGATGTTTATAACTTTGCACCAATTGATGGAATCTGGCATTATGTGGTAGTTAATTTTGATCGAGATGGTTATATTGAAACTTATTTAGATGGTAAGGCATCTGGTAAAACAGATATATCAAATGCAATTAATAAGGATATTGATGTTTCAAATTTTGTTGTTGGTGCTGATGGATATTTTAAAAATGGTTTAAATGATGCTTATCTTGATGAGTTGGATGTGTATAATCGTTTAATGGATATTAGTGAAATTAATTCACAATATGATAGAACATATTTACAATATATAGTAAATGAAGCTGATAAATTTTATCAAGAAGCAAGTGAAAATATTAAATATAATCAGGCAAAATTAGCAGCTCTTAAAGAGGTAATTAATAGAGCTAAAGTTGCAATTGAAAATGATGATTATAGTAATATAACTATTTTAGTAAATGATATTAATGATAAAGTTAATGATGCTAAAGAAGGTGTTGAAGGCGTTGTTGCTGGTCAAGTTTTATATTTAAGTTTTGACAATGAAAATACTAATGATGATTCAGGTCGTGAAAATCACGGAGCTGGTGTTGGTGATCTAAGTTATGAAAATGGAGTTATTGGTAAAGCAATTCATATTCAAAATGAAAATGGTAGTACTATGCAAACTGCAAAACAATATATTAATTTTGGACAACCAGATGATTTAAAATTTAAAACAGAAGATTTTGCAATCTCATTTTGGTATAAAACAGTTGATGGTGGTGGAAAAGAAGCAGCAATTATCTCAAATAAAGATTGGTCAACTGGTGGCAATATTGGAGTGAATATTGGTAATTTTGGTGATAGTATCCGTGTTAATTATACTGGAGAAGATTGTAGTCGGGATGATATTTATGGTTTAAGTGCTAATGATGATAATTGGCATTATATTGTAGTTAATTTTGATCGCGATAATCAAATTAGTGCATATATTGATGGTAATTTAGAAAAAACAGTTAGTATTAAAGATACATATGGTAAAACAATTGATGCAACTGATTTTGTAATTGGTGCAGATGGTAATAAAACACAGGGAATTAACGATGCTTATCTTGATGAAGTTCGAGTAATGAAGAGATTGTTTACAGAAACAGAAATTGATAATTATTATTTACCATATCGTTTAAAGATGAAACTAGCTGAATATACTCAAATTTTAAATGACGCTAAAGAATCTGGTTACGAACAAGAAAAAATAAATGAATTTGAAAAAGTAATTAATGAAGTAAACGAAGCAAAAGATAGTGCTGATAGTGCAACAATGCGTAAGTTGATTAAAAAATTAACCCTTGCATTTGATCGTTTTCAAATTACAGAAACACCAATTGTGAGTTTTCAGGTTCTTGCAGATGTTCATGTTGATGGAAGCGATGATACTAATAAATCAAGACAAAATTTAATTGATACTTTAGAAGATATTTCAGTTCTTGATCCTACAAGTTCAGCCATCATGTTCCCAGGAGATATTACTGATAGTGGTTCTGAAGCTCAATATAAATCATTTTATAATATTATTGAAAAATATAATTTTACTAAAAGTATAATTGCGTTAGGAAATCATGATGTTCGTTGGTTATGTTCTGGTGATAATCGAAATGAACCAGGAGCTAATATTCCAACATGTAAATATGGAACTTCTCCATTTAAAGAACGTTATTTGAAATATAATACGCCTTATATGGATGGAACAACTGATCAATTATATTTTGATACATGGATTAATAATTATCATTTTATTACTTTAAATACGGAAAAAGATTTAAAGGATAATGCTTATTTATCTAATGAACAATTAAATTGGTTAAAGGAAGTAATTAAAGAAGATGCTCACAGTGATAAACCGATATTTATTCAAATACATCAGACATTTGCAAACACTGCTGATCATGAATCATTAGATTTAATTGGCGAACAAGAAGAAGCATTAAAAGAAATTTTGAAAGATTATCCACAGTCAATTATTTTTACTGGACATGTTCATAATGGAATAAATTTGGCAAAAGTATATCAAGAAGAATATGGTTATGTTGTAGATGTTCCGGCATTTAAATATCAATCTTATGGTGATTTGAGAGCTCAAATTGGATATCAAGTAAATGTTTTTGAAAATAGAGTAGAAATTAGACCAAGAGATTATAAAAATGATTTGTGGTTAGATGAATATAAAACAGATATTTTATTTGATAAGAAAGTAGAAAAGGAAATATTACAAACATTATATGATGAATGTTTAAAATTAAATGAAGCAGATTATACAAAAGCTAGCTGGGATAATTTTAAAACTGCAATGGATGAGGCAAAAGCAATCATAGATAAACAAGATGCTACACAAGAAGAAGTAGATAATGCAGTTAAAACATTACAAGCTACAAAAGATGCTTTAGTAAAAGTAGTTGATAGCGATAAAACAGCATTAAAGATTGCAATTGATTTAGCAAATGCAATTACTGATAAAGATTTAGCTTATGTTGTACCAGTAGTAGTTAATGAATTCAAACAAGCAAGAGATAAGGCTAATGAAGTATATAATGATGTAAGTGCTAGTCAAGATAAAGTAGATGTAGCATTTGATCGACTTGCTAGTATTATGCAAAAATTAGAATTCTTCAAAGGTGATAAAACAGCCCTAAAAGCATTCATCGATAAAGTAAGTGGTTTAGAAGCAGCAAAATACACAGAAGCTACATGGGTACCATTCAATGATGCCTTAAAAGTAGCAACTAGTGTATATGAAGATGAAAACGCAATGCAAGAAGAAGTAAACAATGTATACAATGAATTAGTCACAGCGTTCTTAAAGTTAAGATTAATTCCAGATAAGAGTTTATTAGAAGACTTAATTAATCAGGCTAATGGATTAAATAGTGCAAATTATACCAAAGCAACATTTGATGGA
>JAGZCC010000066.1 GCA_018369555.1 Thomasclavelia spiroformis
TTTAACATCCTGCTGTTCTCCAAAGATCATTGTCCCGGATTGTAGGATTCCATTTGCGAATTCTCCATGACTAGCAAGAATAATTCCTACCATCTTTTTTCTCCTCCCATTCTTTAGTCTTTGAAAGTTATAAGCAACTTTATAGAAAATATTATTTAAAAATTAATATATCACTTAAAGCGATTTGTCCCATGTTCCTATTGCCATCACTCATAACTATACTTTAAGTATATAAATATTTATTAATACTTTCAAGAATTTTATATTCCCTTACCCCTTACAAGTTTTGTAATTTTATTTACAAATCTTGTGAAATTTTAAAACATAAAAATATTTGTAAATTAAATTACGAAATTTCTAACTTTTCAAATTAATAATGTTTATTATAATATATACTTGAGATACTAGGTGATGGGAGGTATAAAAATGTTAATAAGTGCACGAATGCTTGAAATAGTAAAACATTTATATCAATATAAAACAACAACATATAAAGAAATAGAACAATCTCTTGGGATTAAAGAAAGAAATGTTAGATATGATGTTGATCGTATTAATGAAATATTAGCAGATAATGGACTAGAGCAAATTGAAAGAAAAGGTAAAGGGGTTTTAGAAGTCCCTGCTAATTTTAAAACTTACATTTTTGAAACTAATAATGAGTTTGTGTATTCACAATCAGAACGTTCTTCAATACTGTTGTTGTATCTTTTCTTTAATAATAAAGAATTAAAACTTAATAAAATCGCAAAAAAAATTCAAGTTTCACGAAGTACAATTAAAAATGATTTTGATGAAATTGAACAAATGTTATTAAAAAAAGGATTTGAAATTAAATATGATGATAATTTTATTATCCAAGGTGATAAAAAACATTGCATTCGCTTTATGGTAAATGAAATAAAAAAATATATTTCATTAATTAAACATTCAAAATATTTAAATAGTTTTCAAGAATATGTCTTAGAAATTTTAAAACAATCATTTAAAAATATTTCATTAAGTAAAATTATTATATTAGTGGATGATATGCTTGAAGAAACAAATCGTATTTTTACAGATGAAACATACAATTGGTATGTTGCCAATATTTTATGTATGATATGGCTTTTTGAAAAAGATGAAATACCTGCTTTTGATTTAGGTTTTTTAGAAAGAAATGATCAAAATATTAACAAATTTATTTTTAAACTAGAAACTCTTTTAGATAAAAAAATTGATAAAAATAATCTTAATAAAATGATCAATTTTTTATGTTATTTAAATCTGTATGCAAAATCTGAAAATAGTTTGGATATGGCAAATGTTGAAGCAATAGTTACTAACTTTATTTCTAGAATGTCTTTAGAAATGGGAATCCCATTTCAAAATGATCCAATATTAATAGAAGGTTTATTTAATCATATTGTTCCGCTTATTCAACGAATTAAACTAGGTGTAGTGGTTGATGAAAATGTTATCTCGTTATTGTCTACAAAGAATTTAGAAGTATATGAAATTGTATCTCGAGTTATAACTAAAATAGATATTCTAAATAAAATTACAAATGAAAATGAAATTGCCTATTTAACAATTCATTTTATTGCCAGTTTAAAAAGGATCAATACTACTAATCGTAAAAAATTATTACTTGTATGTGGGCATGGTTATGGAACAACAACCATGTTAAAAGAAACCCTATTAACTGAATATCAAGTTGAAATAGTTGATACAATTCCAAAATACAAAATTTCTAGTTATCAAAATTTCGATGATATTGATTTAGTTATAACAACCACAAAATTAGATCTTGGGATTGATTATTTAAAAGTAAATCCAATTTTAACTGAATTAGATGATAGATGTTTAATCAACGCAGGAATTGCTAGAAGAACACCACTATCAAATTATTATTCAATAAATAGATCATTAGATTTCTTAACTGACGAAGATAGATTAAGAGTATTAGATGTTATCAGAGAAGAGCTTGGTTATCGAGATTTATGTAAACCAAAGAAAATTGCTAAACTAAGTGATTTATTAAGTAAAGATGTTATTAAAATCATTGATGAGGAGATAACATGGGAAGAAGCAATTATACAAAGTTGTAATATTATGGAAAGTATTAATGCTATTAATAGAAATTATATGGAATCTATTTTTGATATAATTGAACAAAATGGTTTTTATTCAATTATTGATGGTTCATTTGCATTATTACATGGAAATTGTGATATTGGTGTATATAAAACTTCAATGAGTATGATTATCAATAAGAAAAAAATACAATTTGGAGAAAAAGAGGTTAATATAATCTTCTGTTTATCTAGTAAAGATCAAAAAGAACATATCCCTGCAATTATTAATCTTATGAAATTAGAAAAAACCACTGATTTTATAAAATATGTTTTAAAAGCTGATTCAGGTAAAGAAGCTTATGAAGCATTAGTAGAATATGAAAGGAGAATTATATAATTAATGTATCTGGCAGATAAAGAATGTGTAGTATTTGACATCCCAGATACTACAAAAAATGACGTAATAAAAACTTTAATTAGTAAACTTGATAAAGCAGGATGTATATCTAACGTTGAACAATTTTATGAAAATGTTTTAAACAGAGAAAAAATTTGTGCTACTTCAATTGGAAATGAGATGGGGTTACCTCATGGTAAAACACCAAATGTATTACGACCTTCTATTTGTTTTGGTCGACTATGTAAACCTGTAGTTTGGAATGAAAAAACAGGTGAAAAAGTTCAATATGTTATATTAATCGCTGTTCCTGAAGAAAATTTTTCTGATATACATATGAAAATTATTTCTTCTTTAGCCCGTAAATTAATGCATACAGAGTATCGAAATATCTTATTGAGTGGAACTCAAGAAGAAATATTTGACTTTTTAAATACAACAGTTGAGATATAGATTATATATATTTTTTATTGTATTATAATAAAAGATAAATATTACCTGATGGAGGATGAAAATGAAAAAAATACTAATAAATTTAAAACGTCATTTACTTACCGGTACCTCTCACATGATTCCATTCATTGTTGCAGGAGGAATTCTATTTTCAATTTCAGTTATGCTAAATCCTAATGTTACAGCATCAGGGAATAACAATGCTTTTCTCTATGGTTTAGCAGAAATTGGAAATGCAGGATTAATTTTATATATCCCCATCCTTGGAGGATATATTGCATATTCTATTGCTGATAGGCCCGGATTAGCTCCTGGTATGTGTGGTGCGTGGATTGCTAACGATATTGGAGGCGGGTTTTTAGGAGGAATAGCCGCTGGTTTTATTGCCGGCTATATTGTTAATCAATTAAAAAAAATAAAATTATCTACATCACTAAAATCAATTGGCACAATTTTTTTATATCCATTAATAGGAACCTTTTTAACAGGTGGCATTGTGTATTGGTTAATTGGTACTCCATTAAGTATGTTAATGAATGCACTGACAGAATGGTTAGCGAGTATGAGTGATACAGGATTAATCCCCTTAGGCTCTATTTTGGGAATCATGACGGCATTTGATATGGGAGGTCCAATCAATAAAGTATCAACTTTATTCGCCCAAACACAAGTAGATACTTTACCCTATTTAATGGGTGGCGTTGGAGTTGCAATTTGTACCCCTCCTATAGGAATGGGACTAGCAACATTATTAGCGCCCAAAAAATATAGTAATGAAGAAAAACAAGCTGGAAAAGCAGCAATTATAATGGGTTGTGTTGGAATTACTGAAGGTGCAATCCCCTTTGCCGCTAATGATCCAATAAGAGTTATTCCCTCAATTTGTGTTGGTTCAGCAGTTGGAAATATAATTGCATTTTTATTAGGTGTATTAAATCATGCACCGTGGGGTGGATTTATCGTACTACCCGTGATAGAAGGACGCCTAGGATATATTCTGGGAATTATTATCGGTTCTGTTACGACTGCTATAATGGTAAATTTATTAAAAAAAGTAAATACCGATAAAACAGCTTATAAAAATGATTCTGATGAAATTGAGTTAAATTTTGAGGAACTATAATATTTATAATTATATAAAGGAGTGAAGAGAATGAAAGTTGTTGGATGTACTGCGTGTCCCTCAGGAGTAGCCCATACATATATGGCTGCAGAAGCACTAATACTATCTGGAAAAAAATATGGTGTTGAGGTGATTATGGAGACTCAAGGGGGGTGCGGAATTGAAAATAAATTAAACCTCAAAGATATTGAAGAAGCAGTATGTGTTATTTTATCAAATGATATTAATATCGAAGGAGAAGAACGTTTTAAAGGAAAAAAAGTTCTTCGTATGGGAGTTTCTGATTTAATCGAAAAATCAGATGCAATCATTTCAAAAATTAAAAAAACATTTAAATAACAACTATTTTTTGAAATATGATGTTAGTATTATCATATTTCTTTTTTTTGACAATTTATATCTTAGTTTTATCATTATTATAACTTATTAAAAATGATGTCAAAATAAATAGCAAGTTTTATATACTGCTAAAAATCACTAAAAATATTATAAAACAGTTTCACTGTGATATATTTAAACTACATCGATTAATTTCATGCTATTGCTTCCTCTCTCCCACACCTCGCGATGTGAAACTTGCAAGTCGCTATATGATTCGTCGGCAACTACGCTCATGAAGGATTTTCACCTTAGATGTATAACATGCTCGTCATACCAAAAAAAACGAGATGATTAAATCATCCCGTTTTATATATGTTTATTAATCATTTTCTTTTTTTCTAAGAACTTTAGCTCCAGCAACACTTAATAAAGCAAGCCCTGCTAATGTTCCTACTAGTGCATCATCACCTGTTTTTACACTTACTGTTGTATCGCCTTTATTTACTGGTGTATTTGCAGTTGGTGTATTTACTGTGTTATCTACAGCCGGTGTATTTACTTCTAAGCTATTGATTGCTTTTTCTAACACATCTTTTGCACTATTTACTTCTTCTTGAGTTGCATTTGAATTTCCATATACTGCCTTTGCTGTTAATAAAGCATTTTCTACTACAGCATATGATGCTTTTGTATAATTAGCACTATCTAATCCTTCTGCTTTATTGATTAAATCTTCTAATAAGCTCTTATCTGGAATTAATCTTAAATTCAAGAAGGCTGTTACTAATTCATTGTATGCACTATTTACTTCTGGTTGCATTGCATTTTCATCTTCATATACAACAATTGCTTCATTTAACTCAGTTTCAAATGGTGTCCATGTAGCTTCCGTATATTTAGTAGCTTCTAAACCACTTACTTTATCAATGAATGCTTTTAAGGCTGTTTTATCGCCTTTGAAGAATTCTAATTTTTGCATTGCACTTGCAAGTCTGTCAAATGCTGCATTTATTTCTGGTTGCATTGCATTTTCATCTTCATATACATCTTTAGCTTCTTGTAAAGCCGCATTGAATTCTTTTACCACTACTGGAATTACATTATCTAAATTAGCTTGATTTGCTAAATCTAAAGCAATTTTTAATATTGTTTTATCACCTTTATAGAATTCTAATTTTTGTAGTACTGCAGATAAACGACTAAATGCATTATTAACTTCTTTTTGTGTAGCATTTGCATCATTGTAAACTGCATTTGCTTCATCTCTTGCTTCTTTGAATTCTTTTACTACTACTGGAATTACATTTTCTAATTGTTTTTCTGTTACAGCATTGGCATTATCTACTGCTATTTTTAATAATGATTTATCAGCAGTTGCAGTTGCCATGAAATCAAAGTAGTCAACGTTTGCTACATATGCTTGTTTATCATCAACCGGATCATTTCCTACAAATGTGAAGTATAAATCATGTAATCCAATAAATTGATCACGAACAGCTTCAGGAATTTCTACTGTTGTTGTAACATAGTTATTCCATCCACCAGTCTTAGTAGTACCTACTGTAAATAATGGATCTCCATCACGTGAATCTACACGTACTTCGATTTGTCCTTTTTCACATCCATCACTATTTTGTACTGAATATCTAACTTCAATTTTATCTGGTGCTGTATTAAATTCTACATCACGGTATCCTACCCATGTATTCTTTTTAACTCCACCGATATTTGTACCATCATTTACAATACTGCTATGACTTGTATCAAAGCTTTCTGCTTCGATTTTTTCTAAACCATCTCTAACGTTTTCAACACGTTTAATGATATCACGTAATGAATTATATTGTGCTACGATTTCATCTTGAGTTGCATCTGGATTATCAACTACTGCTTGAGCAGCTGCAATACCATCATTTAAGATTTGTTTTACTGTATCACTCATTTGAGATTGATCAATTTCTTTAGCACTTGCAATTACTTTGCCTAATAAATCTTTTGTAATACCAGAATAATCATCTGCATCTCCAAGTAATTCAACTTCTGATAAAGTTGTTCCACCTTTTAATGCTAATTTATAATATTGATATGCTGATGTAGCATCTACACCGAATGGTCTAGTATATCTTCCCCATTCAAATTCAACATTATCTCTATTTGTAATTTCTGTCCATTCGCTTCCATCATTTGATCCATATAATACAAATGAATTAGGAGCGGCAGCTTGTTGATCTTTTGTTGATGTTAAAGTCATCATATTTACAGTTACAGGTCTATTAAAGCTATAATATAATTCTGTATCTTCTGTAAATGTTGCAGCATTATTTGAATTATTATCAAATAAATTAGTAATATCTTTAACACCTTTTCCAGAAACTGTATCTTTATTAACATTTAGAGCAAATTCATCTGCTACATCTAAACTTGAAACAGTTAAATCTTTATCTGGATTTGGAACTTCATCTCCAGTTGTAATTGAAGTACCATCACCTTCAATACCCCATTGTTTATTTGGAGTAGCACTCATATTAAAGATAATTTCTCCACCATCAGTTAATGTTTTTGAAGAAATAAAGCTTGAATTATGAGCTTCTCCATTAACAGTCATTGATTGAACATAAACATTTTCATCACTATTGTTGTTAGCTTTGATTGTTAATGTTTTACCATTTTCTAAATGAATAGTAGCTTCATCATATAATGGAGAACCAATAGCATATTCACCACTACCCATATTTACTGGGAAGAATCCAAGTGATGATAATACTTGCCATCCACTCATTTCACCATTATCTTCGTCACCTAAATAACCTTGACCAAAATCAGCACCTACATAACATCTATCTAATACATCACGAACTAATGCTTGTGTTTTCCAAGGTTGTTTAGCGTAATTGTACATATAAATGATTCCATGTGAAGGTTGGTTACTATGACCATATTGTCCTAACTTAACATCACGTGCTTCTCTTTGTTCATGAATACCACCTGCACCATCAGTTGCATTATATCCATTATAAGTACCTTTTGTTGTAAAGATTGTATCCATTCTTGTTCCTAAGGCTTCAGTTCCACCGTATAAGTTAGCAAGACCTTTTCCATCTTGTGGTACTGTAACAGTCATGTTATATGCATTTGTTTCAGTGTAGTCTCCTCCCCAGAATGTTGGATCGAAACTATCTCCACTAGTAAATTCACCATTAGCATTTTTACCTTTAAACCATTTTTCAGTTGGATCATCAGATGAACCATCAAATAAATTTACATAGTTTAAAGCTCTGTTACGATAATATTCTACTTCATCTAAATATGTTTGTGCAGCTTCTTCATTACCTGCAGCTAAAGCTTCATCAGCTAATCTTTGAGCCATTTGTGAAATACCATAGTCATTGATATAACCTTCCATTGACCAAGAGAATCCTTCACCTGTTGAATTAGTTGTATATCCTCTAAAAATAGATGTAGTTAATTCAGCTCTACCACCTAAAGTCAAGTTTTCAACATTTACAACTGATGCATTTTTTAAAGATGATTTATAAGCATCTTCGATTTCAAAATCAGCACCTTTTGCCGCTGCATCACCAAAGATTATATCTGAGCTTGTTCCTACCATTGAATTTGTTCCACCTGGAGCAACCCATCTAGGAACCCATTCACCATCATTATAATGTTCAACTAAACCGTTTAACATTTCTTCATATTTTTCTGGAGTCAATAATGAATAAGCAGCCCAAGTAGTATGATAAGTATCCCAGAAACCGTTATTATAATATAATTCGCCTTCTTTTACTTCATCACTTACTGTACTCTTATATTGCCAAACTGGTTTTTCATTAGTTCCAGTATTTTCTGATAATAAGTTTGGATAACAGAACAATCTATATAAATTAGAGTATAGAGTTACTTTTTGTTCATGACTAGCACCCTTAACTGTAATAACATCTAATTTATCATTCCATTCTTCTCTACTATCAGTATAAACTTCATCAAAGTTCTTTTCTTTAAGTTCTAAATCAAAATTCTTTTTAGCTTGTTCAGGACTAATGAAAGATGTTGCAACTTTCATTTCAACTGTTTGAGCATCACCAAAATTAATAATAGCAGAATTTTCTGCACTATTTCCATGGCGAGAATTTGTCCATTCTTTATCAAATTCACCATATACATACATAGTTTTCATACCGTTACTTTTGTTGTTTGTATATGCTGTAAATGATTTATGATCATCATTTAAAGTAACTTTTTTATTACTTCCACGAACTGAATCTAAAATTACGTTATGGTAAGTTGCACTATCATCAAATGTAAATTTAGTTGCAGATCCATGTAATGTTGGTGATAATTCTAATTTTGATCCGGCTGCATTTCCTTCTGCAAATTCTACTGAATAGTAATGTGCTTTTGCAGTCTCATTTTCATGTGAGAATTTTGCAGCTCTTTCATTTGCTCCAATTGAAGAATCTCCACTTGGATCAATACTTGTATTTACCATGTATTCCCAGTTTCCACGATCACCAACCCAGTAACTTGGTTCATGGCTTACACTAATATGTTTAAGAGTTCCTGTATTACCATTTTGTTGATATGTATATAACTTATTATCACCGCTATTAGTTACTGGTGCCCAGAAGTTAAATCCATGCGGTACTGTAACTAGAGGTGCAGTTAATCCACGTGAAAAGTTTGGTGAATCATTAGTTCCACGTAAGATATTTACATACTCAGCTAAATTGTTATCATCATATTCTTCTAAAGCTTCTTCATAGATTTTTACATTATCTAAATAATTTCTAAAATCTACATCTTTATCAGCTTTATTATCTTTGTTATCATATGCAACTAATACTTCAGTAATTACTTTACCTCTCAAGCTTGGATATTCTCCTAAACGAGCAGTAATTTTATTCCATTGATTAGTTATTAATGTACGAGAATCACCTTGACCTTGTGGTGTTAATAAATTACCATTAGTATCTTCAATTCCCATATCACTTAGATATGTTCCATCGCTGAATTTTAAATCTACTGCCATGTTCATTTGTGTCCAGTTATAATCATATTCTCCATTAATTAAACCAGGGAAAATCAAATAACTTAAAGCAGTATTTTCAGTAATAGTAACATTTAAATCTTTATACAAAGTATTCCATGAATGAGCTGCTTCTGTTCCTAGATGTTTACCTGATACTTCTAGGGCAAAATTATCATCCCATCCTTTATTTGAAATTTGATTCCATGCTTCAGTAGGACCAGTTGAAATTTTAGTAACCATAGTTGGTTCTACAACTTCTTCTTTTTCTTCACCTGTTCCTAAAAGTAAATCAGCAAATTGTGTTAACTGATTATTTCCTTTATTTGCTGTAACTTCAATTTTGTAATATTGATATGCAGTTGGTGTTGCAATTGCAAATTCTTTCTTTTCAAATCTCTTTGAAAATGCTTGATCACTTTGTTGATCGATTACAACCCATTCATTTCCATCTGTAGATCCATAAAATGTCCAATTTTTTGGATCACGTTCTGGAGAATCGTTTGCTGATACCATCGCATAGCGATCTAAAGCTTTTGCTTCATCAAAAGCAAATTCTACACGAACCGGTTTTTCTTGTGATGGAACATTTTCATTAGTTAAAAACTTTGATCCAGAATCCCTGTCAAATAGTTTAACTTTTCTTTCAGCATCATTGAAGTCGCTGCTTCCAGTAACGGTACTTAGATCAACTTCTCTAGTAACATCACCTTTAATCAAATCAGCAGGAACAAACCCCTCAATGTTTTCACTACCTTTAGTTTTATCAACTGTATTTTCTAAAAATCCTTCTTCACCATTGAAAGAAGTTTCCCACAAAATCATATCTTCTGTAAGCTGATTTCTAGTATCAGTTGCAAGAACATTGATTGGACAGGAACTAATAATTGTAGTTGCACTGATCAATCCTGTAGCAAAATACGAAAATATTTTTTTCTTTCTTGCTTTCATATTTTTTCTTTCTCCTCCTTTTTATATCTTAATTATAGCACCTGTTATATTTATTTAAAGTTATAATATTTGTAATTTTTTTTACAAAATTTACAAATATCTACTATAATTAAATATTTTATTTTACAACTAAAAAAGTCTTCCTAAACATTCATCTAGAAAGACTAATCCCTCAAAAAATAAACAACCTAAACCTTAATCATCCAATTTGACTTTAAATAATATATTAAAAAAACAAGCGAACTTAAAGTCCAGGTCAATGGATATGCCCAAAATATTACTTCAATTTCAGATATAAAAGAAACCACAATAGTAATATAGGTAACCCGAATTATACACCAACAAACCAACATAACTAACATTGGAACAATCGATTTACCAGCTCCTCTTAATATTCCTGCAATACAATGAGAAAATGCTAACAAAAAATAAAATAACGTTACCGTTCTTGCTTGCATACTACCAAACCTAACAACAGCATCAGTCTTATCAAACATCGCTATTAATTGTGGAATATATATATAAATTACTATTCCTACCAATTCTGACAAAATTAAAGAACAAACTATTCCAAATCTAGCTCCTTTTTTTACTCGAGCATATTTTTTTGCACCTAAATTTTGACTAGTAAATGTCGTTAATGCCATTGCAAAACAAGTTATTGGTAAAAAGGCAAACCCTTCAATTTTTGAATATGAACCACAACCTGCTACTGCCATTTTTCCAAAACTATTAATATGACTTTGAACCACAACATTTGCAAATGCAATAATAGAGTTTTGAATACCTGCAGGTAAACCATTTGAAATAACCTGTTTCAATAAATAACGATCAAAATGAATATCTTTAATAACTAAACAATATTCTTTCGGGGCCTTTGTTAAATGAATAACACATAAAATCGCACTAACAACCTGCGAAATAATTGTCGCCAAAGCTGCAGAACCAACCCCAAAATCAAATCCAGAAATAAAAACAAGATCCAAAACAACGTTAATAATTGATGAAATAATTAAATAATATAATGGGTGTCTACTATCTCCTACAGCCTGTAAAATACCTGTTAAAAAATTATACAAAACAAAGGCAATCGATCCCATAAAATAAACTCGAAAATAAATAATTGAATTTGGTAATACATCTTTAGGTGTTGCCATTAATTCAAGTATTTTAGGTGCTAAAACAAAACCACACAAAGTTAAAAAAATACCCGAAACAATTCCTAAAGCAACAGTAGTATGAATTGCTAAATGAACACGTTTATAATCCTTTGCCCCAAAATAACGCGCAATAACAACTCCAGCTCCAACTGCTATTCCATTAAAAAATCCAACTAATAAAAAAATTAAATTTCCTGAAGAACTCACTGCCGCTAAAGCATTACTACCCAAATAATTACCTACGATCAATGAATCAGCAGTGTTATATAATTGTTGAAATAAATTACCTAAAAATAAAGGTATCGCAAAAGCAATTATCGTTTTAGCAATTGATCCCTCACACATTGAAGTCTCCTGTTTCATATTATTCCCCCTAACATAAAATTATTGTAGCATAGATTATTTTATTAATCTTTAAATTCAATAGTAAATATTTTAAAATACATCTTTTTTCTAAAAATAGACATTATATCAACAGATTAAAATAAAAAATTAAAAACTGATTTTATCAATAAAACCAGTTTCATATATATATTAATATTTAAAAATAATAAAACATCTTATGTGCATTTCTTTACCTTTTACCCTCACCACAATCATTAATTGTTTAATAACTCCAAATTTAATCATCTATATAGATATCGTTAAATATAATAGTATTTTTTAAGAATATATAGATATATAGTTTACATCCTTTTTTAACCTTTTTTAGTATATTCATTATTATTAATATAAAATTTCATTTAAATTTTATATCTAATTTTCAATTATCCGCATAAACACTATACTTTCAAGCACTTTGAGGTATAGAAAAACACTCATTTTACCACGAATTTACCACG
>JAGZCC010000067.1 GCA_018369555.1 Thomasclavelia spiroformis
AGTCTTGATAATTTTGATAAAGCATTATTGCATCCAGATCAAAATGATTTAAAAAATGCTAAAGACTACGCTTTAAATATTTTGAATCAATTAAAATAATTATTTTTATAATAAAAGAAGTAGATAAATCTATATCCATTAATACTGGCGTGATTTTACTACTTTTTTTATTATTTAATATCAATTTTTCAAAAATATTATTAGATAGTTTTAAGATTAGTATAAGTATCAAGTTGTTCAGTTATTAATAAATTCATTTTTTCTAAATACTCTTTAGGCAATTCATCAAAATTATCATATCTTTTATCTAAGTCAAAACCATGTTTCAGCCCACTTAGATACTTATCATCAATTTTTATATTATATTGGGCTGCCAAACCAGAAATTTCTACTTCTTTAGTTTCTTCACTATCAATGATTGATATATCTTCATATAAATAATATTTTATATTAACAGTATATCTTCCATATTCAATAGTATCTTTCAAAGTAGCTGTAGCATTAATCATTCTATAAGTGGTATATAGGTCTGTTCCCTCACTAGTTACTGTAAACATATTACCACAAGTTATACCAATTGTTTGGAAATTGACTCTTATTTTATTACATTCACATTTACCATCCTCAGTAGTTGAAAGTTTATCTAGTTTTAGATATTTTGAAAAATCTCCTAATTCAGATTCACAATTAACATGATGACCAATTCTACTACTTAATCCACGAGGCCTACCACATGCACAGCATAAAGTTAAAAGCAACATGACAATACAAATTTTATTTATTTTTTTCATTTCTCACCTCACCTCTTTTTTAAAAATGCTTTCCTTACTTACATATTATCATGTAATATATAAAAATCAATCTATATAATCTTGAATAAAAATAAACTACTTAGCTACAAACTAATAAATAATATAAAAAATAGATGCTATCTAGCATAGCATCTAAAATATAATAAATCTTTATCATTTTCTTTAAATATCATTATCAACTGATTTAATCACTAGTTTGCCATATTTCTTACAATAAATATATCCAAAAATACCAACAACCACAAAAACAAGCGATACTAATTGTGCAGTTCTTAATCCCATAAAATACAAACTATCAGTTCTCAATCCTTCAATAAAAAATCTAAAAATTCCATACCAAATAAAATAACTAAAGAACTGTTCACCTTGCTTAGTTTGAATTTTACGAATAACAAAATAAATCACTAAAAAACCAATAACATTAGCAATCGATTCATACAAAAATGTAGGATGATAATATGTACCATTAATATACATACCATCAATTATAAACTGAGGTAAATGCAGTGATTGAAGGAAATCTAAGCTAACGACACCGCCATAAGCTTCTTGATTGAAAAAATTTCCCCATCGCCCTAACGCTTGAGCAATTAATACACCTGGCATAATTGCATCTCCAGCGACTAAAAAATCAACATTATGTTTTTTAAAGTACCACCAGCTAAAAATTAACCCTGTTATTATTCCTCCTTGAATCGCTAAGCCGCCATGTCTAAACATAATAATTTCAATTGGATTACTAGCATATAATTCATCCCACATAAAAATTACATACCAAATTCTTGCTCCAATTATTCCAATTATCAATAATCCAAAAAAATAATCAGATAAAATATCTTTATTGTAACCAATCTTTTTAAAATTATGTTGACCTATTTTATAAGCAATAAACGCTCCTGTTATAATTAAGATAGCATACCAGGCAATTGAAAGACTTCCAATTTGTAAAAATGTTTTACTATCCGGAAAAAAAGTCATATTCTACTCCTTATTTTTATCAATATTCTTTAAAATACGTTCAACAAACTCTTTACTAGAATCTACGCCATATTCACGTAATCGCATATTCATTACAGCCGCTTCAATAATCACTGACATACTACGCCCACTTGATACAGGAACGACAATCTTTGGAATTTTCACTCCTAAAATTTCTTCAGTTGAATCATTTTCTTCTACTCCCACACGAGTATATTCTCGAGATGGGACCCAACGATCTAATTGAATTATCAAATCTACTTTATCTTTATCTAAAATCGAACTAATTCCAAACATCTTTGAAACATCAATAACACCAATTCCACGTATCTCTAATAAATTAGTTAATACTTCTGGTGCTTTACCAACAATACTTTGACCTAAATGATACAATTCCACAGCATCATCAGCCACCAATAAATGACCTCTTTTAACTAATTCTAAAGCAATTTCTGATTTACCAATTCCACTATCACCTTTAATAATAACCCCTTTACCATAAATATTTAAAAACACACCATGAATTAATGTTTCTGGGGCCAAAGCTTCATCTAGAATATTAGTTAACTCAATTGAAACTCTTCCGGTAGATACTTCTGTTACAAAAATTGGAAATTCTCTTTCTTTAGCTATTTCCATCAAAATTGGTGGACACTCATTTCCTTTAGCAATAATGATACATGGTACTTCATCATTAACTAAAAATGGAAATATTTCACGCTGTCTAGTTTCAGACATTTCACTAATAAAGGCTGATTCTTTATCACCAAATATAATTATTCTACGAAAATCACTGTGTTTAAAAAATCCTGCTAACTCAAATCCTGGACGATTTATTTCTGCAACATAGATTGGTCTTTTTAAAGCATCCTCATTTCCAGTAACTTGAACATATTGTTCCTTATTTAATATCTCTCCAATGGTAATTGACTTTGGCATATTTATCCCCTCCTACAACATCTTTCTTAAAAAACTTCCTGTATAACTATCTTTACACGCTGCAACTTTTTCAGGTGTTCCTGATACAACAACTTTTCCACCACCGTCGCCACCTTCAGGTCCTAAATCAATAATATAATCAGCTACTTTAATTACATCTAAATTATGTTCAATAATTATAACTGTATCTCCTTGTTCTACAATTCGCTGTAAAACTGTAATCAATCTTGATACATCATCACTATGTAATCCAGTTGTTGGTTCATCTAAAATATATACTGTTTTGCCAGTTGCTTTTTTCTGTAATTCACTAGCTAATTTAACTCTTTGTGCTTCTCCACCAGAAAGAGTAGTAGCACTTTGTCCTAATTTAATATAACCTAAACCAACATCTTTTAAAGTTTGTAATTTATTTTTTATTCTCGGCAAATTATCAAAAAATTCTACTGCTTCTTCTATTGTCATTTCTAAAACATCATAAATATTTTTATCCTTATATGTTACTTGTAAAGTTTCTTCATTATATCTTTTTCCCCCACATTCTTGACATGGTACATAAACATCAGGTAAAAAATGCATTGAAATACGTTTTAATCCATCACCCTGGCAAGCCTCACAACGTCCACCTTTGACATTAAAACTAAAACGACCTTTATCATACCCTCGCATTTTAGCCTCATTAGTTTGCGCAAATAAATCACGAATATCATCAAATACCCCAGTATAGGTAACTGGATTAGAACGTGGTGTTCTTCCAATTGGATCTTGGCTAACTTCAATCACTTTATCAATATTTTCTAAACCTAATATTTCTTTATGTTTACCTGGTTTTTCTTTAGAATGATAAATTTTTGCCATCATGGCTTTACCCATAATTTCATTTACTAAAGTACTCTTTCCACTACCGGAAACACCTGTAACAACACACATACAACCAAGTGGGAATTTTACATTTATATTTTTTAAATTATTTTCTTTAGCTCCTTTGATTGAAATATAATTACCATTTCCTTTACGGCGGTTTTTAGGAATATCAATTTTTAATTGTCCTGATAAATATTGCCCAGTAATCGATTCTTTACAAGCCATTACTTCTTCAGGCGTTCCTGCAACAATGACCTTACCTCCATGAACACCAGCTCCAGGACCAATATCAACAATAAAATCACTAGCACGCATTGTATCTTCATCATGCTCAACAACTAAAACACTATTACCTAAATCACGAATATTTTGTAAAGTTGCAATCAATTTATCATTATCACGCTGATGTAATCCAATTGATGGTTCATCTAATACATATAAAACACCGGTTAATCTTGATCCAATTTGTGTTGCTAAACGAATACGTTGAGCTTCTCCTCCAGATAATCCTCCGGCTTTTCTTGATAATGTTAAATATCCTAATCCTACATCATTTAAAAAGCCTAAACGATCTTTGATTTCTTTTAAAACTAAGTTTGAAATTTTACTTTCATATTCATTCAATTTTAATTCTTGAACAAATTCTAATGCTTTTTGAATTGACATATCAGTAAACTCACTAATATTTAATCCCCCAACTCGTACACTTAAAACTTGATCATTTAATCTTCTTCCCTTACATGTAGGACAAGTATGTTCTGCCATAAATGAGGCATACCATTCTTTAGACCATGATGAAGTCGTTTCTTCAAATCTTCTTTCAATTAGAGTTTTTACTCCTTCAATTGGTTTAGTTGTTTTAGAAATATTTCCACTACTAGATACAATTTCATATGTTATTGGTTTATTAGAACCTTCTAAAATTATCTTCAATTCTTTTTTAGTAAAATCTTTTAATGGCTTATCTAAATCAATCTTATATGTTTTACACAAAATCAAAAATCTTTGCCATTCAATTCGATCTGTCCCTACCGATGTTTTAAAGTATCTAATTCCCCCTTGATTAATACTCAAATCCCAATCCGGAATCAATAAATCAACATCCACTTCATTTTTAACACCTAAACCACGACAATCATCACAAGCTCCTAATGGATTATTAAAAGAAAATAGACGTGGTTCTAATTTAGGAACACTAAAACCACAAATAGGACAAGCCAAGTGTTCAGAAAACAATTTCTCACTACCATCACTTAAATTGGCAACAATAACTTCACCACCAGTTAATTTAAGTCCCACTTCCAAAGAATCAATCAATCGACTACGATACCCATCTTTTTTAATAATTCGATCAATAACTACATCAATATTATGCTTCTTATTTTTATCAAGCTCGATTCCTTCATCTAATAACTTAACTTCACCATCAACTTGAACTCTAATATAACCATCTTTTAATAAATCCTCAAATAAATCCTTAAATGTTCCTTTTTGATTCTTTACAACTCGTGCTAGTACCTGTAATTTACTTCCATCAGAATATTGATCAATAATATCTGCCATTTGTTTAATCGTTTGTGATTCAATAACCGTATCATGCTCAGGACAATAGGCCTTACCAATTCTTGCATACAACAATCGTAAATAATCAAATATCTCTGTAACTGTTCCAACTGTAGAACGAGGATTATTAGAAGTTGTCTTTTGATCAATTGCAATTGCAGGAGAAAGCCCTTCAATGCTATCAACATCAGGTTTTTCCATATTTCCTAAAAATTGTCGTGCATAAGCACTTAGCGATTCAACATAGCGACGTTGTCCTTCAGCATAAATAGTATTAAATGCCAAAGAAGTTTTTCCAGAACCAGATAATCCCGTCATAATTACAAGTTTATTTTTAGGTATTTCAATATCTATATTCTTTAAATTATTCTCTCTAGCACCTTTAATAACTAGTTTATCATTTTTCATATCTTACCTACCTTTTATTATTTTCAAAATCGATGCTTTATCATGACCCCTTAACTGTAAATCATAAGCATATTCTAATAATTCTTTATATCTAGATGTTTGTATTATTCCTAGTTTTTTTAAATCATTTCCATCCACAATTGCCTTTTTACTACTAGTTCCTAATCTACGCATCTTTTCTTTCATAATTGAATCAAAATTATTTATACTTTCATGTTCATCTTTATATCTACCTAGTTTATCACATTTTGTAATTAAAATTAAGTCTTCTAATTTAACTATTCCATCAATCTTCTTTAAAAACTTTAAATAACTATAATCCTTAGCGCCATTTCTAACCATATTCATTAAATGCATATGATAATAAATAATCGTTTTAATGTACTTTTGTAATTTTTTATCCATAATCAAAGATTTTAATTGTTCATCAAACACTTTTACCCCTGCTTCATTATGTTTAGGAGCATGTCCCTCTTTAGTTGTAACGATTGGTTTTCCTATATCATGCAACAAAGCACTCCACATAAATCCAAGAGGATAGGCTGTTTTTTGACGACATAAAGCTGCTAAATCAGTTACTAAAAGAGTATGTTTCCAAACATCACCTTCTGGATGATAATCCAGTCTTTGCATTGTTGATGATAAAACATCAAGACATGGATATAATGCTTTAATCTCTTTTAAAAATGATAGACCAATTGATGGTCGATTACTTAAAAGAAGCTTGTTGTATTCTTGAAATACTCGTTCATTACTTAAATATTTCAACATTCCTTTTTTCACCATTACTTTGCAGATTTCCTTTGTTTCCGGTTCAATAAAAAATTCAAATCTTGATGCAAATTGCGCTACTCTTAAAACCCTAAGCGGATCTTCAGCAAATGTTTTTTTATCAACCATTCTTAAAGTACGCTTATTTAAATCATCAATTCCACCATAAAAATCATAAATTTTTCCTGTCTTAACTTCATACATTAATGCATTAACTGTTAAATCTCTTCTTAATGCAGCTGTTTTTAAGTCAAGATCTTTATTTATTTCTACTTTGAAATCTTGATGACTATTTCCCGTTTTAACTTCTATTCTAGGAAGTGCAAAATCATAATTAGCTAAAACATCTAATTTTAAAATTCCAAATGATTTACCAATACTATTTACATGTCCATATTTTTTCAAAATATTTTCTAATTGTTCTATTGACAAACCATAAACTTCAACATCAACATCATGATAATCCACATGCCCATACATTAACATATCTCGAACTATGCCACCAACTAAAAATGCTCGTCCTTTTTGCTTATAGATATCTTCAAAAATTTTATTTGCACATGTACAAAATCTAAACTTATTTTTCACCTTGTAACTCCATAATAATATCTCTAAGTTCCATTGCTCTTTCAAAATCAAGCACTTTAGCTGCAGCTTTCATTTGTTTTTCTAATTCATGAATCATTGTCTGTTTATCTTTTTTACTAGCCTTACGCCCTTTTTTCACTAAGCTTGCTGCATCATCGATAACTTCTTGACCACGAATAGCATCACGAATTTCTTTATGAATTGTAGTTGGAATAATATTATGTTCTTTATTATAAGCATCTTGAATTTTACGACGTCGATTAGTTTCTTCAATGGCATAAGCCATAGAATCTGTTATTTTATCACCATACATGATAACTTCTCCATTACTATTACGTGCAGCACGGCCAATTGTTTGAATCAACGAACGATTACTCCGTAAAAAGCCTTCTTTATCTGCATCTAGAATACATACTAAACTAACCTCCGGTAAATCTAAACCTTCTCTTAATAAGTTAATTCCTACCAAAACATCATATTTACCAATACGTAAATCTCTTAATATCTCTGTTCTTTCAAGTGTTTTAGTATCACTATGTAAATATGCTACTTTAATTCCTAGTTCTTTTAAATAAGCACTTAAATCTTCAGCCATTCGTTTAGTTAAAGTTGTAATTAGAACTCTTTCGTTTTTTTCTTGACGAATTTTTATTTCACTAATAATATCATCAATTTGATTTTCAGTTGGACGTACTTCAATTTTAGGATCAAGTAAACCTGTAGGGCGAATAATTTGTTCAACTACTTCATGATTAACATGCTCCAATTCATAATCACCTGGAGTTGCCGATACATAAATAACTTGATTGATTATTTTTTCAAATTCTTCAAATCTAAGCGGACGATTATCTAAAGCACTTGGTAGTCTAAAACCATATTCTACTAATGTTTCTTTTCTTGAACGATCCCCATTATACATACCTCTTACTTGAGGTAACATAACGTGACTTTCATCAACAATCATTAAAAAATCTTTAGGAAAATAATCAATTAATGTATAGGGGCGTTGTCCTTCTTTACGACCGTCAATATGCCGAGAATAATTTTCAATTCCTGGACACATTCCCACTTCTCTTAACATTTCTACATCATGACGTGTTCGTTGATCTAAACGTTCATATTCTAAAAGTTTTGTTTCATCTTTAAATTCTTTTAGTCGCTCTTCTAATTCTTTGGTAATTGTATCACAAGCTTTTAAAATTTGTTCTTTTTTTGTAACATAACCATATGCTGGATAAATTGTATAAGTATTATAGGCACCTAAGACATGGCCAGTTAACGGATCAACTTCGGTTATTCTTTCCACTGTATCTCCAAATAATTCAATTCTAATTAACCAATTTTCAGTGTGTCCTGGAACAATTTCAATAACATCTCCACGAACTCTAAAAGTTCCTTTTGTCTGTTCGATATCATTACGTTGATATTGACGATCAACTAAATATGTAAGCAATTCCTTACGATCAATATCTTGATCAACTCGTAAGGCAAAAATCATTTCTTTATACTGCTCAGGATTTCCTAATCCATATATTGAGGCAACTGATGCTACAACAATAACATCTTCACGTTCAATTAACGAATTCATTGCTGCACTTCTAAGCATTTCTATTTCATAATTCGTTTTTGCATTTTTATCAATATATAGATCTCTACCGGGTATATACGCTTCTGGTTGATAAAAATCAAAGTTTGATATAAAATACTCAACACGATTTTCTGGAAAAAATTCTTTTAATTCAGAATATAATTGGCCTGCTAAAGTCTTATTATGAGCTAAAACAAGTGTTGGTTTATTGACTGATGCAATAACATTGGAAACTGTAAAAGTTTTTCCAGTTCCTGTTCCACCAAGTAAAACTTGTTCTTTTTTACCAGCTTTAACCCCAGCAACTAATTTATCGATTGCCTCTATTTGATCTCCCATCGGTTTAAAAGGAGAAACTAATTTAAATTGATTCATTTGT
This sequence comes from Thomasclavelia spiroformis, assembly GCA_018369555.1. Classification (GTDB taxonomy): domain Bacteria; phylum Bacillota_I; class Bacilli_A; order Erysipelotrichales; family Coprobacillaceae; genus Thomasclavelia; species Thomasclavelia spiroformis_A. The sequence goes on from JAGZCC010000067.1 coordinate 8,891, forward strand.
CTACCTCCTTTAAGTCGTTTCTATTATACCAAGAAAATATATAAGTTAAAAGAATTATACCCATGTCAGCTATTTATAAAGTAAAAAGGATGCAAATTGCATCCTTATTTTATCGTTTTAATTGTTTTAATTCCAAAAGTAAAATAAATAATATGAAACAACCATACAAACATTAATACAATTCGACCAACAACTACTTGATTCATCATTATAAATCCAACTGTCATTAGGATTGTAACTAATATCATGATTCTAATTTTAGTTTTCCAAGTCATGCCTTTACCATTTACAAAACTCTCTAAATTACTTTTATATAACTTACTACTAACAAACCAATTATGAAGTCGTTTAGAACTTTTAGTAAAACAGATTGTAGCTAAAAGTAAAAATGGAAAAGCTGGAATCAAAGGTAAAATAGCGCCAATTGCTCCAAGTACTACACCAATACATCCTACAACAATCAATAATCCTCTTTTTATTTTCATATTAATTTTCCTTTCTGCTTTCAATAAGATGACGCAATGCTAAAACGGGATGATAAAAAAGCATTCTTGGTCCTGAAAAACGCATAACTTCTTTTATTTTCTTTTGCATCTCCGGTTTATAACAGTGTACTTTACATTTAGAACAAAATGTTTTTGTTTCCATAAAAGGACATTTATTGATTCGCTCATTTGCATAATTTAAAAGCTCATCACAATCTTTACATAATTGCTTACTATTATGGTTTTTATGACAATATAAACTAATCATTTCTTTAACCATCTGTTTTTCTTTTTCACGTTTTTCAATAATCTTACTATTCATTAACTTATTCTTCCATGTTCCACACAATAAACATTATCTACAATTCTCATTGTTGATTGGCGATGAGATACTAATACAACTGTTCGATTTTCTTTTTCTTCATTAATCGCTTTTAAAATTATTCCTTCATTTAAACTATCAAGATTACTAGTTGGTTCATCTAATAACATAAATGGAGCATTATGTAAAAAGGCTCGGGCTAAACCTATTCTTTGTTTTTGACCACTTGATAATGTATCTCCTAATTCACCAACGGGAGTGTCATATCCTTTTGGTAGTGTTAAAATAAAATCATGAATAGCAGCTTTTTTACAAGCTTCAATAATTTCTTCATCACTTGCATCCAACTTAGCAATTAAAAGATTATTTTTAATACTGTCATGGAAAAGATGAGTTTCTTGACTAACAAAACTTTCCAGACTACGAAGATTCCTTGTATTTATTTTAGAAATATCTTTATCAGAGATGTTTATACTACCATTTTTAACATCCCAAAAACGCATAAATAATCTAAGTAATGTTGATTTTCCACTACCACTACAGCCTACAATGCCGGTAATGGAATTTTTAGGTATTTTTAAAGATAAATCTGATAAGATAATTTCATCATCATATGAAAAAGTAACATTTTTTGCTTCAGCATTTAAAAATTCAATTTCTTCATTTCCAATAACTTCATTTACAACCGGTTCTTCTTCTAAAATATCTAAAACGCGATTTCCAGCAGCAAAAGTATTTTGTAAAGTGCTTCCTAGATTAGCTAAAGCAATAACTGGACCAAATGATGCAAATAATGTTAGTGTTGGAATTAATACACCGTCGAAACCAATTGTATTTTTTTGATATAATAGTGATGAAATAAATAACATCGAAAAATCAAAAATTAAAATAATACTATTTGTTATTGCGGTATTTCTCCCTAAATTTATTTTCATTTTTTCTTCTTCTACAATAAGTTCATCGGTATATTCGTCCATATCTAATAAACGTTTTTGACTGTTATTATACTGTAGAATTTCTGATAATCCACGTAAACTATCTAGTACAAAGCTACTAAGATTTCCTGATTTGGTTCTAAACTTCAAACCATCATTACCATTTAATTTAGAAATAACTAAAGGAATAATAAGACCAATAAACAAATATGCCATACATGCTATTAGTCCTAATAACCAATGATAACTTCCAATAAATATAATCATAATTATTGAAAATACTAATGCAATTATAATTGGTGAAATAGTATGTGCATAAAAAACTTCTAATAATTCTATATCCGAAGTAATAACTGCAATCAAATTCCCTTTATCACGACTTTCTAATTTTGCAGGACATAGCCTTCTTAAAGCAATAAAAACCTTATCACGAAGCAGTGCCAATAATTTAAAAGCAATATAATGATTACATGCTTGCTCCACATAACGAAAAACACCACGAAATAACGCACATAAAAGAATAATGATAAAAATAGCATTTAAAGTTAGCTTTATATTAAAGCCTAAAACATTTAAAATTGCATAACCACCTAAAATAGTTATAAAACTCGCACAGAGATGCCCAATTAATCCCATTAATATCGCAAAAATCATATAAAGGGTCAGTGGCTTTACTAATTTAATAAGAGATAACATCACTTTATATCCACTACGCTGCTTCATTATTTATCCCTCCAATGCCATATGTTTCTAATTCCTTTTGTTTACTCCATAAACGATAATATACTCCATCTTTTCTTAATAATTCCTCATGATTTCCTGATTCAACAACTTTTCCATTATCTAATGCGTATATACAATTTGCTTTTACAACATTTGCAAGTCGATGCGAAATCATAATAATTGTTTTTGTTTTAGCAAGTTTGTATATTTGATTAATTATCTCATTTTCACTTTCAACATCAATATTCGATGTTGCCTCATCGAATATATAAATTGGTGTATTATGCAATAACGCTCTAGCAAGAGCTAATCTTTGTCGTTGTCCACCAGATAGATTACTAGCTTTTTCTAATAATTT
>JAGZCC010000068.1 GCA_018369555.1 Thomasclavelia spiroformis
GAAAAGAATGTCATTTAACAATTATGTTCAAAAACAAAAGCACCGTTCTGGTGCTAATGTTTAACTTTTTTTGGGACATTTTCATTTTTGCTTGACAGTACTATTTATATTTAAAAGTTATTAAATGTTTTGATAATTATTTTTTTTAGTTTAAAATAAATTATATATTATAAAAAGGGGAATAGTTATGTTAAAAGTAGAAAATTTAACGAAAAAGTTTAAAAAAATAACTGCAGTTGATAACATTTCTTTTGAAGTGAATTCAGGGGAGATTGTTGGATTATTAGGTGAAAATGGCGCTGGTAAAACAACCACTTTAAGAATGTTAGCAACAATGTTGAAACCGACTGCTGGAAATGCCGCAATTGACGATTATAACATTATTGATAACCCTGGTAAAATTAGAGAAAAAATCGGGATTTTATTTGGTGGTGATGTAGCGTTGTATGATCGATTAACAGGCAGAGAAAATATGATTTATTTTGCTAAATTAAATGGATTAAATGATTTAGAGGCAAATCAAGCAGTTAATAAAATTGCAAATGAATTAGAAATGAATGAATATATCGACTATCCAGTCGGCAAGTATAGTCGTGGGATGAAACAAAAAGTATCACTAGCAAGAAGTATCATTCATCAACCGGATGTAATGTTATTTGATGAACCATCTACTGGCCTAGATGTTTTATCTAGTAAACTTATTCATGATTTTATTTTAAAATGTAAAAAAGATAATAAAGCAATCGTTTTTTCTAGTCATAACATGTATGAAACAGAGAAATTATGTGATCGAATTATCATTATTCATAAAGGTAAAGTTGTTGCTAGTGGTACAATTGAACAATTGAAAAAAGATTATCAAAAAGATAATTTAGAGGAGTTATTTATTGAATGTATTGGAGGGATGCAAGATGAATAATATAATGACTATTGTAAAAAAAGAGTTTAAAGATATTTTAAGGGATCGAAAAACTTTATTAATGACATTTATTATTCCAATTATTATTATGCCATTATTATTTACTTTCATCTTTTCATCAATTAACGATCTAGCTTCACCTAGTGAAAACAATAAATATAAAATTGTTTTAGAAACCAATAATCCAGAAATATCCACTCTTTTTAATGAGTCTAATATTTACGAGTTAGTTAAAAGCGCTGATCCAATTAATGATGCCTATAATGGAAAAATAACAGCATATATTATTGCAAATGACATTAATGAATTTTTGCTACAAGGCAAAACCCCTAAAATTGACTTGTATTATGATACAACTTCACAACGTGCGCTAACAGCAATTAGTACAGTACAAACTATGTTTAGTACCTACCAAAATAATTATTTGACAGCTTATTTAAAACAAAATAATTTATCTAGTGATATTTTAAACCCATTTACTTATAATGAACATGCTAAAGATAACGATGCTGATAATTTATCGCTAATGATGTTAGGAATGTTAATACCAATGATGATTATTGGATATTCAGGTTCTGGTATTGTTCCAATTGCAACCGATTTAGGAGCAGGCGAAAAAGAGCGCGGAACATTAGAACCCTTACTTTCTACATCTGTTTCGAGAAGTTCAATTTTAATTGGAAAATTAATTGTTACCGCAACGTTTGGAATAATCACATCAATTTTATCTGCGGCAGGATTACTGTTAGCCTTTAAATTTGGATTAAGTGACATGATGTCTTTTTCAATTAATTTATCAGCTCAAGGAATGTTTTTAATTATTTTATTAGCGATATTATATGTTATCTTTATTTCTGCTGTTATGTTATTAGTATCAACTTATGCACGTTCATTAAAAGAAGCAAATACATATTTAACACCAGTAACTTTAATTCCAGTGTTACTTTCTGTTATTACAATGTATATGGAGCCAAGTACAGTTTCAACATCAATGATGAATATTCCTATTTTAAATGTTGTTGTTGTAATCAAAGAAATTATTTATAATCAATTAAATTATATACATTTATATATGACAATCGGTTGGTCGGTAATTTATGTTATTATTGCTATGATTGGTGCTAAAATGATGTATGAAAAAGAAGAAATTATTTTTAGAGCATAAAAGAGGTTTCAACAAAATAATGTTTATAAAGTTATTTTGTTAAACCTCTTTTTTATTTATACAAAGTTATGTTCAATTTGCATTACTGTTTGATACTGTGGATTTATTTCTAGTAATTTTTCATTAATTTGTTCTTTTAAAAGATCATGTTTTATTTGATCATTAGCCGGTATCGCAACATCAAAAATCAAATTTGTATGTGTTGGTCCTGTTATAATTCTAAAATCATGAATACTATACTGTTCGTTAATATCTTTAACAACTTTTAATACGATTTGTTTTAATTCATTAGTTAAAACGTCATTTGAATCAATTGGATCCATATGAATAGTTGTTAAAATATGATATTTATTCAAAACTGCTCGTTCAATTATATCCATTTCATCATGAACTAACATTATATCATTACCACTATCAACTTCAACATGTAATGTTAAAAATCTTCTACCTGGACCATAATCATGCATCATTAAATCATGAATTCCAAGTACAGTTGGAAATGATAAAATATAATTTTCAATATCTTCAACTAATTTTTTATCTGGGGCCATCCCAAGTAGTGGATTTACCGTATCTTTAAATATTTCAATTCCAGCTTTTAAAACAATTATTGACACAATAGCTCCCATAATTCCATCAATTGCAATATCTGTATATAAAGACAATATTAAAGAAATCAAAGTAGCTAAAGTAGCAATAACATCATTCAAACTATCTTGACTAGCAGCTAATAATGTCGCTGAATTAATTTTTTTTGAAGCATAACGATTAAATGATGCCATCCATAATTTAATTAAAATTGAAACAATTAAAATAATTACAGCAACAAACGTAAAAGTAACTTTTTGTGGTTCAATAATTTTTAAAATTGAATCCTTTAACGATTGAATTCCTACTAATAATATAAGAAAAGCAATGATTAATCCCGCAATATATTCGACTCTTCCATGGCCATATGGATGCGTTTCATCAGGATGCTTGTTTGCTAACTTAAAACCAAATAATGAAGCTAAATTACTCCCTACATCCGATAAATTATTTAATCCATCAGCCTGGATAGCAATACTATTAGTAATAACCCCAATTGTAAATTTAAAAATAACCAATACAATATTACATACTATTGATAAAGTTGAACAAAGTATTCCATATTTTTCTCTTACCTGTGAATCATTTATATCACTATAATTTTTAATCCATTTTTTTACTAATATTTTAAACATCTTATCCTAAACAATAAACAAAAATATCTTGCTTATTCATTTCAATTAAATTTGCTTCGACTAATTCATCTAAATATTTATTAACTTTATTTTGATCAACTTCTTTATTGGCTAAAATAGCTAATGCTTTTACAATCATTGGATTATCTACTTTTAATAAAGCTTTATTTTCTTGATTATAGGTAGGCTTCTTTAATAAAACATCCAATATAGCAACATATGCTAACTTAGTTTCTAAACGTATGTTGCTAAACATACCATTTTCAAATAATTTTTTTGGCATATAATAATTAGTTTCACCAATTTCAGTTTTTAATTTTTTTAATAATTCTTTATTGTATAATTCCATTTCAATTCCTCCAGACATATTAATAATTATATCATAAATAATCATTAATATGCTAAATATTTATTTTAAATAAGGATTACTTACTTGTTCTTGCTTTAATGAAGTAGCACTGCCATGACCAGGATAAACAATTGCATCAAAATCATATTTTTTTATTTTACTTAAAGATTCCATTGTGTCATACTTTGATGAATTTGGAAAATCAAATCTTCCAATCGAACCATTAAACAACACATCACCAGAAAAAATAACATTTTCTTTAGGTAAATGGATCATTGAAGACCCCGGACAATGCCCTGGCAAATGTAACCAATTTACTTCAAAATTACCAATTTTCATATTTTCATTACTAGCAAGCACCGGTGCATTAACTATAAATGGTGTCTCGAAAACTGATAAGTTTGCTTTAGTATCACGCAACAGGGCAATATCTTCTTGATGAATATAAATAGGACAATGATAACGTTCATATATATAATCAACTGCTCCAATATGATCAAAGTGTCCATGTGTTAATAAAATTGCATCTAAAATCAATTCATTATCATTTAAATAATTAATTACTTTTTTACCATTATCACCTGGATCAACAATAAAACAATGATGTTCATCGTCACTGACAACATAACAATTAGTTTGCATATTTCCTAATAATAATGTTTTTATCTTCATAACTTTATCCCTCCTTATAAAGAAAAAAAGCCGTTAGGCTTATTTTTTTTCTTTATGTACAGTTTTTTTATTACATCTTGGACAATATTTATTAACTTCCATTCTATCTGGATGATTTCTTTTATTTTTTGTATTAATGTAATTTTCTTCACCGCATTCAGTACATTTAAGAATTATATTTTCTCTCATTAGTTACACCTCCATTTGTAAACTTCCGTTAAATATATTAACACAGTCTCAATCTAATTACTAGCCTTTTTTCAATTTAAGCCATACTTTTTTACATATTCATCAACAATTGCTTGTGAAATATATGGTGCAGAGCTTGAAGAGCTATCAGAAGCTACAGTTTGACGAATTGCAACACAAGCAAAGGCAACAATTGGCTCAGTATTTTCATCAGCTTGAATATACCCAATTTGTAAGTGGTTTGGATAATCGGTTTTACCAGTTCCAGTATAATCTTCAGCAGTTCCGGTTTTTGCATACGTAACATATGGTTTATTAGACCAATAAGTATGTGATGTCCCGTTACTACGAGTTACACAAGCTCGCATTCCTTGTTTTATTTGATTAAAAGCAGTGGTTTGATGTGATACATCATCTAGAATTTCAGTTTTAGCTATGTAATTAGCATTGGCCATTCCATCTGAATCAGTAGTATATGAATCTAAAAATAAGCGTGGTTTGACTCTTTTACCACCGTTAGCTAAAGTGGCTACATATTGTGCTAATTGAATATTTGTATATGTATCATATTGCCCAATTGAAGCATCTAATAAAAAACCACCGGTTCTATTTCGATCACGATGAACCCCTAATTCTTCATATGGAACATCAATACCAGTTTTAACACCTAAACCAAGTTCACCTAAATCACGTCTTAAAACATCAAAAGCTTCATCATTTATTTTTAATGGCCCATCATATACATAGTTTGCGCCACCTAAAAGCATGGCAATTCTAAACATATAAACATTTGATGAATACGCCATTGCATCTACTTCATTGATTGCTCCCATATTACGATATGATTTTTTTGGTTCGGTCCCTTTAATTTTAATCGGCTCATCAACAAACATGGTTCCAGGCGCAATAAGCCCCTCTTTAAAACCAGTATATAATGTTCCACCTTTGATTGTAGAACCAATTAAATTAGCATCTAGATAATTTCCTGCTGCATAATCAGTTACTTCGCCAGTTTCTTTATCAATCATTTTACCAGACATAACCAAAATTTCTCCTGTTTTAGGATCAATCATAGTAAAAAACATCTTATTAAAAAATTTATTTTGACTATTCATTGTTTTTAATTCGTTTTCTATTAGTTGATCTGCAAATTGTTGTAACTGCCAATCTATTGTTAAACGAATATTTGAACCGGTAATTCCAGATTTCGAACTAGTAACAACCGGATTTCCATTTTCATCATAATTCAATGTATAACTACTATCACTACCTCTTAAAATGTCTTCATACTGCTTTTCTAAACCAGATACCCCGATACGCGAATCATTTTGGTACCCTAACGCTAAAAGTTCATCTTTTTGTTCAGCTGGTAAGCCTTGTTTTTTAGTAGTTACTTTACCTAAAACTTGACTAAATTCATTACTGTGCACATATTGACGTGACCAGTCAGTAGTTATCTTAATTCCTGGTAAAATATTAGCGTTTTCACCAATAATACTTGCTTCCTGTTCGGTTAAACCTTCAGCTAAAATTGATGATCCATTAGTACAACTGCGCATCAAATAATAAAAATGAGTATATTTTAAAGTATCATTATCCATATATTTATCTAACATTTCATCACTAATACGCTGAATTTGTAATTTTGACAACGCTTCATTATAGTTATCTTGATTTTTAAGATTAGCTTTTTCTTTATCACTAACTAAATTATTAGCTAATTTAGGATAAGCAATAATAAAATAATCTTTTTTATTTCGCTTTGATATTGTTGAAGTATCAAGATTAATTGTATCAGCTAAAAATCTTGCGGATTTTTTTAATTGTTTGTCGGTAATTTTTTTAGGAGCATAATATGTAGCACAAATTACATTAACATTTTGAACTAATTTTGTGTAATTACGATCAACAATTTCTCCTCGAGGAGCATCAGTTGTATATGTTGCAGTTCCATATTTTTCTAATTTTACTGCTAATTCATCAGCCGCACTAAATTGAATATATGCTAATCTTGTAGCCATAATTGATGAAATTGTAACTACAATACAAAGTAAAATAATCAAACGTCTTGTAAGAATATTACTTTGCTGATTTTTTTTCTCTTTTTCTTGTTCTAAGGCTCCATAAAACTTAATTTTATGGATATTTTCACGAAAATTTAACATATTTTCTTACCTCCTTATTACCTAAATATTATAGACTAAATATTATCTCAAGTAAATCAAAAACTAGACAAGTCATAAGTTTTACATAAATTCACTTAATCATCATAAGTATATAAATGTCTTATTAAAGATCTTCTTGATAGCCACGAATATATACCTCACGAGGTTTAGAACCAATTTGGGGTCCAATCACGCCATCTGCTTCTAACTGATCAATAATTCTTGCTGCTTTATTATAACCAATTCTAAATTTTCTTTGCAATAAAGATGTACTTGCTTTTTGCACTTCGATAACAAAACTCCGACACATTTCATATTCTTCATCTTCTTCATCTTCTTTTAAAAGAGAGCTAGATGATGTAGTATTCAATTTAACATTCATATACTTTTCATCATAGTTAGCTTCTTGTTGAGTAATTGTATGATGACAAATTGCCATAACTTCTTCATCACAAACAAATGCTCCTTGAACACGAATTGGTGAACTTGAACCCATCGGTGAAAAAAGCATATCACCTTTACCTAATAATTTTTCAGCTCCGGTAGTATCTAAAATAGTTCTGGAATCAACTCCAGATGAAACTGCAAAAGCAATTCTTGAAGGAATATTAGCCTTAATTACACCTGTGATAATGTCTGTAGATGGTCTTTGAGTTGCTACAATCAAATGAATTCCTGCCGCTCTTGCCATTTGAGCAATACGCATAATACAATCTTCGACTTGTTTACTTGCCACCATCATTAAATCAGCAACTTCATCTAATATTACTACATGAAATGGTAATACTTCAAGTTGCTCATCTAATGGCATATCTTCATTTTTTTTCAGCACATAATTATTATAACTTTCAATATTTCTAACATTAGCTTTTGCAAATAAATCGTATCTACGTTCCATTTCAACAACGACTTCCTGTAATACTGCTGCTGCTTTTTTAGGATCAGTTACAACTGGCGTAAGTAAATGTGGAATGCCATTATAATTAGTTAGCTCGACTTTTTTAGGATCAACTAAAATAAATTTAACTTCATCGGGTCTTGCCCGCATCAAAATACTACAAATAATAGTATTAACACATACTGATTTTCCACTACCAGTTGCCCCTGCAATCAATAAATGGGGCATTTTATTAAGTTGTGCACAAATTGTTTTCCCACTAACGTCTTTACCTAAAGGAACTAATAATTTATTTTCTTGTAATTCTTTTGGAATATCTTTAATTACCTCTTTAAAAGTAACCGTAGAAGCTACTGTATTAGGAATTTCTACCCCTACTGCTGCTTTACCTGGAATCGGTGCTTCAATTCTAATATCTTTAGCTGCTAAAGCTAATTTAATATCATCTTGTAATTGCATAATTTTATTGACTCTTGTTCCAGTTTCTAATTTTAATTCATATTTTGTAACTGAAGGTCCAATAAAAATATCACTAATTGATGCAATCACCCCAAATTCTCTAAGCACATTTGTTAAAGCATCTGCTTTTTTTAAAGCGTTTCCTTTATTATCTCCAGTTTTTTTAGCAATTGGATTTTTTAATAATGATAATGCTGGTAAACGATAATTTTTATTTATTTTTTGTTTTATTTTTGAATTTTCATCATGAATTTTTGGCTCTTTTTCTTTTATTTCTAAAGTCATTGATTTTTCATCAAACTCCATAGTCGAAGAAGCAGTGTCATCTTCTTGTAAATGAACAGTATGAATTCTAGTAGTATCTTTTATTTCTGGTTCTATCTTGTTTTCAAATACTTCATCGGGAAAAAAGAAAGCATCTTTTTTCTTTGTAAAAAAATCAATAAATTTCCCACTTTGTTTTACTTCTTTTTTTGAACGCTTTTTGGTTGGTCTTTTTTTACGATGCGATACATAATACTTACTTCCTAGCATTGCAATTGCAATAATTAAAATAAAACCAGCCGCAATTAGTGCTCCCATTTTATCAAACAAGGCACTTAACAAGCCATAAAAAAGTGCCCCTAATACTCCTCCACGATTACATGGGGCTTGATTAAAATACTGATTAATAACTTTTATACCAGTTACATTATTATCATTTAATGCCGACATAAACGTTAAAACTGATCCAATCAGTAAATAGCAACCAACTGCATTTGGACCGCTTAAACGTGGTAATTTAGCATAATAAATTGCATATATTGCTAAAACGATTAAAATCAAGTATCCAATCCCTACAAAATTACCTAAAATATATGTGCAGATATAATTTAAATATTCACCAATTGGACCCAGACGCAACGTAGCTACAATAACTAAAAACAAGCAAACAGCCATTATTATTCTAAACTGTAAAGCTTCACTTAGCTGTTCTTGTTTTGATTTTTTTGATCGCTTTGTTTTAGCCATATTTCACACTCCCTATCTTAACTCAACTATTATAGCATATTAATGTATTCTAATAAAAGTAAAAGATTGAATGGTTAGCCATTCAATCCTAAACTTCAATAATAATTGGTAAAATAACCGGTCTTTTACCTGTTTCTTTAGTAATATATTTACTTGCTTTATCTTTTATTTCTTGACGAACTTCAATTGCCTCTAAAGTATAATCACCTTTCATTTGAGCTACACATTTTTCAGCAATATCAATAATGCCTTTAATAATGTGTTCAGAATCTTTTAAATACACAAACCCTCTTGATTGTACATCGGTATTAGCAATTATTTCACGTTTTTTACTATCAATTGTTACACCAATTATTACAACCCCATCATTAGAAAGCTGAATTCGATCATCAATAACTTTATCACCAACATCACCAACACCAATTCCATCAATCATGACATCTTCAACTTCAATTGTATCACGATAATCTTCTAGAACCCCATTTTTTAATGTTAAAATCTCTCCATTATCTATAATTGGAATATTTTCTTGTAAAACATGCATGCTCATAGCTACTTCCATATTGGAAATGAAATGCTGATATTCTCCTTTAATTGGGATAAAATATGTTGGATTGAAAATTTGAATAATTACTTTAACATCTTCTTGACTTGCATGCATCGATGTAAGTTCTTTATTTTTCAAAACATAAATATTAGAATCTGTTTTGTATAATTCATTGATTGCACGATTAGCTATTTTTTCTGTTCCAGGCACTACTGGTGAAGCAACAATAAATGTATCATTTTCATTAAGTTTTAAATACTCATCTCCGCCATCAATAATATCGTTAATATCATGGTAAATTCTTTGAGGTGTACCACTTAATAAAACCACCAAATTATCATCAATTTTCTTTTTACCAATATCAGTAGAAAAAGCTACTATTTCTTTTGGAATATTAATTACAGCTTTTTTCAAACGTTGACCAATTCTTACAATACTATTTGTACTATCATACTTATCACGCCCATAAAATACAATTTTACGATTATATTTTTTTGTTAATTCAATTATTTCTTTAGTTCTAAAAATATTTTGGGCATATGATGAAATAATAATTCTTCCTTCACTATCTTCAAATATATTATCAATTTTATCTGTTAATTTATGTTTGGGAGAAGTATATCCAGGATTTTTAGAATAAGAAGATTCGCATAATAGCGCTAAAACTCCTTTTTTTCCAATTTCCATCATCTTTTGAATATCACACCTAAATCCTTCAGGTGCCCCAAAGTCAATAATAAATTCACCACAATATACAATATAGCCATCTCTAGTCCATAATGCAACACCAACACTACCAGGAATTGAATGTGTTACAGGGAAAAATTCCACTGGTACCCCTTCAATTTCAATTGAATCATTACGTTTAACACGATTTAATTGATAATTGATTTTAAAATTATTATGTTTTCTATGGCGTTTTAACATTTGATCAATCAAATCTGCAGTTAGTGCCGGTGCATATATTGGTGCGTTTACAGTTTCTAATAAATATGGTAATGCCCCCATAACATCATCATGCCCATGTGTAATAATAATTGCAACTACACGCTTTGCATTTTCCTTTAAATAATCAAAACTAGGAATAATTATATCTACTCCTAACTTATTGATTTCAGGAAATCTAAATCCTGCATCTAAAATAAAGATTTTATCTTTTATTTCGATACAGTACATACTTTTACCCATTTCTGCTTGTCCACCAAGCGGCAAAATCTTTACAATATCTTTTCTCATTTTTTCCTCCACTATTATTATGTCCAAAAAATCGTCTTTAATATATTAACACATCAAAGTATCCTTGGCTAATACTTTCTAAAAACATTGTAACAAAAAATAAATGAAAAGAGAAATAAATTAATATTTCTCTTTTCATTTATTTGATTTTTAATCTTTACAGCCTTCAAAAACCGGTTGAAGCTGTTTATAATTTAGAGCATTTACTAAAGTTTGAATAACTAAATTTTCGTCAAATAGCATACTATTAGGTTTTCTTATACAGTCGTCTTGATACATTGGAACTAAATAAAAATGCTTAGTATTTAAGATTTGCATAATATTTTTACCCGAATTACTTAAGGCATCATTAGTTGCAATTGCTAAAACAACATTTTTTTCATTTCTCAAAGTTGATTTACAAGCCATTGTTACTGCATTATCATTAATACCGTAAGTTAATTTAGCCAGGGTATTACCACTACAAGGCATTACAAGCATGATATCCAAAGGAATTTTAGGTCCATACACTTCTGCATTTACGACATCATTAATAATTTTACGCTTCGTCATCTTTTCAATTTTTTCAATTAGTTTGTTTGCTTGATCAAAACGTGTATCACAATTTTCTATTTTTTATGTTAAAAACACACTAAAAATTTGATTATCCGCTAAAACGCTGTATCTATCGGCATTATCAAGGAGCTAAACACATCAAAATACTACTAATTTACTACGAT
>JAGZCC010000069.1 GCA_018369555.1 Thomasclavelia spiroformis
GCTTAACAATCCATTGTAAATTGTATTTCAAAATAATCACCCTTCTATAACCGCAATGACAATTATATATAAAATAATACCATAAGTCAACCTAAAAAACATTTGTTTTTATCGTTTATTTTACGCCATCGCTTACATCATTTTATTAATATCATTAGGAATTTTATTAGATTTAATCATTGTAACTAACTTCTCTACCTTACTAGGACTAATTGTTTTATTAGTAACCCTAGCTACTGACATAATAAAATCCCTAATATCATTTTCATCATTTAAATTCTTAGATTGTAAATCATTTGCTAATTTCAAAATTTCATTTTTATTAACATTTGTTTTTTTAACAACCTTATCTAAAAAAATATTTTCATCTTTCATATTATCACCAATATATAATATGAAAAAAATTAAAAAACGTTACGATTCAATCTTTAATTCTCGTTTCATTAACTGCTGAATTTCTTGCTTAGGTTCATAATTATTATATAAAACATTATAAATTGCATTAATAATCGGTAACTCAATATCATCATATTTTTTAGCATCTTCATAGATTACTTTACAAGTTCTAATACCCTCACATGTCTTTTTATTATTTTTCATAAACTCCCTAGCATCATTTGCCTTTCCAATTTCAACTCCGGCTTGAAAATTTCTTGAATGAACTGAAGAACATGTAACAATCAAATCACCAACACCAGTTAATCCCATATAAGTCTCTAATTTACCGCCTTTTTTTGTTCCATAACGAACCATCTCTGCTAAACCACGTGTTATTAAAGCCGCTTTTGTATTATCGCCATATCCAATTCCGCTTAACACACCAGCCGCTACTGCAATTACATTTTTTATTGCAACACCATACTCAGCCCCTACTTCATCAGTTAAACGATACACTCTAAAATAATCATTTGAAAATAACATTTGAACATCTTCTGCCATCTTTTCATCTAAAGACACTGCACATACAGTTGTAAGCATTCTAACCACTACCTCTTCAGCATGACTAGGTCCTATCAAAGAAACAACTGGATTAATTAGACTATCGTCCAAAACACTACGAATAGTATCAGACATACGCATATTAGTTCCTAAATCGAATCCCTTTGCTGCATTGATAACTGTTATCTTCTTTTTAATATATGGTTTTACTTGTTGCAATGTTTCTTTTACAAATTGCGTTGGAATTGTAATTAACAAATAATCGATATCTTCTAATGCCTCTGCTAAATTATTTGTAGCCTTAATTTCTTTTTCTAATGATACATCTTTAAAAAAAGTACTATTTTGATGTTTATTATTAATATCATCAATTTGATTTTGCTCAATTCCATACATTATTACTTCGTTTTGATTATCAACCAAAACTCTCGATAAAGCAGTTGCCCAACTTCCTGTTCCCAAAACTCCAATTTTACTCATTTTCACACATCCTTTTATGTATTATATCAAATATCTACAAAAAACGCACTACTAATCTCTTTTTCGGCAAATAATATGAATTGGAGTTCCCTCAAATCCAAACGAATCTCTTAAACGATTTTCTAAATATCGCTTATAACTAAAATGCAAATACTGTGGATCATTTACAAATAATATAAAAGTTGGTGGGCAAACACTCACTTGATTAGCGTAAAAAATTTTCAATCTACCACCATTAAAAGTAGTTGTCGGATTGACTGCTTGAGCATCAACTAAAACATCATTTAATACACTAGTTTGCACACGTTTATGTGAATTTTCAAATGATTCTTGAATTAATGGAAATATCTGATGCACTCGTTGATGGGTTTTAGCTGATAAGAAAATAATTCGTGCATAATCCAAATACTTAAATTGACTTCTCAATTCTTTTTCTTTCTTTTGCATTGTTTTTTCATCTTTTTCAACAAGATCCCATTTATTAACAACTAAAATTACACCTTTACCAGCTTCATGAGCATAACCAGCAACATGTTTATCTTGTTCAATCACACCACGTTCACCATCAATAACAACAACAATCACATCACTTTTTTCAATCGAAGATAATGCTCTTAAAACAGAATACTTTTCAATATTCTCGTAAACTTTTCCTTTTTTTCGCATTCCTGCTGTATCAATCACACGATATTTTTGACCATCTTTTTCAAAAACAGTATCAATCGCATCACGAGTTGTTCCCTCAATATTAGATACAATTACTCGTTCTTCTCCTAAAATTGCATTGGTAAGTGATGACTTTCCAACATTTGGTCTACCAATAATCGAAAAACGAATTTCATCTTCAGCAAACTCTTCTTCGCTAAAATCCAATTGCTTAATAACTTCATCCAATAGATCTCCAATACCGATTCCATGGCTTCCAGAAACTGGAATTGGATCACCAATGCCTAAGCTATAAAAATCATATATATCATTAATAAAAGCCCCATCATCAATCTTATTGACAGCTAACAAAACAGGTTTTTTAGTTTTTTGTAATAATCTAGCTACATACTCATCCTCTTGAGTAACACCTTCACGACCATTAACTACAAAAATAATTAAATCAGCTTCTTCAATCGCAATTTCTGCCTGCATTTTAATTTGAGTTGTAAAAGAAGCATCCCTAAGTTCAATACCACCTGTATCTATCAACCGGAACTCTTTAGTCAACCATGTTGCCTTTGCATAAATACGATCACGAGTTACTCCGGCAATATCTTCAACAATAGAAATTCTTTCACCAACAATTCGATTAAAAATCGTCGATTTACCTACATTTGCTCTACCTACAATCGCAACTACACCTGCCATACTATACCTCCTTTAGTTTTTGTTCAACTAACTCCAATATTTTGCCTACTACTTCTTCTATTTCTAAATCAGATGTATCTAATAAAATAGCATCATCAGCTTTTTTTAATGGCGAAATTTTTCGATTCATATCCTGATAATCACGCTCTTCTATCTCTTTTTTTATCGTTTCATATTCACATTTTAAACCACGTTCCTGATTTTCTAAATAACGTCGTCTAGCTCTAGTTTCAGCACTGGCACATTGATAAATTTTAAGTTCTGCATCTGGAAGTACAACTGTCCCAATATCTCTTCCATCTAAAATAACGCCACCTACTTTTGCCATATCACGCTGTTGTTTAACCAAAAAATTTCTAACTTCTTGATACTTTGATACTTCACTAGCTGACATCGACACTTTATCTTGTCTAATTTGTTCACTAACATCAGTATCATTTAAATAAACATTATTACTGCTATCCATAGTAATTTTAATATTACCCAAAATATCAATAACTGCTCGTTCATCTTTAAGATCGATATTATTTTTCAAGCAATAATATCCAACACATCGATACATCGCTCCTGTATCAATATACACATAATTTAACTTTTTAGCAATAATCTTTGCAACACTACTTTTTCCTGAGGCACTTGGGCCATCAATAGCAATTGAAATCTTCTTCATCTAATAACTACTCCTTTCTTGAAAAAAACTAAGGTAAACCTTAGTTTAAAAGAACAACTGATATCCTATCATACCACATAAAACAACAAATATCACAATCAAAAAAACAATTATACAATTTAAAACATTAACAATTCGATTACTTTTCTTTTCCTCAACAATTTCTATACGACTTTCAATTTCTTCTTCACTATCATTTTTAACAACAGTCTCATCTTTAACCATTTTTTCATCAGCCTTTTTTTTCAAAGCTTTTTCAATTTCACGCTGATCTTTTTCCTTAACATAACGCAACATATCTTCCAAAGAATTAGTTTGTTCAATAAGATTGGAAGAACTTTCTTCTAAATCCTCCTGTGTTTCAGCTTCTTCATCATCTAAAATAATTTTTGCTTTTTTAGCATCCTCAACAGGCGACATACTAGCTAATCTCTCCATTAAAGTCATTCTTTCTTTAATTTTATCATCCTTAGGTTGCTCTAATTTTTCTTCTGTTTGCGCTTTAACATCAGGATTAATAAAATACCCTTTAGAGAACTGTGAAGTTTCAACATTATCAAAATTATTAACGCGTATCGTTTGCTTTTCTGGTTCTCTAATTTTATTTAGAATATCCATTCTTGTATTATATTGCGCTTCTTTTCCAACACTAACTTTCGCACTACGTAAAGCCCGATTTAATTCTTCATTGTTTTCGTTTCGCATTTGTTCAAATGTTTTAGCTTCAGTTAATGTATCTTCAATCTCATTTTTACTATTATCACTACTTGATTTATTAAAAAATCGATTTACTGATGCTAAAAAATCATCAGTATCATCGCTATTGCAATCATCAACTATATTACTTATATTATCACGACTAATACCTACTTCATCTTTCAAGCCACTTCTTAAATCTCGATATTTATCAATTCGTGAACTAACCACTCAAACCACCCTTTCAAGGTTATTATAGCATACTTTTTTATTATTTCCTTTATAAAATATTGAAAATATACTTATTTAAGATATAATATTATAGAACACAAAAGGAGGAATTTATAATGGCTAAAATTACAGTAAACGATTCATGTATTGGATGCGGTGCTTGTACAGCTGTTGCACCTGACGTTTTTGAATTAGGTGATGATGGATTAGCAACAGTAGTAAGCGAAGACAATGTTGATGCAGCTAAAGAAGCAGCTGAAAGTTGTCCAGTTGAAGCTATCGAAGTAGAATAATAATAGTTCAACTAAAAAAGGCAGAAATTCTGTCTTTTTTATTTTATAGATTTTAATAACATTAGTGCTGTAGCTTTATTTGAGGCTAATGGCACATAATGAACATCACACAATCTCATTAATGCATTTATGTCTGGTTCATGCGGTTGGGCTGTAAGGGGATCTCTAAAAAATATAACCATATCCATTTGTCCTAATGCCACTAAATTTCCAATTTGTTGATCTCCACCATATGGTCCAGATAAAAAACGCGTCACTTTTAGATTTGTATTTTCCATTATTAATTTACCAGTAGTTCCTGTACCATATAATTCTTGTTTAGAAAATAATACTTCATTATCTTTTACAAAATCAATCATTTCTGCTTTCTTTTTATCATGAGCTATTAATGCTATTTTCATACTTTCCTCCATTTCTTTATCCCAAAATCAAACATCCCATCAAAGCAATTTGTTAGTTTAACAAATTTTATTATACAATAAATAATATTATTTACAAAAAACTTTTACCTTTTTTTCATCTAAATCCACATATATTTTAAATAAAAAAAACTATTCCAAATCCAAACAATCCACCACTAGGTTCATCTCGCTCTCTTTTTCCATAAGATAATTACCAATTATTATCATTTTGTTTTAATTTTACTCCACAATTACAACAACAATTAACATTTCCATCCTCTTTACTACATTGATAATAATATATAAATAATCCTTCCAATTTCATTGTACTAAATCTACTCAAAAATTAAAAGTTAAATAACATACAGAAAAGTTGATTTAATCAACTTAAATCAACTTTTAATCATTTATTATTGTTCACCTAAAACAACAGTTACTGTTTTTTCTTGACCATTTCGATTAATTACAAGTTCAACCTTATCACCAGGTTCTTTTGAATAAAGCTCTGTCAAGAAACTCTTATATGTTGTAACTTTTTTACCACCAAATTCAACAATAACATCATCTACTTGAATACCAGCTTGACTAGCAGGTCCACCGGCACTTACATTTGCAACATAGATACCGTCTGTTAAATCAGTATTAATACGATAATAACGTAATTGGAAACTTGAATATCCTGATAATGAAATTCCAGAAATTCCTAATTGTGGTCTTGTAACTTTACCATCTTTAATAATTTGTTCTACATTTTTTATTACATCATTTATCGGTAAAGCAAACCCCATCCCTTCAACTGAAGTATCAGACAATTTCATTGACGTAATTCCAACTAACTCACCAGCCATATTAACTAATGCACCACCACTATTTCCTGGATTGATAGCAGCATCAGTTTGAATAACACTCATATCCCAATCATCTTGACCATCATCATTTAAATCTACGGATACAGTACGATCCGTACCACTTACAATACCTTGAGTAACAGTTCCAGCATATTCGATTCCAAGTGGACTACCGATTGCTAAAACTGTTTCCCCACGATCCAATAAACTTGAATCACCAGTATCCATCGCTTTTAATTCAAAATCTGTAGTTAATTTTAAAACAGCAATATCACTGTAACTGTCGCTACCTAAAACTTCTGCTGTTACAGATTCTTGGTTAGAGAAAACAACTTGTACATTATTTGCCCCTTCTACTACATGAGCATTAGTAATAATATAAGCATCTTTTCCATTTACACGATATACAACGCCACTACCGCTACCGCTAGCTGCACCATTAGAATAAACTAATACCCCTACAACACTATCAATAACATTACTAATTACATTGGATGTAGAACTGTTTACATCATAATTCAATTTTTCTACTTTTCCGCCATTACCTGCTAAAACATTACTATCATTATTCATTTTTAAAAACATAAAGATATTCGCACCTAATGACACAACAACTAAAACTATAATTATCATTTGAAATAACTTAGCTTTATTCATTTGCTTAAAATTACATTTATTCTTTTCTACACGAGTTCCGTTAAAACCATCACCATTTTGTTTATCCATCGGTTCTTGGTCACCTACTCCTTCTTTATGATTTACTGGAATTTCTTGATTACCTATAGCTTCATAATTATTTGTTGTTTCTTGTTCATCTATGGATACTTGATTATCAACTGATTGCATTTTTTCCATAGTTTCTTGATCATCTGCCATTATTGAATTAATTGATGATTCAGTTTCTTCCATATTTTCTCGATTATCTACTAATCTTGATTCGCTTTCTTTAACACCATTTGATTGATCATCAACTGATTTTTCATTTGTAATATCATTTATTGATTCATTTTCATTTAACTGTTTTTTTTCATCCATAATCAACACCCCTTTTACTTTACACAACTATCATAGATAAATAATTTGTTCAAATTATTTTTATATTGTGTGAAAAAGTGGTTTATCTGTCAAATAATAATATTATTCACCTAAAATAGGTAAAACCACCGTGAAAACAGAACCGATTCCTTGATCACTTTCGACACTAATCGTGCCATTATTTAATTCTACCATTCTTTTTACAATACTTAATCCTAAACCAGTTCCCATTTTTTTACTTCTTGAACGATCAACTTGAAAAAAACGCTCATAAATTAATGGTATATCATCTTTAGAAATGCCAACTCCCTCGTCTTGAACAATTAAAGTTAATTTATCTTTATCACTAAATGCTTTAATTGAAATAACACCAGAATTTGAATATTTAATTGCATTAGAAACCAAATTATTTAAAATTGTTTTAACAGTTGTATAATCAAGCATTAATTCGTTTGATACTTTGGTTTGATAAAACATCGATAAATGTTTATCTTTTGCAAGTGGCTCAAATAACTCTACAGTATCTTTTACAATAGAATCTACATTAATTAATTTTGGCGATAAAGTAACTCTTGGTTGTTCTAATCTTGAAAGTTCCAAAATATCTTCAATAATATTTTGCATCCGATAACTTTCCTTTAAAAGTATACCCATAAATTCATCAAAAGTTTCTTTATTTTGAATACCTTCTTTTTGAAGAATTTCCACACTTCCAATAATTGCGCTCATTGGCGTTTTTAATTCATGAGAAATATCAGAAAAAAATTGTTTTTGCATTTTTTCAATTTCTTTTACTTGAGAAACATCTGTAAACAAAATAATACTTCCATCAAAAAAAGATTCATTTCGAAATACTGGAGTAGATTCAATCTGATAATAGCGATCATTTATTTCTGTAACTGTTGAAAATTTTCGCTCAAATACATAGCTTTGATCAACAACATCTAATAATTGACCAACAAAAATATCTTTATAATATTTACCACGTAAATGTTTTATATTAAATGCATCTCGAAAACTTTGATTAGTAAAGATTATAGTTCCCTCACAATTTATAAATATCATCGGTAAATTCATTGTCTTAATTAAAGAATTAAGAATTTTATGATTAAAATCTTTCTCTCCTTCAACTTCACGAATTTGATTTTCTTTTTTTTGCCGATAAAAATCAATTTGTTGCAAATTCTGTTTATTTATATCATAAACAAGATATATCATGATTAAAGTAAACCCACATAAATAAACAAATGCATAACCACTATTCCAAATCAATAAAATAGTCACAATGATAAAACAAAAAATAATTTTTTGATAATTTTTATTCATCTCTTTTCACCAGTTTATATCCAACACCTCTAACAGATTTAAAACGAGCTTGACTTTCTTTTAATTTCGACTTTAATTTAAAAACATGAATATCTACTAGTCTTGTATCACCATCATAATTAAAATTCCAAATATTCATTAATAATTCCTGTCTAGATAAAACCTCTTCTTTATTATTCAAAAACATTTGTAATAAATCATATTCAACTTTCGTAAGATTAATTTTATTTTCCCCAACATAAACTTCATGCTTAGTCAAATCCATTTTAATATCCAAATATTTTAAAATTCCTTTAAAATGCTTATGATAACGACGTAAATGAGCCTCAATTCGTGCAATTAAAATATTTGCCTGAAATGGTTTAGTCAAATAATCATCAGCCCCAGATTCAAGCCCTTCAATTATATCATCTTGATCGCTTCTAGCAGTTAGTAAAATTATTGGCTTAATATATCCATTATCTCGACATTCTCTTATTATTTCAACACCATCTTTATACGGTAACATCCAATCAACAAGTACCAAATCATATTCATTTGAAAGGATTTTTTGACAAGCCTCCTTACCATCATAAAGACTATCAACTTGATAGTCCTTATTTTTTAATTCATGACTTAATATCTTATTAATTGATATATCATCTTCAATAATCAATATCCTATTCATGTTTTCCCTCATACCTTTCAATAATTCTTTGAACAACTGGGTGACGTACTACATCCATTGCAGTTAAATGAATAAATGATATTCCTTTAACATTATTCAATATATTCATAGCTCTAATTAATCCAGATTCAACACCTCGAGGCAAATCAATTTGCGTAACATCCCCAGTAATAATCATTTTTGAATTAAATCCTAATCTTGTTAAAAACATTTTCATTTGATTATCAGTAGTATTTTGGGCTTCATCTAAAATAACATATGCGTCTTCTAAAGTACGACCTCGCATATAGGCAAGTGGTGCAATTTCAATTATTCCTTTTTCAATTAGCCTTTCTGTTTGTTCTACCCCTAACATATCATGTAATGCATCATATAATGGTCTTAAATACGGATCCACTTTTTCTTTTAAGTCACCAGGTAAAAAACCTAAATTTTCTCCTGCTTCTACAGCTGGTCTAGTTAAAACAATTTTTTTTACAAGATTATTTTTCAAAGCATCAACTGCAAAAACAACCGCTAAATATGTCTTTCCAGTTCCTGCAGGTCCTATTCCAAAAACCACATCATTTTTTTTCAAAGCATAATAATATTCTTTTTGCCCTAATGTTTTAGGGTAAATCATTTTACCACTTGCAGTTTTAGTAATTTTTACATTGTATAATTCATCAATTCTATTTAATTTATCTTCTTTTACAAGTTTCAAAGCATATATAACATCTCGACGTGAAATGTTTATTCCTTTAGAAACCAATTTCAACAAAGCAAAAACTACCCTTTTTGCTTCTTCAAAACTTTCACTATCTTTACCAGTTAAACTTAATTCATCACCTCTAAGAGATATTTCTACTTTCAAAGCTTCTTCAATCATTTTAAAATTTTCGTCATGATTTCCACATATATTATTTAACTGTGCTACGCTATATTCTTCTAATTTAACTTGTTCTGTCATCTAATTCTCCTTTTTTGAAGCAATATCTTCAATTAAGACATATTGCATTTTCAATACTCTCTTATTTTCAATTATACCATAATTCAAAACATTTTCTCTATCTATTTTATCGATTACCCCTAGGTTACATCTAATCGAGTACAATAAATAGCTAAATGCCTCAGCATCATCAAATTTACCTTTATCAATACTTGCTTCATAATCAACATACGTATAAGCCTTGATAACCCCTTGTGTTTCAATAATTTTATCTACATCACTAGTAGAAGTAATTGTATTAGAAACTAACAAATCACCCTTTTTTACATAATCATTTACCTTTACCATAACATTACCACTACTTACATCAATACTTTCAATTATCCCATCTTTACTTGCATAAATATTTTCAAAATTCTTTTTTACTCTTGATGCACTAACACTATTAGTATACTTAACAAATAGTGTACTGCCTTCTTGATAAATATTTAAATAATCTATTTTTCCTTTAAAATGTTTTTTTATATCATCATAAATCTCATTTAATTGCGCATAGGAGTTTTTTCTACTTCCAACACCAATACCATTTTCATTTAAAACCTCATTTACTAATTTAGTCGTACTAGGGTTATTACCAATTACCTCCACTTTAAAAATATATTGATTACATAGCAAAATAGTCAAAACAAAACTAATTACACCAATAACACTTAATTTACGATAAAATAGTAATAATAAATAATATAAAATACCCACACTCTTAATAATTGTTAAATGATATTTTTTAACCAGCAATCTTTGATAAATTGGAAGATAAAATCGATATGTATAATCATCGACTTTATTTAATTGAAAAACAGTTATATGCTCATCTTTAAATACTTTTAATAAACTTAGAATATCATTACTGACCACTTCATACAAATCATATCCAAATTTCATAGAAACCTTATACAATCAATTTTTCCATAAACAATTACTTCAAGATCACTATAATATTTTATTTCTAAATTATTGCCAGTTATTCTAAGCATATTGTCTTTCATCTTAATTTCAATAATATCATTTTCTAATAATACTAAATATTCATAAAACTTAATCGATAGACACTTATTTTCCATATATATCATCAAATCACCTAACTAATTATATGAAATATTTTTAACAAAATGTCTTTCAATTAAATATTTATATAAACAAAAAAGGGCTTTAAAAGCCCTAATTCTTATCTTTTACCTTTGTTATTTTTTCTTGCTGCTTCAGATTTTAATTTTCTCTTTAAACCTGGTTTAACATAAAACTCTCTTTTACGAGCTTCTGCAAGGGTTCCTGTTCTAGATACTTGTCTTTTAAAACGACGTAAAGCATCATCTAAAGATTCATTTTCTCTTACTACAGTTTTTGCCATCGAACTATTCCCCCCTTTAACTCTAAAGTACGTTCATATTATATATATTTTTTTTCATAATTGCAAGAAAAATATAATCTAATATTCAAAATAATCTCTATTTTTATCAAAATTTACATCTTTTATACTTTCTTTCCAACAACTTCTGCAATTTTATTAACCTGTTTTAACAATTCTTCATATTTTTCCGGTCTTAATGATTGGGGTCCATCACATAAT
>JAGZCC010000070.1 GCA_018369555.1 Thomasclavelia spiroformis
TACAGTTGACCAATTACCACTTTCATCTTGAACTGAAACATTGAATCCAAGTTGTGTATTACGATAACCATTTTCTTCAAAAGCAACTTTAATATAATTAACTGCATATGGTTGATCTAATGTTACTCCTCCTGAAACCGGTAAATTAGTTTTAGAATTGGCTACCCAACAATCTTCAAAATTATTATTATTAATTTTTTCTTTTCCATATGAACTCATTAACTCATTATCAGCATATGCCTGTCCTAAAGGTGCAACATTAGCGCTATTATCATGAATTAAATAATTTTTTGCAAGTTCTAAATAACCTATTGCTTGATAAATTTCATCTTTAGTAGCAGTATCTATGTTATTATAAATTTCTTTTGCTTGTTGATAATATGATTGATACTTAGCATAGTATTCTTCAAGATATTCTCTACTATCTTCATTTTCAATTTCTTTTAGATTAGCTTCTAAGACTTTAATATTTACTAAATTATTAATAGCATTTTTTAATAATGTAATTGCTTCTTTATAATCTTTACTATCACTATTAACATCATCTAATACTGCTTGTGTTTGATCAATTGCCTGAAGTAAAACTTGATAACTTAATTTAGAATAAGTTTTTTCATCAATTGCTTTGGCTTCTTTAAGTAAATTATCTAATTGAGTAACTAAATTACTTGCTAGTAAAACTGTTAACTCATCAATTACACTACCATCTTTAACTAGTTGAATTACTGTTCCATCTGTAACTTTATCTGCCTCACTTAATATAGTTCCATCTTTAATACATTGTAATGTACCACTTCCCACATATAAGTTTGCTAGTAAATCAGCAACAGTAATATCATCAGGTACACCATTCAAAGTATCATCAGTGATAAACATTGTTGTTCCACCAATTAATTGAATACCTTTACTTGAATATATTTTCATTTCACATAATGCCGGATATATTCCACCATTACTTTCATATGTAATTTTAACATCATCACTAATTATCGGTGAACCTAAAGGAATATCAATCGTATATGATTGTGTTTCTGCATTATAACTCTGTCCACTGTATACTTTATTCCAATTACCATTTTGATCTTTCATTTCAATATAGAAGTTCATTACATTGCTTCCTAAAGGTGATCTTGTTTCAAAAACAAGTTGCAATCCATAGATTTCTTGCTTTTGATTAAAACGAACTCCCGCACTAACTGGTACTTTATTACTTTCCGCAATCCACATAGAACCTAAATTATTATCATTTAGATTACTAGCAACATAGCTACCTAACACACTATCACCATAAGCCACACCATCTGGTGCAATATTTTCATCCATAATAGTATCTTTTTGAGCTTGGCCAGTTAAGTAACCATCACAAATTTCTAAATAAATATCTTTAAGTCCACGATATGAACTATTACCATCTGCTACTTTAACATCTGTTGGATATTCAATATCATTAATAACTACATCCCAACCAATATTGAAATAATCTTTATTGCTTGATGGGGCAACATAATTTCCAGTTGCCATTGCTTCTTCAAGTCGATCTAACCATAATTTCCACATTGGATAGTTATAATCTCTTTCTAAACCATTATATTGACGATGAGCATAAGTTTGTAATGTTTTTGAACTCCAAATATTAACAAGTGCTTTAGCATTAATAATCATCATATCTTTGGCATAATCATCATATGTACCACTATTTCTTTCATCGTTGTAGAAATTAGTTGCTTTAGAAATCCATGTTCCATATAATGAATCTTCCTCAAAACCTGCAATTTCATCAATTAATAAAATACTGTTTAACAATTTATCACGATATTTTTCAAAAATTTCATGATTTTTTGCATTATAAGCTTCAACTATTCGTGAGAAAAATTCAACTTGACTATTAGCTAAAGTTTGACGCAAAATATCCACTACATCATAAATATAACATTCGTTATCTTTAAACTTATCAAAATCTTGCATCAATAAACTAGTTGCTTCTTCAAACTTAATTGGATCATACATCAATTCGTAATCTCCAATAACTATCTCTGGATCAAATGATGGTCGCATATTAGTAATGCAATTAACATTTCCTGTATGATATTTAGCACTACCATCATCATTATTTGCTCCATAAGCCGTTGATAATAAAATCTGCCAAGCTCCCCATGAATTTTCAGAAAATTCACCATATCTTCGCGTAATATAATCTTTTAACCATGCTTTAGTATCTTTAGGTTCAGTTTCCCAAACCATTTCCCAGAATAAATCATAATTTACTGGATTTAAAAGTGTTCCTTCTGGTGTAATTCCAATCCCTTTCATATGATCAGATTCTTGATTAGCTTTAGTAATTTGAGTCGCTAAATATTCAAGTTCACCATGCATTCCAGTTCTACCACCATAATTATCTAACATACAAAATACCCATGAAGTTCCACCAAACTCTTTTCCATTCCAATTTGTTGTATTACTCCAATGAGGATTTTCGGTTGCATCTAAATCTAAAACAAGAACATGTTCTTCTTTATTTTCACCAAATCCTTCTAAGATTTCAGCATTTGGATTTGAAAGCCATGATTGAATAACCCAAACAGCCTTTGAATCATAAGTCATCATTTGTTTTAAAATATGTGCTGACATCTCAGGCTTGCTTAAATCAGGTGGAATAATTCCTCCTTCATGTGCTAAATCTCCAGCATAATAATCAGTAATTTGTCCATAAATATACTCTTGAACTTCATAAAACTTACTTGCTAGAGCATTATATCCATCATAAGTAGTTTTCAAAATTGGCGGACGTGTAAATCCAGACCAATCACCTTGCGCTACCATATATGAATGAATATCTTCAAATCCATAATCCTCAACAAGTGTTTCATTAGCAACATTTGCAAAGTTTTCTGGCATTGCTCCCATAAATCCTTGTAAACAAGGTTGCATTCCAAGAACTGTCATTTTACGCTGATTAACTCGGGCCATTTCCACTGTATCGATTATCCATTCATCACTAACTGGACCACCATATGATTCCAAATTTCCCATTAACCACCAAGCTTTATATGCATAACCACAAACAAATGCTTTTGCAGCTTCAATATCATATCCGTAATTTTGTAAATATTCTACCCATAACGCTTCTGTTGCGGTAGTATCTAAGATTAAATTCACCCCATTTAAAGCAAAATAATCTAATTCTCTTTGCCATTCATCATAACCCCAAAATGGCATTGTATAAGATAATGTACAATAATTATACGCATAACGTATTTCATATGGAGATTCTTTATGAATTGTTTCTTTTATTTCTGGAATACTGTCAGGCATTTTTACTTGTTTAGTTTGTTGTGAAACATGTACATTACAATAATACTTTAAAAAATAATTTAATCCTGATGTTAAAGAAATTCCTTCATTACCTTTAATATGAACCTTACCATCTTGACTAGATAATTCATAATAATCTTTTCCATTACTGCTAGGTACTATCTCAAATGTAAACCAATCAATATATTGTTCCCCTAAAATTCTTGAAATAACACCTTCAACTTCTTTAAATACATCTTCATTACCAAATGTATCTTTGATATCATAATGACCATTTTCATCAGAAATCTTTGCAACATCAACATTATAATTTTCTAATAGCCACGTAGTATATGATTCAATTCCTAAATCAGTCCGTGTTTCAACAGTTTCTAAATTACTTTCATTTCCATAAACCTTTATTTCTGAAATTTGTGAATTTGCTCCTTCACCATTTGAGTTACCAATTACATTTACACGAATTACACGATAAGTAACTAAATCATCAAAAACATATTCATCGCCATCCTCGCTACTTTCTTTAATATCAGTTGTTGCGAGTTTTTCAAAATGAACACCATCAACACTACCATAAAGAGTATAAGCAAACTTTACACTCCCTTGTGGCATGTATACTTTGATTTTAGAAATATCATAATTATCCATTAAATCCACATCAACATATTTTGGATAATCTTCTCCACTCCACGATGTAGTAGATTGACCATCAACTACCAAAGATGAAAAACTTTCATTAGTTGTTGATCTAGTTGGTTTACCAAAAGCAATATTATCTGGATCATTAGGGTCAGTTGTTGGAAATTCTGGTGGTTGATATTCAGTATTTTCAACTCCATACACCTCTAATTCATTAATATGCACACTTGTATTTGCAGAATTATAACTCATTTTAACTTTAACAAATTTAGCAACTTTTGTTTCAAATGAATATGTTTCCCCATCTGAAGTTTGCACAGTATTATCAGCTTTCTCCCCAACTTTTTCATAATTAACACCATCAACACTAATATAAACTTCATAATGATAATAACGACTTCCTGCATAATAAGGGATTACAATTATTTTAGATATATCATAATATCCTCCCAAATCTACGAATAATTCACTTGGATATAAGCCACCATCCCAATAAGTGCTTTTATCTCCATCAACAGCACGTGAAGAATTACCATTACTAGCAAGAGTTGTTTTATTTAAGGCAACATTTTGTAAATCATTATTTTCAATTGCTCTAACATCAATAGATACATATCCAATAATCATCGCTAAAGTCACTAAACATTTGATTATTTTTCTTAGCATCTTCATATTTTCCCTTCTATCATTCATATTCTATGTCATAACAATTATATTCAAAGCCAAAATACTTATATTAGTAAAATATCATTTCTCTATCCCTTCTTCCCTTTTACATAACTCTTTAATATAAGTAAATCGCATATAACACTACAAATTTTCATTGCAGTAATATCAAATATATTTTACACTAATTTATCTAATTAAATTATAACACAAATCAATTAGTAAAATTTTACAATAATTAGCAAATTTATACACTTTAATCTAACCCTTATTCAAAGGATTTATATTTAAAATAAAAAAGAGATTTCTTAACTATTATCACATAATTTTGAAATCTCTTATTTTATAATATTTATTTTTAATTAATCTTCTTTTCTTCTAAATACTGTATATCCAGCTACACTTAATAATGCAAGCCCTGCTAATGTTCCTATTAGTGCTTCATCACCTGTTTTTACACTTACAGTTGTATCACCATTATTTACTGTGTTATCTACATTTGATGGTGTACTTGGATTAGCTTGTAATCCTGCTATTGCTTTTACCAATATATCTTTTGCATTATCTACTTCTTCTTGAGTGGCATTTGGATTATCTAATACTACTTTTGCTTCATCTAATGCTTTTGTTAATCCATCAAATGATGCTTTTGTATAATTTGCTACGTTTAATCCATTTGCTTGATTGATTAATTCTTCTAATAAGCTCTTATCAGGAATTAATCTTAAGTTCAAGAATGCTGTTACTAATTCACTGTAAGCTGTATTTACTTCTTCTTGCATTGCATTTTCATCATTATATACAACACTAGCTTCAGTTAATTCTGCTTCAAATGCTGTCCATGTAGTTTTAGTATATTTAGATGAATCTAATCCTGCAACTTTATCGATGAATGCTTTTAATGCTGTTTTATCTCCTTTGAAGAATTCTAATTTTTGCATGATACTAGCAAGTCTATCAAATGCATTATTTACTTCATCTTGAGTAGCACTTGCATTATTGTAAACTGCATTTGCTTCATCTCTAGCTGCTTTGAATTCATTAGCAACTACTGGAATTACTTTATCTAAATCTTCATCAGTAATTGCATTAGCTAAATCGATTGCAATCTTTAATGCTGTTTTATCTGCTTCTTTATAATCAATTAATTTAAAGATTACTTCTACTTGATGTGCTTTTTTTACATTAACTAAAGTTATACTGTTATTTTCAACTTTACCATCGTATACTTGTCCATCAACCAACACTTGATCAAAAACATATCCTTCTTCTGGAGCAAATGTAATAACCAAATCCTCACCATATTTTACATCTAAATTTTCATTAGTAATTATTCCATTTTGTGCTGTTACAGTAGGAGTAATGATTTCACTAAAACTAAACCAATCAATATTAGCAACATTTTGTTTTGATAAACCTTCAATTTCAGCAGGCAATATTTCACCACTAAAAGTTAAATATACATCATGAATACCTTTAATATTTTGAATGGATTCAAATTTCTTACTACTGTATACATAATTTTTCCATGTGCCTGTTTTATTTGGAACAAAAGTTACAATTGGTTCATTATCAGTACTATCTAACCTTACTTCAATTAGTGGATTACCACATTGAGTAATTGTTTCTGCTGAATAATATAATTCAAAGAAATTTGCATTAGAATCAAAAATAACATTTTTATAACATACCCAATCACCTGGATTTAAACTTCCAATGTTTGGCCCATCATTAACAATTCCAGAATTTTCATCATATATTTCGGCTTCTTGTTTATCATATGCTAAACGATTTGAATCTATTTTATCTAAAGAATTTTGTAAACCATAATAAGCCTCTTCAATTGTTTTTTCATCGGGAACTTCTTGATTAATTACCTCTCTAGCAACAGCAAGTTTTTGTTCAATATTCTTAATTATTTCTATATGTACAGAAGACAAATCTAAACTTTCGCTATAAGTTACTAAGTTCTTTAAATCTTCTAAAGTAATTTTTTCAAATTCATCTAATTGTGAAAATAATTCTATTTCTGAAAGTGCTTCTCCACCAATTAATTCTAATTTATAATGCTTAAATTCATCTGCTTCATGAATCACAAATGGTCTTGTATAACGACCCCATTCAAATTCTAGATTGGCTCTTTCTTCAAGTAATTGCCAATTTTTAGCATCATTTGACCCATATACTTTGAATCCTTCTGGAGCTTTACCATCTTTAGAAGAAGTAAGTGTAAGCATATCAATATATTGCGGTTTAATAAAACTATAAATCAATTCTGAAGTATCTTGTGATAATGCTGCTACTGTATCTGATGTATTATCAAACAAATTTTTGGCATTTTCAATATTCTTGGTAGTCATACTTGTTAAATATACATCACCATCAATCTTATCAACTTCTTTTACTTTGGTTGACGTAATATCTTCTTTTGGATTGGCAATTTGGTCATTCTTTGTAACTGATGTTGGTAAACTATCAATACTGCTCCCCCATGAAGAAGGAGTATTTGACATATTCATAACAATATCTGCCCCATTTATTAAATCTTCATGTGTTAAGTAGTTCTTATTATAGCTTTCACCATTTAAAGTTACATTTTGAATATATACATTTTCTTTACTGTTTCCATTAGCAGTAATCGTAATATCTTTACCATTGTCTAAATGAATTATTGTTTTATCAAAGATTGGTGAACCAATCATATATTCATTAGTTCCCATAATTGGATAAAAGCCTAAAGCACTAAAGACATACCATGCTCCTCCTGCACCATTATCCTCATCACCAATCATTCCTTGACCAATTTCGCTACCAATAAAACAACGATCTAAAGAATCTCTAACATATTTTTGAGTTTTCCATGGTTGACCCGCATAATTATACATATAAATAATATGATAAGCAGGTTGATTTGATTGGTTATATTGACCCATCTTAACTTCTCGAGCTTCTTTTGGTTCTTTATGGCCATATCCATAGCCATCCATATCAGCCCCAAAACCATTAACCTCACCTTTTGTTTCAAAAATCGTATCTAATTTTTCAGCAAGTTTATCACGGCCACCATATAAATTAGCTAAACCTTGACCATCATAAGTTACTCCAACTGACCAAACATATGCATTTGCTTCATCATAATTGTCACCCCAGTATCTTGGATCAAAGGTATTTACATCATTAAGACTTGGCCCATACCAGTTACCTGCTGCATCTTTTCCTTTAAACCACATATCATTTACATCATCGCTTTGTTTATCAAATAAATTAACATAATTCATTGCACGATTTGCATAATATACGGCTTCATCTTCATAACCTAATTCTCTTGCCATTTCAGAAATACCATAGTCATTATTATATCCTTCCATTGACCAAGAAAATCCTGTATCTTGTTCTTTACTTGTATATCCTCTAAAAATAGCAGTTGATAATTGTTTTCTACCATAATTACTATCATCACTAACGACGGCACCATTTTTAATCATTGATTTAAAAGCATCCTCTTGATCAAAAACTATCCCTTTTTTCATTGCATCAGCAAAAACAATATCACTGCTTGTACCTGACATAAAGTATGTTCCCCCTGGTGCAGACCATCTTGGTACCCAATCAGTATCTTTATGATGTTGAACTAGTCCATCCAACAATTCACTACTTTTATCCATAGAGAAAATACTATAAGCCGGCCAGGCAGCTCTATATGTATCCCAGAATCCATTATTATAATACATCTTGCCTTCAACAACCTCAGGATTTTCATTCGATCCACCATATGGACTTGAATATTTCCAAACTGGATTTTCATTAGTTCCAGTATTTTCACTTAATAAGTTTGGATACATAAACATTCGATACATATTAGAATACAATGATACTTTTTGATCATGAGAACCACCTTCAACTTCAACAACATCTAATTTATCATCCCAAGTTTCTAATGCTTGATTATAAATCATATCAAAGTCATTATCACTAATTTCTAATTCTATATTATGCTTTGCTTGCTCAAAACTAATAAATGATGTTGCTACTTTCATTTCGACAACTTCATCTTCAAAAGAAGCAATACCTTGCCGATTATTTGCCGTTCTTGTATAAGACATCGGTTTATCAAATGTTCCATAAATATACATATCTTTTAACCCTAAACTTGTATGATTAGTACGTGCTTTAAAACTATTTGTTGTCATATCATATTCAATAATCGAACCATCATTACTACCATTAATTGAATCAAAAATTATATTTTTATGTTGTGCATCTTTTGGAAAAGTAAATCTTACTACTGCTCCATGATCAGTTGGCGTAAGTTCCATTTTTGTATTCGATGCATTTGTACCTTCTGGAAATTCTATCCCATAATAATATACTCTAGCAACTTCTTTTTCATGTGAAAAAGGAATTTTTCTTTCATTTTCACCAAAACTGCCAGTTTCTGGATCAATTGATGTATTAATCATGAATTGCCATGTACCACGATCACCGACCCAATTACTCGCTTCATGACTTATTGTCATATGTCTAAAATAATTACCATTTGCTTGATATGTATATGTATTTCTACCTCGACCATCTACCGAAGTATTTGATGGTACCCAGAAATTAAATCCATGGGGCATTGTAACTGCCGGAACATTAAGCCCTCGAGAAAAAGCCGGAGAATCATTTGTTCCACGCAAAATATTTACATAATCTGCTAAATGTTCATAAATAGGATCAGTTGCCTGATAAATACGGATATCATCGATATAACTACGAAATGTTCGATCCTTCTCTTCTGGGAATTGATCATTTTTATCATTATCATAATCAACTAAAATACTATCTACTGTTTTACCTAAAGCAACTTTCCCAATATTACCACTTACATGATTCCATTGTTTAGTCACTAATGTTCTACTATCACCTTGTTCCATTGCTGCAATAATATTTCCATGATCATCTAATGCTTTTAAATCACTTAGATATGTTCCATCCATAAATTTAATATCTACTGCCATATGCATTTGCGTATAATTATAATCATAATCTCTTTCATTAATTAAATCAGGAAAAATCATATAATCTAATTTAGTATCATTAGTAATCACGATATTTTGATCTTTTAAATCATATAATTTATTATATGAATATCCTCGTTCTTTACCATAGTGTATTCCACTAACTTCTAATGATTTTTTTCCACTATAACCAACACCGCTAGCTCCTACCCAAGGCGAAATTGGCCCTCCAACAATTTTAGTTGTCATTCCCTTTTGCTCAACTTCTGGCGGTAATTCCTCATCACTACCTAAAGCAAATTCTGAAAATTGTGTCATTCCATTATTACCATGATTTTTTATAATATCTAAACGAAAATATTGATATTTTTTAGGATTAATAATTTCAAAAGTTTTCCTTTCAAAACGCTCATTAAACACAATTCCATTTTGTTCATCTATTAACTCATAAACTTCGCCATCAACGGAACCGTATAATTTCCAAGATTCAGGATCTCTCTCTGGAGAATCATTTGCACTAGCAATTTGATAACGATTAATTGTAATACTTTGTGTTAAAGCAAATTTTACCCAAATTGGATTATCAATTCCAGGTACATTAGCATTACTTAAATATTTAGAATCAGTACTTCCATCAAATAAACAATCAACTATTTCAGTATTATTATGCTGTTTTGATGCTTCAAATGAACTTTCATTAACAAGCTGCATAATATTACCTTCAATTGTTTCTTCATCCTTAATTCGATTTACATTTTTACTTCCTTTTTGCTCATCAACTAATGAATTGACAAAATCATCTTGATTTTCTTCAAAACTTTCTTGCCATAATATTACCTCTTCATTACTTCCAGTATCCGGTTCCTTAGCTAAAAGCATTGTAGAATAATCACCTACAATAGCTGTTCCACCTAATAAAAAACTCAATGTAACTGAAAATAATTTTCTTTTAAACAGTCTCATTTTTTTCTCCTTTCCCTTTTATCTGTGTTACCTTCATTTAATATAATTAAAATTCTTCTTTTAAATTCCTCCTTCCAACAAAAAAATGTAAGTCCTTACTTTATAATGATAATAATAAACCCTGTTTTTTTAAAGTTATAATTTTTGTAATTTTTTTTTCATAAATTGTAAGTGCGCAATACTATATAGTATTTCAATTTATAAAACTAAAATCCATAATTATAGTCATTAGAATTCTAATATAACTATGAGGAAAATGAGAAAAACATTAATGATAAAGTCAAGATGAAACAATGGATTGGCAGAATCAAAGAATTAGATCCTAAAGGGTTAGGTGGACACATTAGAAACTAGCCTATGATATTAAATCAATTAATGATTAAAGATTATTTTAATGAAAAACTCAGCCATCATTTGTCTAAATAAATATTCAGCCAAAGTAGTTAAAAGGCCAGATTTTCATCTGGCCTATCGGTGTTTAAGTTAATTACAAATTTTTAATATGAATAATTTCATAAGAAAATAACATTACTTATATACTTTTCTTTACAAAGTCGACAGAAGTTATTTTAGAGCAATTTTCATTAATGCGCCTAATTATTTAGAGCACTGAAATCTCTTATTAATTATTAATCTTCTTTTCTTCTTAACAACGTATATCCAGCGACACTTAATAAAGTAATTCCTGCAAACATTCCATCTAAGCTTTCATCACTGGTTTTTACACTTACAGTTGTATCACCATTATTTACTGGTGTTTTTACTGTTTGTAAGTTAGCGATTGCTTTTGCTAAAACATCTTTTGCATTATCTACTTCAACTTGTGTTGCATTTGGATTAGCAAATACTGCTTTAGCTTCATTTAAGGCTTTTGTTAATCCATCAAATGTTGCTTTGG
>JAGZCC010000071.1 GCA_018369555.1 Thomasclavelia spiroformis
GGGAGATAAATATCCGTATGCATTTAAGCCATGGGAAGAAAACAGGAATGAAGTTTGCAGTATGTTTAATTATGTTCCAGAACTAAGAAAAATCATGTATACAACGAATGCAATTGAAAGTTTAAATAGTGCATTTAGAAAGTTTACTAAAATAAGAACAGTATTCCCAACAGATGAAAGTTTATTTTATCTTGAGCTAAAGCATTGAGTCCAACTGCATATTTTAATTCTTTAAAGGTAGTTTCAATTCTCTATCTCATCTTGTATATTTTTTTAATTTTTTCTAATGGAAATTCATCTCTATCTAAATTTGTGGTAATACATTCATAGTATTATAACTATTAATTCTTAAAATACTTATAAAGCTTATCTTCAATGGCACCTGATTTCATACAGATAATGAACTTAATTAATTCATTAAAAGAAAGTTTTCTTTTTCTTGTAAAATCTAAATAAGGATTAAAAAGAAAATTTTTTTCTGTTCGAAAAGTGCTTTAAATATGATTCTGGATTTATCAATACTTCCGGAAAAGTTGATTTTTTAAATTATTATGCTAATCGAATCGATATGTAAAATAGCTATTGACTTAGGTTAAATTTTGCGAGAATTAATACGACTGGATCTAACTGGTCCTATTTCTTTAGAAATTATCGATTCAATATCAGGTGGATGTTTTCCACCTTTTTTAATTCTTGGATAATCCCTCAAAATTAAATTCTGCTCCACCTGCAAATTTTGCTCCATTATTAGATGAAGTCGCAACAAACTTAATTTGTGTTGCTGTTGTAGCTTCTTTTAAATTTACATAAATAGGATTTACTCCTTCATAAACAAAATTTCCTTTAGCAACTTGTTTCCATTCAGATGAATCAACTGCTAAATCATCACCAACAGGTCCATTATAAACCCATAATTCATATCCTTGAATATTTCCATTTGTCTCTTCACCTTGTTGTCTAGGTGTATAAGAAAATGCTTGAAATGTTTCTTCACCTTTTAAATTAATTACAACGTTATGAGGATATTCTTGGTCACCAGTTCCCCCACCATAATTAGTATGCCAAATTGAATTAACATCACCGTCTAATAAATTTTGTGCTGGTCCATCACTTGGTCCTGATGGGTTATGAAAACTATCAGCTGTCGCTGTCCAACCATTACGATTAAGTGCCGGTACAACTGGAGCATCTTTTTGCTCTTTAGTTGTTTTAATAATAAATTCTTCGCTGCCTGTCGCTGGTTCAAACGTTGTTTTAGCACGTTTATTTTCAATACTAGTAGTTTTTAATTTATTATCTACTGTTGAAAATTCCCTTTCAATATACTCGTTTCCAATTGTTACAATGTTATTTGAATTAGTTACTTCAATATCAGAAGCTGCTAATGCATCTAACTTATTTGTATTCATTGGAACACAAGATAAGTAAGAGCTAAAACTAATGAACCTTTTAAAATTTTTTTCATTTTTCTTTCCTCTTTATCTTTTCTTAATGTATGTTTATATTTTTAGTTAAACTACTGGTGATTTAGTTCATATTAAAAATACATTAGATATTCTAGCATATTATTTATTTTAATTATTTCTGTAAATTAGTAATCATTTTGTATAAAAATGGCTATAAATATGTTGCAGGCTTAAAAATATGTAAATTTGCTGTATTAAAAAGGATAAAATTTATGTTAATTAAATAAAATATCTGTCTGGTTTGACGTTTTGTCAAATAATAGTTTGTAAGTGGCAGATTTGTAGGTTTCCAAACGAATTGAATTTCCTTATATCCAGTGGACTTAGTCTTTGTTAAATGTTAACATGGTTTATTTTAAAGTCTAATTTGCTATTTTAAAATAATTTTATCAAAGTAAATATTTAGTAAAGGTTATATAAAAGAAAATTAAGGAAAAAATTACTTAGTATTAACATACTTTGTTGATGATTTTGTTATATTACCTTTGTAATACTAGGAGGACGAAAAAATGACGAAGGAAAAATCAAATAAAGTAATTAAAGCCACAATGGCAACCTTGGTGACAACTCTTGTTGTAGGTAGTAATAGTGCTATTTCATTACAAGCAGTTAATAATGATAATAGTGACACAGCTATCTTAAATGAAAATAGTGTTACATCACCAATTATTATTAGTGAAATAGTTGCTGATAGCCACCAGAGTGATATGACAACAACTAGTGGTAGAGATGCATTTGAGTATTTTGAATTGTATAATACTAGTAATCAAAGTATTAATTTAGATGATTATCAAGTATTATATGATAATGGTAGTACTATTAGTGAGTGGAATTTACCTGCTAATACAATTTTACCAGCTAATGAAGCTTTGATTGTTTGGATTCAAAATGAAGAAAGTAAAGATTTAGATTTAGCTTTGTTTAGAGAATATTATAATTTGTCAGCTGATGAAGGACAAATTGTTAAAACTGAAAATATTGTTAGTGGTTTTTCTAATAGTGGTCAAAGAGAACTGCGAGTTACAGTAAAAAATACTAAACAAATTTTAAGTTCAGTTATTTATAATGATGAAGATGTTAAAGTACAAACAAAAAAAGGAATTAACTTTATTTACAATTCTGGTAGAATTCAAGAAAGTACTTTTAGTTATGACTTGGATCCTACACCAGGTAGTTTGATTG
Organism: Thomasclavelia spiroformis; assembly: GCA_018369555.1. GTDB lineage: Bacteria > Bacillota_I > Bacilli_A > Erysipelotrichales > Coprobacillaceae > Thomasclavelia > Thomasclavelia spiroformis_A. The sequence goes on from JAGZCC010000071.1 coordinate 2,649, forward strand.
AACAACAAAAATTAGAAAGTAAGTATCAATTTGTAACAGTAAGCGATGGAATTGTTACCATTAATACTGTTCAAGAAATCAATGCCGGCGAAGCTTTGGTTGTAAAAGCTACGACTAATTTACCAGGAGTTATTTTAAAAGCAACTTTAAAGGTAAATGATAAAGAATATGATATGACATATGATAGTGACGGTAATTATGTTTATAGTGTCCCTGCTAGCGAAATTAGTAATGAGGATCTTTTAAATATTACTGCTACTTTTAATGATGGTATTAATGAAATTACTAGTGCAACTCAAACAGTTACTGTTAATGAAGGGGCGGTTGAATTTGCTTCACCATTGTTGATTAGTGAATTATCACCAAATAGTACTAATGTTTCTGGTAGTGATGCGTATGAATATTTACAGATTTTTAATGTTAGTGACCAAAGTGTAGCTGTAAATAATTACCAGCTTGTTTATGTTAATGGTAATAAAGAAACAGTTTGGAAATTAGATGATGATATTGTCTTAGATGCTAAAGAAGTATTAACAGTTTGGGTTGTTAATGAGACAGTAGAACAAACTGGCTTAACAGTTGCAGATTTTAATAATAATTATGGTACTAATTTTGTCGCTGGTGATAATTTTACAACTATTCATAGTGATGGAATGAGCAATAGTGGTACTCGTGGATTTAAAATTATCACTAATACTAATCAAGAATTAACATCGGTTAATTATACTGCTAGTGATTCTAGTAATGGTAAAATCGACACAGATGAAGCTATTTATTATAATTACACTTCAAATTCCGGAGTGCCAGTTTATGATAATGAAGTAACATTAGGAAAATTAAATAGTCAACAATTAATTACGGGGCGCTATATAACACCAGCGATTGTAGAAAACCCTGAAGTAGAAGTTGGGGCAGATAGTTTTGTAAGTGCAAATAGCAATTTCACTGTCAGTGTAGAAAATACTAATCTTACAAACACAATTATTGATGCTAAGTTAAATTTATATCAGGATGGAAATGTAGTAGCCAGCTATGATTTATTATATACTGATGGGATTTTAAAGGTAGATGTACCTGCTCAAGATTTAGCTGCTTATTCAAATTTAACATATGATGTTACTATTACTGATGGTTTTAATAAGGTGACTTCTGTTAAGAAAACTGTAGTAATCGAACAGCCAGGAATGATTGATCAAAGTAAGGTTGCCCCCTTGGTTATTAGTGAAATTATGCCTGATAGTTCTAATGTCGGTGGCAGTGATGGTTATGAATTCATTGAAATTTATAATAATTCAAATTTGGATATTAATTTAAAAGATTATAAATTGTATTATAATTATCCTGATCAAGGTGTAGATGGTGATGTTATCTGGTATGAAACTAATGAGGATAAAATTATCAAATCACATGATACATTAGTTTTTTGGATTAAAAATGGTACTAATGATGATTTACAAATTAGTGATTTTAACAATAAGTTTAATACTAATCTAGATAGTGATCATTTAATTTCGATTTATAATGCTGGAATGGCAAATGGTTCGGCTCGTGGGTTAAAAATAACTTCTAATATTAAAGATGTTTTAGATTATGTTTTATATAATATGGATGGTGTTGATGATACTGCAGCTGATAAATCAATTGTATATCAAAATAGATATGATGGTTCAACTTTTACTAGTACGCTAATCGATAATAGCGCTGAACCAACACCAGGAACAGTAACTGAAAAACCTATGTATGAGGCTGTTTTACCAGAAACTGTTTCTTTGATAGAATACAAAGATCAAACACCAGCTACTTTTAATGAAGCTAACGATTTAACTTTCTCGCTTGATGCTAAATCTAACGATACAACAATTAAGAGTGTTTACTTGTATTTAAAAGATAATAATAGCGAAGATTTTGAAGTTTATAATTTATTACGTAATTCTGGTGATAATTTTTCAAAAACATTAACAGCAGTAGATTTATATAATAAATCATCATATACATATTATTTTGCTATTAGCGATGGTTATCAACAAATAACAACACCAGTTAGCACAGTTAATAATGAAAAACCAGTTTCTACTGGCGATCAAATTAATATTAGCGAAGGTGCGATTATTAACCAAACTGAACAAATTATTGGTACCGCTAATAATTTGATAATTGATGATCAGGATGTAACTGATAAAGCAGTCAAATCAATTAACGGAAACGCACGAATTGTTTTTGATACTACTCAAACAGATGTTTTCTTTAAAAATGCAGTTGCAATTGGAAATGATGTAATTGGCGTTTTCAATGAAGGTACTTATAGTGACTGGCGGACATATGCTTATGATATTAATGCTAGCTGTTTTGACAGTGATTCAAAAACAATTACTATTGCTTTCCATGCTGGTAATAAAGCTAATGCTTTAGAACACAATGTTGAAAATAACGATGACTTTACTATAAAGAATATTAGATTAACATTACCAGATGGTACAACTTTAAGAGCTGGTCAGTATAGTGCTGTTTATGGTCTAGGAGCAGTTGAACATACTGAAGATAACTGGAAACCAGATAGTCCAGTTGAAGTTAATGATATTACCCCTGAAAAAGAAATTAGTATGGGTGATGGTACAAGCAAAGTTGAAATTTTATATGCTACTTTCACATTAGATGATCAAAACTTTAATGCTTTACGTTATGATCTTGATACAACTGCGTTAGAAGATGGTACTCATAGTGTAACAAGTGGTAGCAAGACGGTATCATTTGTTAGTGATAATACCGCACCAGTTATTGAAACTAATATGGTTGAAGGTCAAATTTATCATAATGGAACTATTGAAGGTAGTGCCCAAGATGCTATTTGTGATACGAGTACTTTAATTGCTGCTCTTGATGGGGAAGGAATTGAATTGCCTTATGATTTCCGTTCATTAGAAATGGAGCCAGGTAATCATCAATTAGTATTAACAGCTTCAGATATGATTGGAAATGTTACTAGTAAGGTAATAAATTTTGTAACACCAGAAGAAAATGCAGCAATTAATGGGGAAATAACACCAGTAAGTGGGACAACTGTTAATGGTGATCCAACATTTAAAGTTACTGTAAGTGATAGTACTGATGATTTAATGCAGGTTGCTTTCAAACGTGGTGAACGTTATCTATTAGGTGATGCTAATATTACTTCATCTAGTGGTATTAGTCAGATTGCCGGTAATAATACTCAGGATTTCAGTGGTGATTCTGGTGATGGATTCCCTTATCAACAGTTTGATGTTAAAGTAACTGGTGATATAAGTGATGATGCAACTGTTAAGATTGATTGGAAAGGTAAATCTAATAATCAAAAGACTTTTATGTATGCTTATAACTATGCAACTAATACTTTTGATAAATTAGATACGGTTATGGAAATTGATGGTGAAACCATGAAATTAACCGGTGAAGTAATATTAAAAGATCACTTACTTGATCAAACAATCAAAATTATGGTTCAAAATGGTGAAGGATATACCCCTGATCAATATAGAGAAGATTTTACTGGTGCAATGTCTAATCCAGCAGATACACCAAGAGAAAACTATGATTTTACATTTGCTGTTGAAAGTGATACTCAATATTATAATGAAGACTTTGATGGCAATCCAGATCAAGATGTTGATGGAAACTATCAATATCAATTAGATATTCATAATTGGTTATTAGCTAATCGTGAACGGATGAATATTCAGTATTTATTCCATGATGGTGATATTATTGATGATGAAGATCAAGTGCAAGAATGGATCAATGCTGACAATGCTTATAAAATGCTTGATGATGCTAATATGCCTTATGGTGTTTTAGCTGGTAACCATGACGTTGGTCATTTAAGTGGTGATTATACTTCTTTCTCCAAATACTTTGGTGAAGATCGTTATAATCAAAACCCATGGTATGGTGAAAGTTATCAAGACAATCGTGGACATTATGATTTAATTACTGTTGATGGCATTGACTTTATCATGGTATATATGGGGTGGGGTATTGGTAATCAAGAAATTCAATGGATGAATGATGTTTTAGCTCAGTATCCAGAAAGAAAAGCAATTTTGAATTTCCATGAATACCTATTAGCTAGTGGTGGTTTAGGTGAAGAACCACAAAGAATTTATAATGAAGTCGTAGCTGTTAATCCTAATGTTTGTATGGTTTTATCTGGTCATTATCATAATGCTCAAACAGTAGTATCGCAGTTTGATGATAATCATGATGGTGTTAATGATCGTAATGTTTATCAAATGTTATTTGATTATCAAGGTTTAGCTCAAGGTGGTATGGGTTATATGCGTTTGATGCATTTTGATAATACAAATGGACAAATAATTATTAGAACATATTCACCTTCATTAGATGATTATAATGCTAAAGATGAAAGTAATATTGGTGATGTAGCTGATATTAATGGTGAAGAAGAATTTGTAATTAATTATAGCGATTTAGGAATTACACCAGTTCAAAAACAAATTGAAACAACAAATTTAGATGTTAATATTTATACTGATGATACTTTTGGTACAGTTAATGATGTAAGAAGTAATCAAGAAATCAGCTATACATTAGAAAATGCTCCTCATGGATTATTTGGTTGGTATGTTGAAATTAGTGATACTAATGGTGGTTTAACAAGATCAAATGTTAATTATGTTAATATTGATAAACAAAATATTAAACCAACAATAGTATTACCTGATGATGAATTTAATAAGATTGCTGTAGGAACAGATTTTGATCCATTGAAAGATGTTAAAGCTTTTGACAGTCAAGGCAATGATTTGACTAGTCAGATTGTTGTATTAGGTAGTGTCGATGTTGATAAAGCTGGTAGATACGAATTGACATATCAAGTAACTGATTGCTTTAACAATGTTGCTATTGTAACTAGAGTAGTAGAAGTTGTTGAAAATGATGACGATCAAGATATCAATGTTCAACCAGGAAACGATAGTAGTGTAAATGGAAATAATAGTACTACTAGTTCATCTGCCAATGCACCACTTACCGGTGATCTTGCTAATAGTAATTATTTAACATTAGCAGTTGTAAGCTTAATGACTTTTATAATAATGATCAAAAAATATTTAAAAAATCTAAAAAATATTCATAAATAATGAATTAAATTACATAGAAATAGAGAGTGTAATATAAACTGTGTAAGTCAGTAGCGTACGGATTGACTTCACAGTTTTTATTGTGAAACAAAAACCACGTGCTATTGAAGTGAACCCAGAAAATTGGAAACTTTAAAAACCTATTGTAATTGACTTATTTAACTGTCATGAACCTTTCTTCTTTCCTAATAATTCTGATGGTTTTGATTCTTTTATCAAAGCTGTTAAAAAATTTAAATCACCTAGACATATTGTAGGCTTAGAAGCCATCGGTCATTACGGTGACAACCTTATCAGCTTTCTAATCAAACAAGATTATGAGGTTGCTTTAATTAATCCATTAACCACTGATGCCAAGCGCAAGTCTAAAATCCGCAAGACTAAGAATGATAAAAAAGATACTTTTCTTATCTGTTCAGTACTCTTTGACAGAGACTATACTAAAGTCACTCAGCATAAACTCGATATGAAACAGGTTCGAGAATTAACCCGTTATCACTCTTCAATTACTGAAGATATCAATCAAAAGAAAAACCGTCTTCAAAAGTGTATCGATATCGTTATACCCGAGTTTAATTCATGGTTTAAAACCAAGTATTCCAAAACTTATATGGCTGTTTTAAAAGAATTTGGAAGTTCTTATAATTTAGCCAAAGCTAATCTTACTCATCTCAAAAACGTTCTAAACCCTAAAAACAAGGGGTATCATGTAGAGATAGATGCATCATCTCTTCGTGATAATGCAAAGAAATCTATTGGCGAAAATAACGAAGTTATTGCTCTTGAAATTAAGATGCTTATTGAAAATATTGAACTCTTAACCAGTCAGCTTAAAACTATAGACAAAAAAATAGAAGAATTAGATGCTAAACTAGATTCTCTTATCTTCTCGATTCCCGGCATTGGGATTTATACGGGAATGTCTATTTTAAGCGAGATTGGTGATATCCATAACTTCAGCTCTGCTGTCAAAGTCATGGGATTTGCAGGTGTAGACCCCGGTACTTATCAGTCCGGTGAATACAGCGCTCCTCAAACAGCATTGTCTAAACGTGGTTCGCGCTACCTAAGAAAAAATCTATATCAGTGCATTCTTACAGTATGCAAATACAATCTCACTTTCAATAAGTATTATAAACTAAAACGGTCACAAGGTAAATCCCATAGATGCGCCCAGGGCCATTCAGTACGAAAACTTATAAGAGTAATCTATAAATTATTGTCTGAAAACATACCATTTGATGAAAGACAGCTGATTTAAAAATATTTAACTTAATATTTTTAAAATTCTGCATAAAGCAGTAGTTTTCAGTGTACACAAAATTCACTTTTCAAAGAACTAAAAAATATTTCAGCTAATTATCAAAAATCACTTGATTTATATATAGTTAGCTTTCCTGTAAAAATTCTACTTCTCCATTCAGTATATTTTTTGTATTAGGTATCTGCAACCACGCTCTTTCAAGTTCATCATTGCAATATTCTCTCACTTTATCTGGCAGGCTTTCCCAGATTTCTTTAAATTGAAGTGATTGAGATAATCTCCACTCAGCTACATCTTCTCCTCCGTATTGACCATACTGATATTGATCGCATGCATCAAAATGTTTGTGAAATGCAATATTTTCAACACAATTAACTATCGCTTCTTTTACTTTAATGTTTTGTAATTCTTCATTTGATAACTGACCTAAAATATGATATGGAATATTTACATTCATAGTGGTTAAACGTATAATTATTTCTTCGATTGAAAAATTGGCATTACTTGAAAATTCATTCAGATAGTCGAGTATTTTATTCTCCTCGTTATATTTATCATTTAGAAACAGGTATAAGTTATCGTCTAAGTCATTATTGCCACTTAACTTAAAACTGTGAAAACTTATATCAGTATATGGTTCAGCATATAGATCCCCAAATCTGTCACCTCCAGGATAATTAATAATCAATTCCGTTTGATTTGTTAGATGAATAATATCTCGATGATCATAATAAAAATCGTTTCTTTCATCAATGTTTTCCAACTAAACTCATTTTCAGGAAATTCAATTTTAATGTATGATATTACATCGTGTATTTTTAGTTGTTTTGTTTTTTCGATAAGATTTTCAATTTTAGTTTTGATTAATTTATTTTCCATATTTTTTCTCCTTGTTATAATCCTAAATCATAATCATTTTCTAATTTCTCATATCCGACAATACTTTCATTAGAATATGTAATACGATTGATATCAATTATAGTAGCTTCTTTATTCAGCTGTTCTTCTATATTTTTTTTCATTAGATTAAAATTTTCTTTTGCTAAATTTCTTTTTTCTTGTGAGGTATTTTATATATTTTCAACTCCTTCAATAACGATTGCATTTCTAGACATATTCAATGCAGCCACGGCTAAATTACTGCTTCCAGCAAACTGATCAAGAATAATTTCATATGGAAGCGATATATAACCGATTATTTCCTCTAGCAACTCGACAGGTTTTTCAGCCTGATGCACTCTCTTAGTTATACTTTTTGGTTGATAGTTAAACTGCGAAGGAAGCATACCTGATGTTCCGCTCATGTAATGAACAATTAAATTATTTAAAATTGAAATCAGCATATTCATATTTAAATTCATTAATAATGAATAATGAAATAGATGAAGAACAACTACAGGTAATGCATAAAATATTGAATAAGGAAGTAATAGCCAAGGAGGAAAATAACAGACTTTATAATGTAAAGGTAGCAGCATTTTCTTTCTTAAGAAAAGTTGACGATTATGATTTTAATTTTCAGCCAGGCATAAAAGAAGAAAAAATAAGATCGATTATTGAATCGGATTTTTATGAAAACGCAACAAATGTTGTTTTTATAGGTAATCCAGGTACGGGGAAAACGCACTTAGCAATAGCAATTGCATATACAGTAGCCATTAGACGTAATAGTGTATATTTTATTAAATTTAATAAATTAATCAATATTCTAAGACAGGCAAATTTCAAGAGTTATAACTTCGTTGTTCACCAATGGATTTCTTTGCATTGGCACGAAGAGATGATGTGTCTGTATCCCCATGGTTTCCACTGCTTTTAGGCTTTAGAAGATGAGTGAGAATGGCACCGGCTAAATTATAAGAACTTCCAAATTCTTTTAAAACAGCCGTATAAGCTTTGGAATATTTGGTTCTAAACCAAGTATTGGACTCAGGAATAACGATATCAATACATTTTTGAAGTTACCTTTTCTTTTGATTGATATCTTCAGTAACAGAAGCATGATGACGAGTTAATTCACGAGCTTGTTTCATATCGAGCTTACGCTGAGCGACTCTAGTATAATCTCTATCAAAGAATACTGAACAAATAAGAAAAGTCTCTTTTTTA
>JAGZCC010000072.1 GCA_018369555.1 Thomasclavelia spiroformis
AAATCGAATGATTTTCATAAAAAAACTCTCCTTTCATTGAAAGAAGAGAAGTGGCATTGACTGCTATCAAAGATAATCACTTAAGTTGATTGTACAATCTCTACTAAATTATACAATTAAATAGAGAAGGTTACTAGAAACATAAGGAAGTTGTTTGATTAAATATTTGTGTCCGTGCAGTGAAGCGCGGGGAAATGGAGGAAATTATGTATAAATTAATGTTATCGGATTTAGATGAAACACTGTTAGTTGATCATCATGTACCATATTTTAATTGCGAAGCGATTAAAAAGATTCGTGATAAAGGGGTTAAATTTGTTGTAGCAACAGGGCGATCATATAATATGATTTTTGATATTTTAAAAGAAATTGGCACTTATGAAAAAGAAAATGAGTATTCTATTTGTTTTAATGGTGCATTGATAGTTGAAAATAAAAATCATCGTATTTTAAATTTTGAAAGCATTTTGTTTGAAGATGTAAAAGAATTGTTTAACAGGGCCAAAAATTATGATGTTTGTGTTTTAATTTTTACACTAGATATGTGTTATATATATAATGCTAACGAAGAAGAAGTGGCTCGTAAAATTAGACAAAAAGCTAAATTTAAGATAATTGATGAAAAAGAGTTTGAATTATTAAAAGATCAACCGATTGCTAAAATGATTTATCAAAATAAAAATACTAAATATTTAAAGATGATAGAAGATGAATTTAAAGAAGATATATGTAAAAGGGTAGCGGTAAGTTATTCTTCTAATCGATATATGGAATTTAATGCTTTAAATGTAAATAAGGGTAATGCATTATCCTGGTTGGCTAAATATTTAGAAATAGAGATTGAAGATACGATTGCAATAGGTGATAATTATAATGATTTAGAAATGATTAAAAGGGCTAATTTAGGAGCCTGTGTTAGTAGTGCTAATGATGATATTAAAGTGGTAGCTAATTATGTTACAAAACTAGATTATTATCAAGGTGCAGTAAAAGAAGTAATTGAAAAATTTATTTTGGAGGAAAATTAATGGGATATAAGTTAATCGCTTGTGATTTAGATGAGACTTTATTGGATGATAATCACAGAATTGCTAAAAAGAATTGTGATACAATTAAAAAAGCAAGAGAAAAATATGGGATTAAATTTGTTTTGGCGACAGGAAGAGGTGTTAAACAAGTACGATATGAATTAGAAGAATTAGGTTTAAATGAACTTGAAGATGAATATGTTATTTCTTTTAATGGGGCAGTACTTAGTGAAAATAAAGATAATAAAATCTTTCAATTTAATGGTTTAACATTTGAAAAGGTAAAAGAAATTTTTCAAGCAGGGCTTAAGTATAATGTTTGTCAGTTTATTAATACAATTGATACAGTATATATTTATAATGCTGATGATGCTCAAAAACAAAAGTTAAAACGACAAAGAATAGATGCTGTTTATTTTGAAAAACCAGATATTGAATTTTTAAAAGACAAACCAATATGTAAAATGCTTTATCAAAGTAATGATTTAAACTTTTTGATGAGTTTAGAAAAAGAATTAAGTTCAATAGTAGCAGGGTGTGTAACTGTTAGTTATTCTTCTAATCAATATATGGAATTTAATGCTTTAGGTATTGATAAAGGAAAAGGGTTAATTGATTTGGCGAATAAATTAGGGATCGATATTAAAGATACAATTGCAATAGGTGATAATTACAACGATATTTCAATGTTAAAGGCATCAGGATTAGCTGTAGGAGCAAATAATGCGGCTGAAGATGTTAAAAATATTTGTGATTATGTTACTATGGCTGATAATAATGAAGGCGTTGTTGCTGAAGTAATAGAGAGGTATATATTCAATGAAATTTAAAGATATTGTAGCTGTTGAATTTGAACAAGATTATTATAAAAAATTACATAGTTATGTTGAAAACGAATATTTGCACAAAACAATATTTCCACCACGTCAAAATATTTTTAGAGCTTTGAATCTTTGTGATTATGAAGATGTAAAAGTTGTTATTTTAGGTCAAGATCCCTATCATGAACTTCATCAAGCTAATGGTTTAGCATTTAGTGTTTATCCAGGAGTTAAAGTGCCACCGAGTCTTGTTAATATTTATAAAGAATTAAAAGATGATGTTAACACATTTATTCCTAATCATGGTGATTTAACTAAATGGGCTAAACAAGGAGTCTTGTTGCTGAATAATGTTTTAACAGTAGAGCAAGGAAAAGCTAATAGTCATGCAGGTATTGGCTGGGAGATTTTTACGTTAAATATTGTAAAAGCGTTGAATAAACGTGAAAAGCCAATGGTATTTATTTTATGGGGAAATAATGCTCGTAGTAAAAAACAATACATTGATACTAGTAGACACTTAGTTCTAGAAAGTGCTCATCCATCGCCTCTTTCTGCGCATCGTGGTTTTTTTGGATCTAAACCTTTTAGTAAAGCAAATGATTTTTTGATTAAGAATAATATGACACCAATTGATTGGCAGATTGAAAATGTTTAATGATATTAAAGAAGCCCTAGATTATATTGAATCTAAAAGAGTTAAAAGAACTTTTGAACAATTTCAAGAAATAGTTACTAAATATGGTTTTAATGTAAAACAAAAAAATATGATTCATATTGCTGGTACTAATGGAAAAGGCTCAACTGTTAATTTTATAAAAGAAATATTGATGAAGCATGGTTATACTGTTGGTACTTTTACTTCACCGTATATGACTGTTCACAATGATAGAATTTGTGTTAATGGTAATATGATAAATGATGATAAATTGCTTAAGATAATTAATGATTTAGAGGATATAATAAGAAAAGAAAATTTATCAATGTTTGAAATTGATGTATTGATTATGTTATGCTACTTTGATGAATTAGATTTAGATTATCGTATTATTGAAACAGGAATTGGCGGTTTATGTGATAAAACAAATGTAATTGATAGTATTTGTAGTGTAATAACTAATATTGGTTATGACCATCAATTTATGTTAGGGGATAGTTTAGATAAAATTGCAAAACATAAAGCTGGTATTATAAAACCCAATAAACCGTGTTTTACTACAGAAAAGAATAAAGAAATAGTCGACATTTTTAAGTGCGTATGTAAAATTAATGATAGTAAGTTGTATGTTTGTGATGTTGGAAGTATTAATTATCCATATGTTTTTAATTGCTTATCTAATGAATATGTTTTAAAAGCAGGTGGGAGTTATCAGGTGAAAAATGCAATTTTAGCAATAAATGTATGTAATTATTTAATTGATTTAGATAAGGAACTTGTCCAACAAGCAATAGATTGTTTTAATTGGCCTGGAAGGTTTGAGAAATTTGGAAGTATTTATTTAGATGGGGCACATAATGTTGATGGTATTTTAGCATTGAAAAAGACAATAAAAGATCAAAAACTAGAGAATATTGTAATTGTTTTCAGTGCTTTAAATGATAAAGATGTTTGTAAGATGAAAGGCTTGTTGAAAGAGTACCTGCTGATCCAAGTTAGTTTTGAAGATGAACGTTTAAATTCAAATGATATTAATTACAAAGAGATATTAAATGACTTGATTGGAAATTATAAAAATATTATTGTAACGGGTTCGTTGCATTTTATTAGTGATGTGCGTAAATATTTAAAACAAAATCCACAAATAAGATAGGAGCGATTAAATGATAATACGAAAGTATAAATCTACAGATTGTAAATATTTAGCTCAACTATTTTACGATACTGTTCATAGTATTAATGGCAAAGATTATTCAAAGGAACAATTAGATGCTTGGGCAACTGAGAATATTGATTTAAAAAGTTGGGATGAATCATTAAAAAAGAATTATACTCTTATTGCTTTCGAAAATAATATAATAGTTGGGTTTGGGGATATTGATAAAACAGGCTATTTGGATAGACTATATGTTCATAAAGATTATCAAGGAAAGAAAATAGCAACTTTAGTTTTAGCAAAATTAGAAAAGCAGGTTAAATCTTGTAAAATTACTACGCATGCGTCGATTACAGCAAAACCTTTTTTTGAAAGTAGAGGATATAGGGTGGTCAAGAAAAATGTTATGATAAGAAATAATGTTTATTTAAGTAATTATATTATGGAAAAAAATTGTAAATAGATTAATGGAAATGAAGGTGTTAAAAATGTATTTTATAATTTTAATTTTTGGAGGAATTTCTATTGTTTTAGCTTTAATGGCACTAATTGTAAAAAATAAAAAAGCTAAATTATTACAGTATTTAAGTTTATCATCAGGATTATTGGCGATGTATTGTACAATATATGATTATGATCATTTGATTAGTATTCAAGATTGGAGTGCTTTGTTGGATACATCATGGTTTATTTCTAAAATAACATTTGTGATAATGTGTGTGGTTATAGTGTTAAATTTTATTGTATATATGAAAAATAAATAGGAATTTCATTGCTATATGAAATTCCTTTTTTTTAGGTGTGTTAAGATACCGATTAGATTAAAATTATTAACGATAAGAAAATTGAAAATCTAGTTCTTCATCAAATTCTATCCATAGTAAATAGATAAAACTTAATAAAAAGCGTTTTTCACTACTAGGATCTTTTATCAAAATATAATCTCTACCAACATCCTCTACTATTCCAACATAGTTTTTGTCACGCCATTTTTCACTATCGCTATAGGTAAAGTAAAATTTACCTAGTTTACCAATATTTAGTTTAAGTATATTTCCTAAATATGTTTGTCCAATCGCACCAGGGTTAACAGGTGGAAGTTCGGGTTCAGGTTGGTTTTCTTGTCGAACAAGATAAGGATTTAAATCATCAAAATAATTCATTTTATCTCTCCTTGTATCATGGTATATCAATAAATGTTAAAAATTACATTTTAACTCTTCACCAGGATCGTAAAAACAATGACTTTTAAAACGTCCTGATAGATACCCATAAAATTTTTCTGGGCAAATAACATTAGTGCCGGGATTTTTAAACCATAATGCGTATGTTGCTGGAGAACGCCGGTAGTATTGAATAGTTTTTAAAGCTAATTCTTTTTCTTTAGCGTTGGCGGCACCTTGGAATAATGGACTTGCTACTCCTGCAAATGCATTTTTTTGATAAATTGCTTCGCTAATTGAAGTAACATCTCTAAAAACATCACATTGGGCTGCTACTCTGTTTACAACAACGTTTCCTACTAATAACATGCCCTGATCACCTTCACCTACAGCTTCGGCTCTAATAAGACGTGCTAATAAATCAACTTCTCTTTGATTATAGGCTATGCGTGAACTCATTTTTTCACCTCGGTATATTTGTATGTGTAAAGATATTTTTTATTACAAAAATATATTATAATATCAATTTTTTAAAAAATTTTTTTGAAGTATAATATGTGACAAGATATATAATTGTTTTTTGTAATAATTAACTCGAAATTACTTTTTAATTATGATAGAATTATATTATATAGAAGCGCTTACATCAAACAAGGAGGTATTTAAAATGGGAAGAGAGATTGTAGCCATGATTTTAGCTGGAGGAAGAGGTACTCGTTTGGAAGCTTTAACGGCTAAAGTTGCTAAACCGGCAGTTCATTTTGGAGGGAAATATCGAATTATTGATTTTCCTTTAAGTAATTGTGCTAATTCAGGGATTGATATTGTTGGAGTATTGACACAATATGAATCTGTATTATTAGGAACATATGTTGGTGCTGGAACTAAATGGGGACTTGATGGAAAACAGTCGTTAGCAGCGATTTTACCAGCGCGTGAAAGAGGTAAAGTTGGAGCAACTTGGTATGCAGGAACAGCGGATGCTATTTATCAAAATATTAGTTTTTTGGATCAATATGATCCAGAATATGTCTTGATTTTATCTGGTGATCATATTTATAAAATGGATTATGATAAAATGCTTGCAGCACATAAGCAACGCAAAGCTGATGCGACTATTGCTGTGTTGAATGTTTCAATGAAAGAGGCAAGTCGATTTGGAATTATGAATACTACTGAGGATGGAAGTATTTATGAATTTGAAGAAAAACCAGAGCATCCTAAGTCTACATTGGCTTCAATGGGAATTTATATTTTTACTTATAAAGAATTACGAAAATATTTAATTGCTGATGCAAAGAAAGAAGATAGTAAACATGATTTTGGAATGAATATTATCCCTGATATGCTGAAGGATAATAAAAAATTGTTTGCTTATGAATTTAATGGATACTGGAAAGATGTTGGAACTGTTGAGAGTTTATGGCAAGCTAATATGGACTTGTTAGATGATAAGGAGCTTGATCTTTACAATATCAAGAAAGATTGGAAAATTTATACTGAAGATACTTTAGGTAAGCCACAAATTATAGGAGATAAGGCAACTGTTAAAAATTCTTTGATTACACAAGGTTGTTTGGTAAATGGAACGGTTGAAGGTTCTGTGTTATTTAATAATGTTAATGTTGGCGAAGGTGCTAAAGTAATTGATTCAGTTTTAATGCCTGGGGTATTAGTTGAAGAGGGAGCTGAAGTATATAAGGCAATTGTTGATGAAGGTGTCGTAATTAGAGCAAAGAGTAAAATCAATGAAGAAGCTAAAAATGTTGCATTAGTAAGTGATAATAAGTAGGGGAGGAAATAGAGATGGTAAAAGCAATAGGATTAGTAAATTTACATTCAGATGTAGATTTTGTCGGGCTTACAGAAAAAAGACCGGTAGCATCAGTGAGTTTTTTGGGACGTTATGCGTTAATAGATTTTGTTTTATCTAATATGTCTAATTCAACTATTGATGCCGTAGGGGTTTTAATTCAAAAAAAACCACGTTCATTATTTAAACATTTAGCTGGAGGAAATTCTTGGAATTTTAATTCTAAAGCTGGAGGAGTTTCTTTCTTATACAATGAAAAATATGCTAATAACCCTAATTATAATCACGATATTAATAATTTAATTGAAAATATTGCATTTTTAGAAGCTAATAGAGCGGATTATGTGGTTATTGCTCCAGCACATATTATTACAACTATGGATTATAGTGAAGTGATTGCTGCTCATGAAAAGGCTGGCGCTGAAATTACAATGGTTTATAAAAAAGTACATGATGCTAATGAAGCGTATATTGGGTGTGATTGTTTAACAGTTAAAAATAAAATTGTTACTAAAATTGAACGTAATAAGGGTAGTCGTAAGGATCGTAGTATTTCACTTGAAACTTATGTTATTAATACCAAAACCTTATTAAAGATTATGAAACAAGCCAAAAAAATTAGTTCTTTCTTTAATTTGAGAGATTTTTTAGCCTATTTATGTGATGAAAAACAAATTAATACTTACGAATATAAAGGTTATGCTCGTTGTATTGATTCATTAGAACATTATTATCAATATTCATTAGAATTTTTAGATTTAGATATTTCATCAGCGGTATTTAAAAGTAATTGGCCAATTTATACAATTACAAATGATACACCACCGGCAAAATATTTAACACAATCTGATGTAAAGAGATCGTTTGTTGCAAATGGTGCGATTATAAATGGAACAGTGGAAAATAGTATTATTGGACGTGATGTTGTTATTGGTACTGGTGCAATAGTAAAAAATTGTATTTTATTTTCTGGCTCTGTTGTAGATCCTGGGGCCCATTTAGAAAATGTTATTATGGATAAAAGTTCTAAAGTACATCGTCAATTAGAATTGCATGGAGATTATGATAGACCATTGTATATTAAAGAAGGGGATGTAGTTTAATGCGAGTATTATTTGCAACATCTGAGGCTACACCGTTTATTAAATCGGGAGGGCTAGCAGATGTACTTGGTTCTTTACCAAAAGAAATGGTAAAAAAAGGTGTTGAAAGTATTGTTGTTTTACCGAAGTATCAGGATATGAAATTAGCTGATAAAATTGAATATGTAACCAATTTTGATATTTGGGTAGGATGGCGAAAAGTATATTGTGGTGTTTTTAAGTATGAATTAGATGGTGTTAAATTCTATTTTATAGATAATGAGCAGTATTTTCGTAGACCAGGGTTATATGGTTATGATGATGATTATGAAAGATTTGCATATTTTGATTTTGCAGTACTTGAATTAATTTCTCATTTAAATATTAAACCGGATATTTTACATTTGCATGATTGGCAAACAGCAATGATTGCAATGTTGTATAAAGAGAGATATTGTTATTATGAACATTATGAGAATATTAAAATTGTGTTTACGATTCATAATATTGCTTTTCAGGGAAAAGCGGATCCTAAGTTGTTAAGTGAATTATTTGGGTTAGATAATTATTTATATTACAATGGTAATTGTCGTAACGATGGCTGCTTGAATATGATGAAAGCTGCAATTTTCTACAGTGATATTATTACAACTGTATCTCCAACTTATGCAAAAGAAATTTTGACTCCAGAGTATGGAGAAGGATTACAAAATATTTTAGAAATGCGAAAATATGATTTATATGGTATTTTAAATGGGGTTGATTATGATGTGATTAATCCTAAAATAGATAAAGATATTGTAAAGAATTATGATGTTGATACAGTATTTGATAATAAAGTGGTAAATAAACTTGAGCTTCAAAAAGAAGTAGGGCTACCAGAAAATCAAGATGTTGCATTAATTGGTATTGTTACTAGATTAACTAAGCAAAAAGGGTTGGATTTGATTATTAATCAATTTAATGAAATGTGTAATAGAAATGTGCAAATTGTTATTTTGGGTGCTGGTGATCAAATTTATGAAGATGCATTAAAGGTAATAGCATCTCAATATCCAGATAAAGTTTCTTTGAATTTAAAATATGATTTTGGATTATCGTGTCGTATTTATGCAGGATGTGATATGTTTTTGATGCCTTCTTTATTTGAACCTTGTGGTTTATCTCAAATGATGGCATTAAGATATGGAACAATTCCAATTGTTCGTCAAACTGGTGGTTTGAAAGACAGTGTGGAACCATATAATGAGTATGCAAATAGAGGGACAGGTTTTGGATTTATGAATTACAATGCGCATGAAATGATGAGGATTATTGATTATGCATTAGATGTGTATGATAATCATCGTGATTCATGGCGACAAATGATAACTAGAGCAATGAATTCGAAGCTTGATTGGGATGAAAGTGCTAATCATTATTTAAAGGTTTTTAACTCATTGATTGGATAAAGACAGAGAAATCTGTCTTTTCTGTTATAAGGGAGAATAAAAAATGGTAAAAGCAATTTTTTTTGATGTTGATGGGACGCTTATTTCTAGAGAACAACCATATATCAGCGATAGTGTAGTAGCGGCTTTGGAAAAGTTAAGAGCTCAAGGGATTAAATTATTTATTGCAACAGGAAGACATTTTTTAGAACTGGATCAATTAGGGATTAATAAACAATTTACTTTTGATGGTTATTTAACATTAAATGGTGGATATTGTTTTAATAGTAGGGAAATAATATATAATAATCCAATTGATAAAAAGGACGTAGCTAAAATTGTTGAATATGTGACACAAAATAATTTGGCTTGTTGTTTTGTGGAAAAAGATGAATTATATGTGAATTTAGTGAATGATTTTGTAATAAAGTCACAAATATTTTTGAATACTCCAACGCCTCCGGTTAAAAATATTAGTAGAGCTTTAATAAATGATGTTTATCAGATTGATCCATTTGTTCCATTGGATAAGATAGCAAATATTATAGCTTTAACAAAAAAATGTAAATATACACAGTGGTATGATTATGGATATGATATTGTTGCTAAAGATGGTGGAAAACAAGAGGGAATTAAAGCGATTTTAGAATATTATGATTTAAAGCCAGAAGAGGTAATGGCTTTTGGTGATGGGCATAATGATATTGAAATGTTATCTTTAGTAGGGCTTGGAATATGTATGGAAAATGGTCATGATGATGTTAAAACGATTAGTGATTTTGTTACTAGAAGTGTATTTGATGATGGAATTGTTTATGCGTTAGAACATTTTAATATAATCTAATTAAAAATGTCTGCTAAATATAGTTGTAATAATTGCGAGTGTTGTGTACAATTAAATGGTAGAGGAGTTGTTGTAATGAAAAAAATATTTGGAATAGTTATTACAACTTTATGTTTGTGCCTTGTTGCTGCTTGTGGAGCACGTGATGAAAAGGTTAATCTTGAAAAAACAGGAAAGGAATACCGTACGGATCAAGGCGTTAGTTTTCATTATCCTAGTGATTTTATGATTAATGTTAAGGATTCGAGTACTGTAGAATTTTCTAAGAATAATGATACGTTATATTTTAAAGTTATTAAAGATGATAGTGATAATGTTGATGAGGATAAAAATGAGTTGTATATTGGTGAACTAGAAGAAGGAGGAGCTACCTCGATAGAGGTACTGAAACCTGTTCTTGATAGTGGTTTGAGTGTTTATGAGTATGTTTTTACTTATAAAGATACAGGCGTTAAAACGATGGAAATTGTTTATTTCAATAAAAGTAGTACTTATATTTATGGTTATCGTGCTGCAAAAGAAGATTTTGATATAAATGAAAAGGATATGCAAGTATACTTAGAAAGTTTTTCAAAGTCAACAGGTAAATAAGTTGTATTTTAAATTGTATTTTGTTAAGATATATAATATGTAAATTATAGGTAAGTTGAGTAAATTGTTATAAGTTTATAGAGATAGCTTGATGGTGGAAATAGCTAAATGGAGATAGTTGAAATGCCCTTATCTGAGTCTTTTGAAAAGAAAGAACGTAAACCGGCGTTAATGGTGATTTTAAAGCATCTATTATCAGGTGGAAGAGCACATGGTGTCCTGATGATAAAATGCTTTTTTATTTGTTGAGATGTATTTTGATAAAGGAGCTAACTATATAAAATTCAAGTGTTTTTTATGAAAAAGTTTGAAAATATGAAAATAGTGAATTTACAAGTTAACTGTTAAAGTTCTTTGAAAAG
>JAGZCC010000073.1 GCA_018369555.1 Thomasclavelia spiroformis
AAGAATAAAATAAAATGCCTGCGGAAACAAGTTATTTTTCATGACTATGTGTGCCTTGGAGCCGCAGGCGGAAAGGAATGTAAGGTTTATATGAATGAATTAGAAGAAATTATCGATAAAGTTATTAATCAAAGTATTTTAAAAAGCCAAGATATTCCTTCATTGGATTTATATATGGATCAAATAATGACTTTATTTGAAACAAATTTAAGTGATAATAAACGCTATAACGATGATAAATTGCTTACTAAAACGATGATCAATAATTACTCTAAAGCTGGCATCATTAAACCGGTTAAAGGAAAAAAATATACTAAGGAACAAATTATTGGCATGTTGATAATTTATAACTTAAAAAATATTATTACAATCCAAGAAATCAAAGATCTTTTATTACCAATATATGAAACAAATGAAAACTTAGAAACAATATACAACCACTTTATTCAAATAACTACCAGTCAAACACAATTAAAACCTATAATTAATAATCTGATTAATATAAAACAATTTGATATTAATAATAAAAACGAAAAATTAATCACTATCTTAGTTTTAGCAAATTTAGCTAATCAAATAATCAAGGTTATTGAAGGTATCATGGACAATAATTCTAAAAATATTTAGTTGACGATATACCTTAATTATCGCTATAATAAGCGTAATATTTTACTGGAGGGAAGAAACATGAAAATTATTGATTTATTACATAAAAGACCAACACTATCATTTGAAATATTTCCACCTAAAAATTATGATGGTGATATCAGTTCGATTTATCAAACAATTGATGAATTATCAAAATTAAAACCTGATTTTATTTCTGTAACATATGGAGCTGGGGGCTCAACTACCAAAAATACTGTTGAAATAGCTTCAAAAATTAAAAATGATTATAACATTGAAGCTGTTGCTCATTTAAGTTGCATTGATGCTTCACCTAAGCAACTTATCAAAATCATTGATGATTTGAAAAAAAATAAAATTGAAAATATTTTAGCATTGCGTGGGGATTATCCTAAAGACTATGATTCCAAAAAACTATGTCAGCACTTTAAATACGCTAGTGAATTAAATGAATTTATTACCAAAAACTATCCTGATACTTTTTGTTTAAGTGGAGCTTGTTATCCTGAAGTACATCAAGAAGCCACTTCATTAGAAAATGATTTAAATGCTTTGAAAAAAAAGGTTGAGGCTGGAGCACAATATTTAATTACTCAAATCTTTTTTGACAATAACTATTATTATCGCTTATTAAGAGAAGCTAGAATCAAAGGCATTAATGTTCCAATTATTGCCGGCATAATGCCAGCAACTAATTCCAAATCATTATTAAAAATTGCTAAACTCAGTGGAAGTAATATTCCTTATAATTTATCTGCAATGATTGAGCGTTTTAAAAACAATCCTAAAGCAATGAAAGAAGTAGGAATTAATTATGCTGTATATCAAATAATCGATTTGATTACTAATGGTGTCGAAGGAATTCATATTTATACGATGAATCGACCTGAAATCGCCAAAGAAATAATTGCCAGAACTGGTAATATTTTAAAAGAATTTATTAATGATTAAACAAAACGCTTTAAAATATTTAGGTTATTTAAATAATCAAATCGACAAAAAAACAGATTTATTATTGGATGAGTGTTTATTAGAGTTATCAAAAGTTCAACCTAAGTTTATGTATCAAATTTATACATTAAAACATCATCCATTAAAGATAAAAGAATTAAATATTTCATTAAATTATCCTGAATTAATCGATTTATTTGATAGCTGTAACAAAGTAGTCGTTATTGCTTGTTCATTAGGAGTTGAAATTGATAAAATGCTTCGTTATTATGCGATGATTGATATGACTAAAATGACTGTTTTAGATGCATTAGCCAGTAGTTATCTAGAAGCTAAATGTGATGAATTCGAAAATAAACAGCACTTTGGTAAGTGTACTTATCGTTTTTGTCCTGGTTATGGTAGTGTACCTCTTGAGCTAAATAAAAAGTTATCACAGGCTTTAGCTTGTGATAAACATATCGGATTAACTATTCAGGAAAATAATTTATTAATCCCCCAAAAATCAATGATTGGATTAATTGGTATTGGGGATACAAAAAAGATTAGACATTGTTTTTCATGTGTTAATCTAAATGATTGTGTATATAGAAAGAAGGGACAAAGATGCTACAAGAAAGATTAAAAAAAGAAATTCTCGTTTTTGATGGTGCCATGGGAACACAATTGCAGGCAGCAAAATTAAAAGCTGGAGAAATTCCCGAGTATTTAAATATAACTGATCCTAATTTAATTCAAAGTGTTCATCTTGACTATTTAAATGCTGGAGCTGATTTTATTACGACTAATACATTTGGCGCTAATCCATTAAAATTGAAAGATGCACCATATCAATATGAGGAAATAATTGAAGCAGCCATCAATAATGCGATTATAGCTCGTAAAAAAGCCAATCGAGAAAATGATAGTTATATTGTTTTAGATATTGGACCAATTGGACAATTATTAGAACCAATGGGCACTCTAAGTTTTGATAAGGCATATGAAATTATAAAAAAGCAAGTTTTAATTGCAAAAGATAAAGTTGATGCTGTTTTATTAGAAACATTTACTGATATATATGAAGCTAAAGCTGGTGTTTTAGCAGTTAAAGAAAATAGTAATTTACCAGTTTTTGTAACAATGACGTATGAAAGTAACTTAAGAACTTTATCAGGATGTGATCCAATTACGATGGTCAATGTTTTAGAGGGATTAAATGTTGATGTATTAGGTGTCAATTGTTCTTTGGGACCAGTTGAATTAACTCCAATTATCAATGATATTTTAAAAGTTGCTACTGTCCCTGTCATGATTCAACCTAACGCTGGATTACCATGCTTAGTTGAAGGTAAAACATGTTATAACATGGATATTGATACATTTGTATCCAAAAGTATTGAACATGTAAAAAATGGTGTGCGAATTATTGGTGGCTGCTGTGGAACTACACCAGAATTCATTTTGAAATTAAACAATGCTTTACCTAAAAAAATTACTTTAACTAAACCAACAATTGCAACTAGAGTATCTAGTGGCAATCAAACAGTTGAGTTTGGTCATCATATTGTTGTTTGTGGGGAACGCTTAAATCCTACCGGAAAAAAGAAATTAAAACTAGCATTACAAGAAGAACGTTATGATGAATTAGTTATTGAAGCAATCAAACAAGATCAAGCTGGTGCTCATGTACTTGATGTTAATGTTGGACTTCCAGGTATTGATGAAGTTAATACAATGAAAAAAGTCATTAAGCTATTACAAGAAGTAATTTCTTTACCATTACAAATTGATAGTTCAAATCCAGAAGTAATTGAACAGGCATGTCGTTATTATAATGGTAAACCATTAATAAATTCAGTTAATGGTAAAATGGAAACAATGGAAGCAATTTTCCCAATCGTAAAAAAATATGGTGGTGTCGTAATTGGTTTAACACTAGATGAAAATGGAATCCCATCTAAAGCAAAAGATCGCTTTGAAATTGCTAAAAAGATCATTGATACTGCAAAAAAATTTGGTATTAGTAAAGAAAATATTATTATCGACTGCTTAGTTCTAACTGTCTCTGCTCAACAAAAAGATGTTATAGAAACAATTAAGGCTGTAAAAATGGTAAAAGAATTAGGGGTTCATACAGTTCTTGGGGTTAGTAATGTTTCATTTGGTTTACCGAATCGACCATTATTAAATAAAACGTTTCTTACAATGGCTATGACTAATGGATTAGATTTACCAATCATCAATCCATTAGATCAAGAGTTGATGGCAGCTATTGATGCTTTTAATGTTTTATTTAATTATGATCGTGATGCTACTAATTATATCCAAAAACAGTCAAATCAAGCTATTACTAATCAATCTAAATCATCTGATTTTAGCTTAAATGATATTATAATTCACGGTCTAAAAGAAGAAGTTGTAAATGCCACAAAAAAACAATTAGAAAAACAATCTGGCTTACAAATTATTAATCAAATCTTGATTCCAGCTTTAAATATGGTAGGCAAACAATATGAAAATAATGTCATTTTTCTACCTCAACTAATTCAAGCCGCTGAAACTTCAAAAATGGCTTTTAGTGTAATTAAAGAAACTTTTAAAGAAACTTCCACAACTAAAGGTCCAATCATTATGGCTACTGTTCATGGTGATATCCATGATATTGGTAAAAATATCGTCAAAGTGGTTTTAGAAAGTTATGGATATAAAATAATTGATTTAGGTAAAGATGTACCACCTGAAACAATTGTCGAAGCATATTATAAGCATCAACCAAAAGCTATTGGCTTGAGTGCCTTAATGACTACTACTGTTGTTTCTATGGAAAAAACTATTGCACTATTAAAAGAAATCGATAATATGTGTCCTATTTTTGTTGGTGGTGCTGTATTAACTGCTGATTTTGCTAAAGAAATCAATGCTGATTTTTATGTTAAAGATGCTATGGATACTGTAGAATTAATGAATAAAATAATCAAATAAAAACTGTAACATTAGGTTACAGTTTTTTAATGCATATTTTTTGAACTCCAGCAATCATTAGAACGAGTATTTCCGTTATTCATTACAATAATATTTATCTTCCGCCTTTTAGCATAAATCTCATCTTCTTTCATATCCATGATTGCTGATAAACGCTTATGACCATCTATACAATAATATTTATCATCTTCAATAGTTACTTTTACAGGAAAAGATAAACCAATTCGTTTAATTGATTCATACATACTTTCACGATAATCTTTTTTAACAAAAACAATCTCTTTAATATCAACTTGCTGAACCCTCATTAATCATTACACCCATCAATACATTTAAGCACTTCTTCTTGATCACTAAAATGTCTTTTACCATCTTTTGTCTCTTGATAATTTTCATGTCCTTTTCCTAAAATCATCAATATATCATTTTTATTTAGCATCTTAATCCCTTTATAAATAGCATCTTGACGCTCAACTATAATTTCAAAATTATCACTTACTAAATTAGCAGTAATATCATTTAAAATAGCTTCCGGTTCTTCTTTACGAGGGTTGTCACTTGTAAAAATAACATAATCACTATTATCTACTGCAATTTTTCCCATTATTGGCCGTTTTGTAATATCACGATTACCACCACAACCAATTATCGTTATAATTTTTCCTTTTTTAAATTCTTGAGCACTTTTTAAAACATTTTCAACCGCATCAGGAGTATGAGCATAATCAACAAATATACTATTTTTATTATATTTTATTAATTCCATTCGTCCTGCTGGAGCTTTTAATTTTTCATTTAACAATAAAATATCTTCTATCTTGAATCCTAAATTATTTACTAATAATAGCGCTGTTAAATAATTATAAATATTATATCTACCAACCATATTTAATCTTACATGGTAGTTATTATTTAAATATTTAAAATCAAATTCAGTTCCTAAGTGTGAAAAATCAACATTTTTAATTTTTACATCACGATCAATAACAATATTATTATTATCTTCTAACATAAAATGTTGATGATGAGTATCATCTCCATTGATTATTGCAATTTTGTTATTTCTAGTCTTTTCAAATAATTTTCTTTTCGCATTAGCATAATTTTCTAACGTTTTATGATAATCAAGATGATCTTGAGTAAGATTAGTAAAAGCAACTTCATCAAACTTTAACCCATAAATTCTTTGTTTTGCTAAAGCGTGTGAACTTACTTCCATTACAAAATACTCTACTCCATTATCTTTAGCTTCTAATAACATACTATATAAAACATCAACATCCGGAGTAGTATTAGCAACAGCTTTTTTTACATTACCATAATAAAAACCAACAGTTCCCAAATAAGCTACTTTTTGTTTTAACATTGATAACATTTGGTAAATCATTAAACAAGTTGTTGTTTTACCATTAGTTCCTGTAACTCCAATTAATTTAATATCTTTAATCAAAGGATAGTAATTTTTATATAAATATTCATTTAAATACTCACGCGTACTTTCAACAATAACCGTTTCAACACTATAATCACCATGTTCTGCAATTATTTTAGTTGCTCCATTGGCTATTGCCTGTTCGATATAATCATGCCCATCTCTAACTACATTTGTAATTGCGATAAACGTATCTCCTGGTTTTACTTTTCTTGAATCTGTTTTTAATAAAATTTCCATCTATTTCACCTCATACGTTTTTATTATATTATAAACAGAAGAAAAAGTCTTTAATTAAAAAATATTTATTCGATATTAAAATCTCACATCTTAATAATGTGAGATTTTATATGTTTACTTATTTTGGTTTTCACTTGTTTCTATACTTCCTTGTCCGTTATTATTATTTATTTCAATATCAGTTTTTAATCCGTCTTTTTCTAATTCACTTTTATTTACATCTATTTCATTTTGACCTGTATTATTTTTATATTTAATCCAAATATCTCCATTTTCATCAACATATTGTTCACCTTTCATTTCACGTTTTTGATTATCATCACCAATTAAAATAACTTTAACTGTATTTTTAAGTGTATTGCTAATTTTACCTTGACTTAAAGCATCAACAGTTGTGATTCCTCCTAATAATAAAATGCACGTAACTACACTAAATAATACTTTTTTTAATTTCTTTTTTTTCATGATTCTATTCCTTTCATAAAGAGTATAAGCAATTCTATCACTAGTCATAGTTTTTATTTTATTAGTATCAATTTGTTGCATATTTATTCTCTCCTTAATTTTTTTCTGATTCTATGTAGTTTTACTTTCATATAATTAGTTTTTTGATTCTTCATTTTAGCAATTTCCTTGATTTTATATCCTTCAATATAATAAAGATGAAATATTTCTTTTTCTTGATCAGTCAATTGTTTCATTTTTTCTTCTATAATCAACATATAATCAAATTCATCTTCTTTGTATCCTTGTTTATTTAAAAGTTGATCATCATATTCTAGATATTGATTTATTTGTTTTAATTTATTATAAGTACAGTTTTTAGCAATAGAAGCTAAATATGATTTTATATTTGTTTCGATTTTATTTTGATTTTTCCAAAAAAGATAAAATGTATCTGCCATAACTTCTTCAACATCTTGATAAGATAAAATATTTCCTGCTAGATTATGAATAATTTTAAATATGTAAGGACTATATTCTTCTATAATTAAATCAACGTTTAGTTCAACATTGTTTTTCAAATTGATGCCTCCTTTGAATCGATTCACTATATAGACAATAAATAAGCCATAATGGTTACAAAAAAAGGATAGATTTTACTCTATCCTTTAAATTCTTATCTATTTCTAATCCATTTAAGTAATTGGATTATTGGTAAATTTGCTAACGCTAAACCATAAACAGTAAATAACTGTGGCATTGTTAAAGTTTGTACTTTAAACACAGCTTGTAAAAATGGCATTGTAACTACTAATGTAATTAACACAAATCCAATTAAAAATGCTCCTTGTAAATACTTATTATTAAAGAATGACTTTTTAAATAAAACAGGTCTTTTTGATTTACAATTATAACCATGAACTAATCTAGATAAACATAATGTTGCAAAAGCCATTGTACTAGCTAAAACAGCGTTTTTATCTTGATATCCAATTGTAAATGCAATCATTGTCATTACTGCAATTACAAATCCTTCAATTCCTACACTTGTTAAAAATGGTTTAGTTAAAATTGACTCATTCATTGGTCGTGGTTTTTCTTCCATTACTTTCTTACTATGTGGTTCTAATCCAAGGGCGATAGCAGGTAAACTATCAGTAAGCAAGTTAATGAATAATAAATGTACCGGAGCAAATGGAACTGGTAAAGCCATAATTGAAGCATATAAAACAGCTAAAATACCTCCAAAATTACCAGATAATAAAAATTGAATAGCATCTTTAATATGTGCATAAACATTTCGTCCATTTTCAATTGCTTTAACAATTGTTGCAAAATTATCGTCTGTTAAAACCATTGAAGCCGCATCCTTAGAAACTTCACTACCTGTAATTCCCATTGCAACACCAATATTAGCTTGTTTTAAAGCTGGGGCATCATTAACACCATCACCAGTCATCGAAACAATATTTCCTTTTTCTTGCCACGCTCTAACAATTCTAATTTTATGTTCTGGAGAAACCCTTGCATAAACACGTTTATCTTCAACAAAATCTTTTAATTGCTCATCACTTAAATTATCGATTTCACTACCTTCAACCGCTTGTGATTCATCAGTTAAAATTCCTATTCTTTTAGCAATAGCTGAAGCCGTAATTTTATGGTCACCTGTAATCATAATTGGAATAATCCCCGCTTTGATACATTCTTTTACAGCAGCAGCACTTTCAACTCTT
This sequence comes from Thomasclavelia spiroformis, assembly GCA_018369555.1. Classification (GTDB taxonomy): domain Bacteria; phylum Bacillota_I; class Bacilli_A; order Erysipelotrichales; family Coprobacillaceae; genus Thomasclavelia; species Thomasclavelia spiroformis_A. The sequence continues at coordinate 8,395 of JAGZCC010000073.1, forward strand.
GGAGGATCCATCATTGAAATTAAACCTAAGAAAATTAAATCATTTTCATCTTCAGGTACTAATGTCTTTTCTTGATCAAATTTTCGATAAGCAACTGCTAATACACGTAAACCATTTTTCGAAAATTCTAAATTCATTTCATTTATTTTTTTGATATCATTTTCATTAATTGGTAATACTTCACCATTTTTTCTAATATATTTTGCTCTTTTAAGCAAAACATCAACGGCACCTTTAGTAACCATTGTATAACCATCTTTTAAAAGATGGAATGTTGACATCATTTTACGATCACTATCAAAAGGTAATTCGCTTAATCTTGGATATGCTTTTCTAACTCGTTGTGGCGGAACTCCTAGCTGATCAGCTAAATTAATTAATGCTGTTTCTGTAGGATCTCCAATTTCTTCTCCATCAATATTAGTTGAATCATTACACAAAATACTCAATCTCATCAAATCTTTGTGAACTGGATTAGATGGATCAATATCTTTAGCTACAATTCTTTTTTCATCAATATAATAATCTTCAACTGTCATTTTGTTTTGAGTTAGAGTTCCTGTTTTATCTGAACAGATAATTGAAACACTACCTAATCCTTCAACAGCTTGTAATTTACGAATAATTGCACCTTCTTTAGCCATCTTTTGTGTACCAAAAGATAACACAATTGTTACAATTGAACTTAACGCTTCAGGAATTGCTGCCACCGCTAAAGCAACCGCAAACATAAAGGCATCGCCAATATTTCCACCTTGATAAATATTTAGTCCAAACAAAATTGCACAAAATACAATAATTATAATAGATAATTTTTTACCAAAATTATCTAAATTAACTTGTAACGGTGTCTTTTTTTCTTCAGTAGACTTTAATAATTGGGCAATTTTACCAACTTCTGTTTCCATTCCAATTGCAGTTACTAAAAATTTTCCACGCCCATAAGTAACAAAACTACCAGAATATACCATATTAGTACGATCGCCTAAAGCCACTTGACCATCAATAATATCCGTCTGTTTTTCAACAGCTAAACTTTCTCCAGTCAATGCACTTTCATCAACTTTCATACTTGCATTTTCAATAATTCTTCCATCAGCTGGAATATAATCTCCCGCCTCTAAATGAACCTCGTCTCCAACTGTTACTTCTTTACTTGGAATCTCAATAATCTTTCCATCTCTTAAAACTTTAGCACTTGGCGATGATAACTCTTTTAAACTATTTAATGATTGCTCAGCCTTAACTGTTTGAACAGTTCCCAAAATTGCATTGATTGTAATAACAATCAAAATTACTATTGCACTTTCTAAATCTCCTAAAAAGCCAGATATCAATGCTGCAATAATAAGAATTATAACTAAAAAATCCTTATATTGCTCTAAAAAAATCATTGGTATACTTTTTGCTTTAGTTTCAACAAGCTCATTTAAACCATAGTTTTCTTGATTAACTTTAACTTGTTGATTACTTAATGGTTCTAATGACCCATTAACTTCTTGTCGAACTGAATCAATGTCTTTGTTGTAAAATGCGCTCATATTTTTCCTCCATTTTTTTACATACAATAAAAGAGACTTTTATTGCATGTTTATGATGCAATAAAAGTCTCGCTGTTCCATTACGTTCCGGATGAGTAATCATCGTATTGACGAAAGCGTAAACACTTATTAAGTAGTGCCAGCTACTCCCTTTTATTTAAATAACATTATACCCTTTATTTTTATAAATATCAAGCTATTTATAAAAATAAAAGTGAATTTGATAAAACATAATCACTTAATTTTAATATTTTGTAATATAGCATAAAAAAATACTTTTATTTCCTATATATATTCAATTATTTTTTAAATCAACATAAAGTTAAAAATGATTTTTTTCATAAAATTCTCTTAATACACTTTTCTAACCTATGATCAACTGTAAAAATTTTTGCAAAACTTTCAGTAGCCGTAGTTATTACCTCCAAAATGGATTATACCGCACTTATTTTATATCACATTCTTAATAATATATTAATTTCAATGATATTATAACATATTTATACCCTACTTTTTGAAAAGTAGATTTTCTATTGCCAAATAAAAAGTCGCGTTACGAATTCAAGAAAGATAAACATCTTATATGTAAATTTGACTTAATTATTAAATAATTATATTATACTTATAATTGTTAATATTACTAAGATATTTTCTTTTTACATATAAGGAGTAGTAATCTGAAAATAAAAATTATATAAGAAAAATAATTTATATCTAAAATAAGGCATAATGCCCCCTTACCCCCACGAATGTATACTATTCTTTTAGGGGT
>JAGZCC010000074.1 GCA_018369555.1 Thomasclavelia spiroformis
AGTCCTACTTCAAGCGCCATGGCCTGTTGGAGAAACGGTTAACTCACATGCCTTTCACGCATGCATTCACGGGTTCGAATCCCGTACAGGTCACCATTAGAAAATTAATCCAAGAGTTATCTTGGATTTTTTATTTTTTATAAATTATTTTGTTAGTATTATGTGGCAAAGTCCCATATACTGATTGATTAAATTACCAGAAATATATTTTAATACTTTGATTTGATTATCTGGGAATTTATTATTGTATGAGTTTAGATGAAAAATTCGATATGCATTTTCTGTATATTTTAAAAGCCACATAGTTGATTGAATGAAATTACCATGGAATTCTGGTTTTTCGAGGAGTGGAAAGAAACTGGTTGTATTTTGTTCTTGATAAAATTTATCAAGAAATGTTGCGTTATTTTTGCAATCGGATGAGTAATTGTGTAATTGTTTTTTTATTGTCTCATTGGGAGCAATAGAAAGAATTAAATCATAGTTGGCTGCAAGATATAATAGATTGTAAATTAAGTTTTTTATCATTGTAATGTCCATTTTATCACCTAATATAGTTTATGCTTAAATTATAAAAAGATGATATATTAAAATTGAAAGGGGGTATGTATAATGCCTTATCCAGTTATTAAGGTTTTGGTGTATGTTGTTTCTATAATGCTTTCGATGTGGGGACTTAGTTGTTTTAATTTTGATAATGTGATTAGAAAGACTAAATTACGGGAGTTTTACTTGTTTTTTTTGATTGCATCATTAGCGTTAGGGTATTTATTAGGTTCTTTTATTTTAGAATTTACAACAATTCATTTTTAACATATAAATAATTTTTTTTCATATATTTTAAATGAGGTAAATATATGAAAGAGATAAGTGTTAAATTTGGAATTGTTTTTTTGATAGTGATTATTTTTTTATCGATGAGTTACCCACAGATAAATCAATTTCAAAATAATAAAGATAGTAGTGAAGTTATTGATGGGGTAAAAAAGGAAACTAGAGATGTTAAGGTTGCAGTTACTGTTAATGATAATGTAGATTATGTAGATTTAGATGAATATCTTTTGGGCGTTGTTGCAGGTGAAATGCCAGCTAATTTTGAAAAAGAAGCATTGAAAGCTCAGGTTGTGGCTAGTCGAACATATGTTTATAATCGTAATTTAAGTGTCGATAATACTACAAATACTCAAGTGTATTTAAGTGATGATGAGATGAAGAAAAAATGGGGTAATGATTATGAAGAGTATTACCAAAAAATTGAAAATGCTATTGTTGAAACTAAAAATGAAGTGATGATGTATCAAGGTGATTATATTTCAGCATTGTTTTTTTCTTCAAGTAATGGTTATACTGAAAATGTAGAGGATTATTTTGATTCTAATGCTTTACCCTATTTACGAAGTGTTGATAGTCATTGGGATTTAACTATTGATCCTAAAAATACACGACAAATTACTTTTACTAAAGATGAATTGCAAAGTAAATTTAGTTGTAAAAATTTAGATTTTAATATTATTGCATATAAAAAAAGTGGTCGAGTTGAAACTTTAAGTGTAGACGGAAAAGAATATAGCGGACGAGAAGTTAGAGAAAAATTAGGATTACCGTCTAGTTGTTTTACGATTGATTTTATAAATAATAAGTATATTTTTACTACTAAAGGAAATGGTCATGGAGTAGGAATGAGCCAATATGGTGCCCAGGCGATGGCGTTAGAAGGAGCTAGTTATAAAGATATTTTAAATCATTATTATACAGAAATTGAAATTGTAAATAATTAGTATAAACCTTGTTTTAGTGGAAACACTACAAATGAGGTGAAATGATGAAAGTATTTGTAAAGCGTAATCGACGGGTTTTGATTTTTGGTACAGTTGTAATATTGTTTTTAATTGGTGTTGGTTTGGTTCAGTTAGTTATGAATCAATATCAGCCTTTTGAAGACACTGCGGTTGTTAAGGTTGAAGATAATAAAAAAGAAACTACTAAAGAAAAAGAATCAACTGTTAAAATAGAAAAACTATTGAAACCGGTTGGTAATGATGTTAAAGTTGTGAAAAAATTTTATGATGCTAAACTAAATGATGAGGAACTTGAAAAAGCTCTGGTTTATTTTGAGGGTGTTTATCGTCCTAATTTAGGAGTGGATTTTTCTAAAGATGGAAAACCTTTTGATGTTATTGCTGCTTGTTCAGGAACGGTAACTAAAAAAGAAAATGATGCATTACTTGGTTGGGTTGTGACTGTAACAAATGAAAATGGCTTTAGTACTACTTATCAATCTTTAAGTGAAGTTAGTGTTGAAAAAGATGCAATTATTAAACAAGGAGATAAAATTGGTGTTAGTGGAGAAAATGTTTTTGAGTCGGAATTAAAGAGCCACTTACATTTTATTTTAGAAAAAGATAATCAGGCTTTAAATCCAGAAATATACTTCAATCAAGATGTTACAAAAATAGCGGTATAATCGACCAAATGGCAATAATAAAAAAATTATTGCTATTTGGTTTTATTTTGTTTTTTACCTTGTAAATATCAAAAATCATGGTACAATAGATAAGAAAAATAAGGAGGATTTGTGATGGCATTATCAAAAGAAATAGGTATCGATTTAGGTACAGCAAATATTTTAATTTATGTCAAAGGTGAAGGTATTGTTGTAAATGAACCTTCTGTAGTAGCAATAGATGATGAAACAAAAAAGCCTTTAGCAGTAGGTCAAGAAGCTAAAGATATGTTAGGTAAAACGCCTGGAAGAGTAAAAGCAATTCGTCCATTAAAAGATGGGGTTATTGCAGATTTTAGAATTACAGAAATTTTAATTACTCATTTTATTAATAAATTAAATTTAAAGGGAATTTTCTCAAGACCAACAATTTTGATTTGTTGTCCATCAAATATTACATCAATTGAAAAAAGTGCAATTAAAGACGTAGCTGAAAGATGTGGTGCAAAGCGTGTCTTTATTGAAGAAGAACCAAAAGTTGCTGCCGTTGGTGCTGGACTTGAAATTTCTAAACCAACTGGAAATATGGTAATTGATATTGGTGGGGGAACTACAGATATAGCAGTATTATCTTTAGGTGATATTGTTACAAGTAGTTCGTTAAAGATTGCTGGTGATGTTATGGATGAAGATATTATCAAATTTGTTAAAGATAAATATAAATTATTAATTGGTGATCGTACAGCAGAGCAAATTAAAATGCAAATTGGTACAGCAATTAAAGGAATTAGTGAAGAAATTTTTGAAGTTAGAGGAAGAGACTTAGTAACTGGTTTACCACATACAATCACAATTACAGCTGATGAAACAGAATTAGCTTTAAGAGAAACTTGTCAAACAATTGTAAGAGAAACAAAACATGTATTGGAACAAACACCTCCAGAATTAGCAGCGGATATAGTATCAAGAGGAATTTTCTTAACAGGTGGTGGAGCACTTTTAAGTGGACTTGATCGCTTATTGGAAAACGAATTAGGTGTACCTGTATTTGTAGCAGATGATGCATTAAATTGTGTGGCTAATGGTTGTGGTGTTATGCTAGAAAACACTCATTATGTAAAATAATTTTGATTTTATTTTAAATATTATTAGTAATTTCGTGATATTTTAGGTATGATTACTTAAAAATATCACGATTTTTTAATTAGGATGAAAAACAAAGAAGCTGAATTTGATAAGATTGAATCTAGATAATATGTAGAATATTAGCTGTTTTTCTAATGTTAAGTGAGATTTTATCTTGTATTTTATTTAAAAATAATTAATAATATATACAAGATGAGGTGTGAAATGATGAATCCTAGTTTAATCATGTCGTTTATCGTTACAATGATAGTGACGGCTTTGTTAATACCAATAGTAATGAAAGTAGGAACAAAGTTAGGAATTGTAGCGCATAAAAACAAGAGAACTGTTCATAAGATTGAGGTTCCGCGAATTGGTGGATATGCCATTTATATTAGTTCTTTGATTGGGATGGTGATATTTTTAAAAACCGATCCACAAATAAATGCAATCTTAATTGCAAGCTTTTTAGTATTTTTTATTGGATTATTTGATGATGTTCATGATTTGTCACCAAAAACTAAGCTGATTGTTGAATTAATTGCGGCGTTAATTGTGATATTGTATGGTGATATTTATCTAAAGGGATTTGATTTTTTACCTGCTGATTGGCCACCGATACTTCCTGGAGCGATAACTGTATTATGGATTGTTGGGATAACTAATGCGATTAATTTGATTGATGGACTTGATGGTTTATCATCAGGAATCTCGATAATTGTTTTATTTACTATTTCAATTACTTCTTTAACAAGTGGAAGAACAGATATTGCGTCACTTTCATTGGTACTAGCTGGAGCTATAATGGGATTTTTGTTTTATAATTTTTATCCTGCGAAAATTTTTCTTGGAGATTGTGGTGCTCTATATATTGGTTTTATGATTTCGGTTATTTCTTTACTTGGATTTGGGTATAATGTTTCGACGTTTTTTACCTTAGGGGCACCGATTGTTGTGTTGATGGTTCCAATTATGGATACTTTAATTGCAATTATTCGTAGAAAAGTGCATCATAAAAAATTTAGCGAAGCAGATAAAGCTCATTTACATCATAATCTGATGTTTAAGTTAAAGTTGGGTCATCGTAAAAGTGTCATCGTTCTTTATGGAGTAACATTTTTGTTTTCATTAACATCATATATCTATTTATATGATTCATTGCTTGGAACGATTATGTTTATTGTTTTAATGTTGATTTTTGAGTTATTTGTAGAAATAACTAATATGGTTAGTAGGAAGTATAAACCATTATTAACAATTATTAATATTTTTGTTCAAAGTGATAGATTACCTAAAATCAAATTTTTAGAATGTTATCGTTTAAAAAGAAGTAAAAAAAGAATTATTGCTGACCGTTTAATTATTATTAGTTGCTTATTGCTTATAATAAGTGGAGTAGGTTTTTACTTGTATGATGATAATAGTAAGCCTATGGCTGAAGAAACTCGAACTACCCCTTATATAAAAACTGGTTCAAGTGAATTGTTAAATGATATATATATACGATTGGATAAATCATATCAAAATAAACTTATAAATGAAGAATGTCAATTAGTGGCGGCATATTTTGCAACTGATTACTTTACTTTAAATGGAAAGAAAGATGGTCAAATTGGTGGGTTGGATTATGTTTATCCAAGTTTGCAAAGTGAATTTAGTTCATTTGCATTAAAGTCATTTTATACATATAAAGAAAAATATCCTAAATTAGAAATTGTTGATTATGAAATAATATCTTTTTCCCCATCTAAAGTAGTGGTTGATGGTTTAGAGGATAATGAATATTATAATGTATTAATATCTTTGAAATTTAATCGTGAAGTTGATGATATTTCAAAAAGTGCTAATATTGTCTTAGTATTAGAAAATGAACGTTTTTATGTGGTAGGAATTGATAATGCATAGATATTAAAGGAATTGTTTTTTTAAGAGTTATGATGTTTAAATTGCTGGAATTTAGAAGTTATAGTATTGGTAAAGAAAAAATAGCGATGCTATGGTTAAAGTATGATTAAATCGTTGAAATTTTAGAAATATTATGTTATTATGTTTTAGCAATGTATCAAAGTATCAAATAGGAGGTATATTATGTTTGGCACTATTTTAAATGTCTTATTAGTGATAATATCAATAGTACTTATTATATTATGTCTATTACAAAGTGGTAAGTCAGATGGAATTGTTAATGCTTTAACAGGGCAAAGTTCAAATTTGTTTGCTCAACAAAAAGAACGTGGTGCAGATTTAATAATTACAAGAATTACTGCTGGTTTAGCGATTGCATTTTTCATTATTGCTATTATTATTAGAATGTCATAATTAATAGGACTATTGGTCCTATTTTTATTTTAATTGAGGAGGTGAATTGATGGAAGATGAAATATTATCGTTGTTAAATGATGATAATTTTTTAGAGCGTTCAATTGATTTATTAGCAAAAAAATTAAATTGTACTTCTAGTGAAAAATTTATTGAATTAGTAAAGTTAATGAATGACTTAGAAGAAAGTGGGAAGGTAGTTAGAAATAAATATAATCATTATTATCTTCCAAATCAATTTGGAATGGTTTTAGGAACTTTATCAATCAATAAAAAAGGTTTTGGTTTTGTAGCGGTAGATGGTCGAGAAAAAGATATTTTTATTTCGCCTGATAGTTTAAGGGGTGCATTTAATAAAGATGTAGTTTTGGTTGAAATCGATCAAACTAGTGATCTTGAAAGGCCGGAAGGAAATATATTAAGAATTATTAAACGTGGTCAAACAAAACTAGTGGGTGAGATAAAAAAAGGGAAGCGAGAATATTACGTTGAAGCTGATGATCCTAAATTTAATAAACCTATTTATGTAGATCATGCTCATTTACATGGAGCGGTTGTTGGTCATAAAGTTCTAGTTGAAATTAAGGTTTATAAGCCGGTTTTAAAAGGTAATGTGGAAAAGATTTTAGGGCATAAAAATGATCCTGGTGTTGATATTTTATCAATTGTATATGATCATGATGCACCGATAGAGTTTCCTAAAGATGTTTATAATCAAATTGAAAATATTCCTGATACAATCGATGGAATCGATATAAGTAATCGAGTTGATTTGAGAAATGAAGTTATTGTTACTATTGATGGTGATGATGCAAAGGATTTAGATGATGGTATATCATTAAAAAAATTAGCTAATGGTAATTACTATTTAGGTGTACATATAGCTGATGTGTCATATTATGTAAAAGAGGGAACTGCGCTAGATAGAGAGGCTTTTTTACGTGGAACATCTATATATTTAGCTGATCGTGTTATTCCAATGTTACCGCATAAATTATCGAATGGGATATGTTCTTTAAATCCTAAAGTTGATCGCTTTACAATCTCATGCTTTATGGAAATAAATCAAAAAGGTGAAGTTGTTGATCATGAAATCGTACCTGCGATAATTAATTCAACAGAGAGAATGACATATACTAATGTAAATAAGATATTAGATGGTGATCAAGCATTACAATTAGAGTATAGTCATGTAAAGGATATGTTCTTTTTAATGCAGGAATTAGCTTCAATTTTACAAGAAAAAAAAGCAAGACGTGGAGCTATTGATTTTGATGTAAAAGAAGCAAAAGTGATTGTTGATGATAAGGGTGAAACGGTAGATGTTGTTTTGAGAAATCGTGGTGCTAGTGATCGAATTATCGAAGAATTCATGTTGTTAGCTAATGAAACAGTTGCAAAACACTTTAAATGGTTAGAATTGCCATTTATATATCGTATTCATGAACAGCCTAAAACAAAAAAATTAATGCAATTTAGTTCGATTGCTAAAGTCATGGGATATACAATTAAAGGTTCATTGGATCATATTTATCCTAATGAATTAAGTAGTATCATTGAAACAAGTAAAGATACACCTGAACATCCAATTATTTCTACATTACTATTGCGTTGTATGCAAAAAGCGCGATATGATGAACAATGCTTAGGACATTTTGGCTTGGCCGATGAGTTTTATACACATTTTACTTCGCCAATTAGACGTTATCCTGATTTGATTGTTCATCGATTAATTAGAAAATACTTATTTGAAAAATGTATAGATGATCAAACAATAAGACATTATCAAGAAATAATGCCAGAAATAGCTCTTCAAAGTTCAAATCGTGAACGTGAGGCAATTGATATTGAACGTGAAGTAGATGACATGAAAATTGCAGAATACATGGAAAAACATATAGGTGAAGAATTTGAAGGAATTATTAGTTCAATTACTAATTTTGGTTTTTTTGTGGAGTTAGATAATACTATTGATGGACTAGTTCATGTTAGTGATTTGGTTGATGATTTTTATTTTTTTGATGAAAAAAATCTTCGTTATGTTGGTCAAAGAACTGGTAAAGTATTTAAAATGTCAGATCGAGTAAAAGTAAAAGTATCAAGTGCCTCTAAAGTAGATAAGGCAGTAGATTTTGAAATTGTTGGCATGAAATCCAACAAAAAGACAAGAAAAACTGTTATAATAAATACACGTCATGATGATAAAAGAAATCGTAAGAAATCAAGACATCAAAAAAGTAATAGAGAATCACGATTTAATCATCGTAATCAAAAAGAAAGACGCAAATCAAAGCAGGTAAAAAGTAAATATTGATAAGTTAAGGAAGGAGAAATGGATATGAAAATAATTTCAAATAATAAAAAAGCATATCATGATTATTTTATTTTAGATACATATGAAGCAGGAATTGAATTAAAAGGAACAGAAATTAAATCTGTTCGCTTAGGTAATGTTAATTTAAAAGATGCTTTTGTAAGAATAAAAGATAATGAAGCTTTTGTTGAAAATATGCACATTTCTCCTTATAGTCATGGTAATCGTTTTAACCATGAACCAAGACGTAATCGAAAACTTCTTTTACATAAAAAAGAAATTTTAAAAATTTCAAATAAATTAAAAGAAGGGGGCTTGACAGTTGTACCAACTAAGTTATACTTTAATATTGGTAGTAAAGTTAAATTAGAAATCGGGCTTGCTCGCGGTAAAAAACTTTATGATAAACGCCAAGATATTAAAGAAAGAGATTCTAAAAGAGAAATACAAAAAGCTTTAAAGAATTATTGATCTTGGGGGTGTCCTGGGTTCGACAGGTATATGTCTGACCTTAGCTGCAGTCGAAGGCATTCGTAAAATGCATCGAAAAATAACTGGAAACAGACAAACTAATTACGCTTTCGCGTAGTCGACATAGACATGAAAGCTGCCACTATTTAGGGTGCCTATAACTAAATAACTGGTATCATAACTAATAGGATAAGAATAGTTATTGCTTAGTTAACTATTACGAAAATTTAATAAGCTCGTTAGGTGGAAAATTGCTCATTGATTGTAGCCTAATTAAATTTATTCAATGAGCTAAACTGTAGACGCTTTGGAGGGATTATGCTTGGACAGGGGTTCGATTCCCCTCACCTCCACCAATAAACCAATTGACCGAATAGATTGGATATCTATTCGTTTTTTTATATACAAAAGGAGTGTTTTTCATGAATTATATTTTAAAACAATTTGATAATGATTTATTGTATTTTTCAATGAATAATACAAATGATGGGTTACAAGTTCATATCAATTCAGTTAATGAAAAAATGAAAAATCAAATTCCTTTAGATTTAGAGGTTGATGATAATTCACTAAAACGATGGTTGGAGAAAAGAACTATTCCAAGAAATAGAGCATATGTATCAAACTTTTTATCAAAGTTAGGTTTAAACGAAAAAGATACAAAAGGAATTATTGAAATATGTCAAGGATTATCACTTAATGATAGTTATTGGGTTGTTAAAGAAGATTGTACAGATAAATTTAGTGATAAAAATCTATATACAAACTCATTTAATACAAATATAGCTTCTATTGCATTTACTGGGTATGGAAGCTATACTAGATCTTCCTTCCGTTCATCACCTGAGTTTACAACCAATGGTATGCTTGCAAAATCATGGCGAAGAATAAAAGGTAAAGTAATGCTTTACAAATCAGGAACAGAAGGCTTTGCAAACAGTGGATTAGAACCCTATTCGGAATTCTATGCTAGTCAAGTGGCAAGAAAGATGGAATTAAATCACATTGATTATAATTTATCTAAATGGAAAGGGAAGTTATGTTCAACCTGTGAGTTGTTTACAAATCAAGACATTTCATTTATTCCTATTGGCAGATTAGTAAAAACTGGAGGGATTGAAGCAGTTATAGAATATTATAAAAATTTAGGAGATAACTATTATCAAGAACTTATAGATATGCTAGTTTTTGATGCTGTTATCTTAAATGAGGATCGACATTTTGGTAATTTTGGATTATTAGTTGATAGTAATACTAATCAAATAATTGCGCCAGCACCAATCTTTGATAATGGATTATCTTTGTTATGCTATGCAATGGACAGTGATTTTAAAGAAATAAATAATTATGTATCTACACGTCTTCCAGCAACTTATCAAGATTTTATAGGATTTGTTAAACCATTAATGTCAAATAGGCAAAAAGATAAACTTAGAAAATTAATAAATTTTAAGTTTGATAGAAAAACAAGATATAAATTATTAAATAAACGTTTAAAACAATTAGAAAAAATAATTCAAGAAAGAGTAATGTTATTATTAGATTAATGGTATTATTCATTTTTTAATGGGGTTACTGTACCCTAGTAACATCTAAACTGAATGTTAAATCCAAAATTAAGAGATAAAATTGATTTTGTTGGAAAACGACTGATGAAATAAACGATTTTTGAAATATATATAGAAATTAATAATAGCGATTTATGTGTGTGTCACTAACTAAAAATCGCTATTTTTAGTTTGAGGATGAATTGAAATAGGTGTTATAAAAAACAAAAAGTTTAATTGAAATTATATATATCTTTTTAACTATCTTTTTATATCTTCTTAAATGTCCGCAAAGCCTTATTTTATCGGCTCTACGGGCATTTTGCTTTTGTG
>JAGZCC010000075.1 GCA_018369555.1 Thomasclavelia spiroformis
GCCACTTCGCTACTCCTCCATCATGGTGCCGGCTAAAGGACTTGAACCCTCAACCTACTGATTACAAGTCAGTTGCTCTACCAATTGAGCTAAGCCGGCATATTTTTTATTTAATGGTGGAGGTTAACGGACTCGAACCGCTGACCCTCTGCTTGTAAGGCAGATGCTCTCCCAACTGAGCTAAACCTCCATCGCTTGGTGCCTATTTATATTATCATCTACTTTTTAATAAGTCAATAAAAAAAAGAAAAAATTAAAAAAAAGAAACGATCAAGATAGATCGTTTCCTATTAATATCCAGGTTTACCTAATAGTTTAAACATATTTTTCTTATAAACTTCAACACCAGGTTGATTGAATGGATTAACACCTAATAAATAAACAGACATTGCACATGATTTTTCAAAGAAATAAACCATGTAACCAAAACTATATGCATCCATTTTATCTAAAGTAATTAATATATTTGGAACATTACCTGTATTTACATGGGCATCAACAGTTCCTTGGCAAGCTTTTTTATTTACAAAATCAACAGATTTTCCAGCTAGATAATTTAAACCATCTAAATCATCTTTATCATTTGGAATAATCATATCACCCATTGGCTCATTAATTTGTAAAATTGTTTCATATAATACTTTAGAACCTTCTTGAATAAATTGACCTAATGAGTGTAAATCAGTTGAAAAAGTAGCACTAGTAGGTAAAATTCCTTTTTCTTCTTTACCTTCAGATTCACCATATAATTGTTTCCACCATTCAGCAACCATAGCTAATTGCAGTTCATAAGTTACAAACATTTCAGCACTATATCCAGCTTTGTGTAAAATTTGACGTGCAACACCATATTTATATGCATCATTTTGATCTAAATCAGGGTTACTATATTTACTCATTGCATCATTAGCACCTTTTAACATTTCATCAATATCAATACCAGCCATTGCAATAGGGAATAGTCCAACTGGAGTTAATACTGAATAACGACCACCTACATCATCAGGAATTACAAAAGTCGTATAACCTTCTTCAGTTGCTAAAGTTTTTAATGCTCCACGCGCTTTATCAGTTGTTGCAACGATTCTTTCTCTTGCACCTTCTTTACCATATTTAGCTTCACACATTTCTTTAAAAATTCTAAATGCAATTGATGTTTCAGTAGTAGTACCTGATTTTGAGATTACGTTAATTGCAAAATCTTTACCTTCAATATATTCAGCAACTTGTTTAATATAGTTAGATGAAAAAGTATTTCCTACATAAATTATTTCTACTTTGTTTTTAGGATATAAACCATTAATTGCTTCAATAGCAGCACGTGCTCCTAAATAAGAACCACCAATTCCACAAACTAGTAATACATCAGTCTTTTCTTTCAAATTAGCAGCAGTTTTTTTAATTAATTCTACTTCAGCTTTATCATAATTTTCTGGTAATTCAACCCAACCCAAAAAATCATTACCAGCTCCTGTCTTGTTATGAATCATATCATGAATTTCTTTAACAGTATCTTTGTATGATTCTAAGTTTTCATTTAATTTTGCTTTTGATAAATCTAATGTAATCATTTTAATTTTCCTCCGTAATTCCTTGTTTAAGCCATTTTTCCATAGCTTTAGCTAATGGTGCAAAACCATTAGGCGTTTCAACGATTGAACGTCTAGGATTTTTATAGTAGACACGTTTATTCCGCCTGCGATATCGATTATCAATGGCCTTTAAACTCAATTTAGCGTGGTTAGTTTCATCATCAAAATCAATTATTTTAACTTTAATAAATTCACCAACTTTTACAAAGCTATCAATACTTTTGACAAATTTATCAGATATTTCGGAAATATGAATCAATCCTGTTGAATTATCTGGTAAACTTGCAAAAGCACCATAAGGCTGTATACCTGTAATTTTAACATCAACGATATCTCCGCGTTTTACTTTTGAGACCATTTATAATCACTCCTTGCTTTAATATTATAACATAATCTGATTAAAAATATTTCATTTTAATAATTTTTATAATGAATTTTCATATTTTAAAAATAAAAAAAATCAAGAAAATAAAATTTGTTAATATTATTGCAATTTTTATGAATTATAAATAAAATATTGTATATTCACTTTTATAGGTTTTGATAGATTAGAATATTAATAATTAGTTTACAGTGTTAAAAAAAGTGTTAAAATATATACAAAGATAAGGAGATGTTATGAAATGGAAAATATGAGTACAATTGAAGAAGTAGAAAAAGTTATAAATAAACTTCGTCCATATTTAAATCGTGATGGTGGTGATATTGAATTAGTTGATTTTAAAGATGGGATTGTCTATGTAAAAATGTTAGGAGCCTGTGCAGGTTGTGCGATGCTTGATGAAACATTAAAAGATGGTGTTGAACAAATTTTAATGGAAGAAGTACCAGGAGTTTTAGAAGTTAAAAATGTATTAGAAGGAATGGAATATTAATTAAAAATAAGACAAATTTGATACTATTATAAGATGAAGTGAAGTATAAATCGTGATAAAATAATAGTATCAAATAAATTGCTTGCAATATTTTATCGATTATATTATTATATAGCTGTTGTTTTTGGAATATTATTATTTAAATCATGCAAACTATGTTTAGGTGGTAATATGCAAGAAAATATTAGACAACAAAAAATGATTGCCAGTATCTTGTTGGATATTGGCTTAGAGGATGAGTTAATTGAAATAATTACCTCACTTACGAAAGAAGAAATACAAGAAATAAATAAAAAAGACTCTTATTAAGAACTACTAGATGAAGATCTATGATGTAGTGGCAACCCTATTTTTAGAAGGTGCCTAACTGAGCAAGTTATATACTTGAACAATGAGAGAAGGCTTCCTAACTATGTATGCTTTCTCTTTGGGAAGCTTTTTTATTTGTAAAAGGAGAAAGAAAATGAAAGAAAAAATATTATTTACTTCAGAATCAGTATCTAAAGGTCATCCAGATAAAGTTTGTGATCAAATCAGTGATGCTATTCTTGATGCGTGTTTAAGTGAAGATCCTAATTCTCGTGTAGCATGTGAAGTATTTACTACTACAAATTTAGTTGTCATTGGTGGTGAAATTACTACAAATGCTAAAGTGGATTATGAAAAAGTTGCTCGTGATGTTTTAAAAGATATTGGATATGATGATAATGAAAAAGGAATTGATTATCGTACATGTGAAATTAAGGTAGTTATGGATTTACAATCATCAGATATTGCTCTTGGCACAAATGATGTAGTTGGTGGAGCAGGTGATCAAGGAATTATGTTTGGTTTTGCTTGTAAAGAAACTGAAGGGTATATGCCTTTACCAATTTCAATTGCGCACCATTTAGTGCGTGTTGCAACTGAAAAGAAAGATAGTGGCGAATTTAAATATGCTCGCCCTGATATGAAGGCACAAGTAACTATTGATTATACAGAAAATAAACCACGAATTGATACGATTTTAATGTCGATACAGCATGATCCTGATTTTGAAGAAGCAGAGTTTAAACATTATATTAAAGAAGAAATAATGGATGCAGTGGTAAAGAAATATAATTTAAATACTGATTATAAAGTATTGATTAATCCAACTGGACGTTTTGTGATTGGTGGTCCTCATGGAGATACTGGGTTAACAGGACGTAAGATTATTGTTGATACATATGGTGGTTCAGCTCGTCATGGTGGTGGTGCATTTAGTGGGAAAGATCCTTCTAAAGTTGATCGTTCAGCAGCGTATATGCTTAGATATATTGCTAAAAATATTGTAGCAGCTGATTTATGTGATAAAATTGAAATTCAAATTTCATATGCAATCGGTGTAAAGGAACCTACTTCTGTTTTTATTGAAACATATGGAACTGAACATGTTGGCCGTGATGTTATTTTAAAGGCAATTAAAGAAAACTTTGATTTAACACCAGGAGGAATTATTGATACATTACAATTACGTCAACCGCTTTATTTAAAGACAGCTGCTTATGGTCATTTTGGACGTGGTGATATCAATTTACCATGGGAAAAACTAGATAAAGTAGAAATTTTGAAAAAATATTTATAGAAAAAATATTCGATTTATCGAGTGTTTTTTTGTGTTTGGTTAAAATAATGTAAATTTTATATATAATTTAAGTATTATTTTATGAGTTTATATTGTATAATATTCATATACAAAGGAGGAATTCTTATGAAAATTTCAGTAAGAGGAAAAAACATTGAAATCACAGAAGCAATCGAATCAAAAATTTCTGATAAGTTATCTAAATTAGATAAATATTTTATTGTAAGTGACAATGTTGAAGCAAAAGTATTATGTCGAGTTTATCCTTATGGACAAAAGCTTGAAGTTACGATTCCTACTGAATATGTACTTTTAAGAGCTGAAGTGGTTGATAGTGACTTGTATACTGCAATGGATTTAGTAGTAGATAAATTAGAAGGGCAAATTAGAAAGTACAAAACTAGATTAAATCGTAAATCAAAAGATAATAAACTTGCGTTCAACTTATCTTCAATTGAAGATGTTGAAACGGATGATGATGTTTTAGTAAAAGTAAAATCTATTACACCTAAGCCAATGGATATGGAAGAAGCAATTATGCAAATGGAATTGATTGGACATTCATTCTTCGTTTATCGCGATGCTGAAAGTGATTCTATAAGCATAGTATATCGTCGTAATGATGGTGACTATGGATTAATCGAAACAGACTAATATAATTTTTAAATTAATAATTTAATAAAAATAAAAAGCCTTTTTAAGGCTTTTTATTTTTCAACAAAATTACATCCTTGAACATAATTTTTTTTAACCATTAATTTATCGATATCATTTAAAATAGTGACTTTTTTAATTGACCAATCAGGAGCAATAAGATCATTAACATTACCATCTCCGGTTAAACGTTCAATCACAATGTTTTCTGGCAAATAACTTAATTGTTCAGTGACTAAATCGATATATTCATCGCGATTGAGCATAGTAAATTCATTATTTTGATACATTTGATGTAACTTGGTATTTTTTATTACGTAAAGCATATGAATTTTTAAAGCTTGAATATCTAATTTACCGATTTCTTTAGCCGTTGTTAGCATCATCTCATAAGTTTCAAAAGGTAAACCATTAATAATATGGACGCAGACATTGATATTAAGGTGACGTAATTTATTTAAACCCTCAATAAATTCTAAGTAACTATGACCGCGATTAATTAATTTAGCTGTTTTATCATGAATTGTTTGTAATCCTAATTCAATCCATAAATCGCATCGTTTATTAACACTATCTAAATATTCTAATATTTCATCTTCTAAACAATCAGGACGAGTGGCAATACTAATTGCAACTACGTCTTTTTTATTTATAAAAGGTTCAATACAATTACGCAGTTTTTCTACAGGTCCGTATGTATTACTATTGGCTTGAAAATAAGCAATATATTTACAATTAGGCCATTTTTTTTGTAGGAGCGTACTAACATCATCAAACTGCTTTTCAAGTGAATCTTTTACATTTCCCGCAAAATCACCAGAACCGCTGTTGCTACAAAAAATACATCCTCCAATTCCTTTAGTGCCGTCACGATTTGGACAAGTGAAATTGGCGTTAAGGCTTACTTTTGCAACTTTATTATGATATTTATTTTTTAAATAATAATTAAAGGTATGATAACGTTTGTTATCATTACTAAATTTAAAAGTATTCATTTTCATCACCGAAGATATTATAACATAAGGAGAAAAATATGGTATTACAACTTGAACATATTACAAAATTTTATACATATGATAAAAATAAACAAATAGTTATTAATGATTTTACAATTAAATTTCCTAAGACTGGAATGGTAGCAATTATAGGTAAAAGTGGCAGTGGGAAATCAACGTTATTGAATTTAATTGCTGGAATTGAAAAACCAAGTTGCGGAAGAATATTGATTGATGGTTATGAATTAGATTATCATCAAATTAGTGAATATCAAAATAATTATATAAGCTATGTTTATCAGTTTTATAATTTAGTAGAGTCATTAACGATACAAGAAAATATAATTTTATTAGCTAAGATAAAAGGAAAATCATTGTCACTTGAAAAATTATATGAATTTAGTGATAGACTAGAAATTACATCACTATTAAAAAAATTTCCACGAGAATTATCAGGTGGTCAAAAACAAAGAGTTAGTTTAGTTCGAGCTTTTTTATGCAATACGCCAATTTTACTTGCCGATGAACCAACAGGAGCATTGAATGATCAAATGGCAAATGAGGTAATGAAGCTTTTGAAATGGTATTCAAAAAAACATTTGGTTATTATTATTTCGCATAATTATAGTTTAGTATCTAAATATACTAAAATGATTATAGATTTGGACAGTAGACAAAATATTTATGATTTTCATCATGGAATTGATTATCATAAATATTTTTTTAATATAACTAAGAAAGTAAGTAATTTGAATTTTTACATCAAAAGACAAATAATTTATCAAAAAAATAAAGTAATAATGATGTTGTGCTCACAAATTTTTGCAGTTTGCACTTTTGTTTTATTGATAAGTGGAATAAATGGTGGTTGGGAATATTTAAAAAATAATTTTAATAGCGATCCACTTAAAGATGTCATAGAAATTACTAAAAAGGATTATAATCAAATATTTTTTAGTGATGAACAAATTATGGAATTAAAAAAAGATAAATTGATTGATCAGCTTTTTTATAAACTTGATTTCAATTTAGGAAGTTTTAATAGTGATAAAGAGATTGATTTGACAAGTTATCAGGTTTATAAAAGTAATGATATTGATTTTGTTGAAGGTAGTTATCCTGATTGTGAAAATGAAATAATGATAAATCAAGATGCATTTAAAAAATATAATATAAAAGTTAATGATAAACTTGATTTTACTATTGATAAACAAAAATTCTCTTTAACCATTTGTGCAATTATTAATGATAATGTAAATAATGGCATTAATGTTTATGCTGATGGTAATTATCTTAATGAAAACTTACAGGAAAAGATAATTAATAAGGCAAGTGTAATTGTTAAAAGTAGTCATTATCAAAAATTGTTAAAAAAGTATGATCGTGAATATTTTGTTATTAGTTTACATAATGAATATTTTGATAGTTATCGTACTTTAATTGATATGGCAATAATGGTTGCAGTTTGTTTTTTGATAATAAGTTTTGGTATTTCATTGATTTTGATTTCAATTATTTTAAAAACAATTTTAATTGAAAGAAAAAGAGACCTATGCTTAATGTTATCTAATGGTTTGTTATTAAGTAAGGCAAAAAGTTTATTTGCTAAAGAAGCTATGTTAATAGGGATGATAATAGGTGTTATTGCAATAGGAATTTCACAAGTTTTATTAACAATGATTGATATTTTTAAGATAAGTAATCGGGTATTTAAGATATCGGATTTATTTGTTTTACCAAAATTATTTTTATCTAGGTATGATTTATATTTTGTTGTGATTTTGATTTATATTGGAGCGTGTTTTTTAGTGGGAATTATAACGAGTTTACAAATTAGTAAAATGGATATGAGTGTATTGTTAAAGGAGGATTAATTAAGATGTTAGAGATAAAAAAATTATCTAAACGATACGATGATATTATTATTGATAATCTATCAATTTGTTTTCCAAGTACAGGGATGGTTGTAATCGTAGGGAAATCAGGATGTGGTAAAACAACATTATTAAATATTTTAGGGGGAATTGATCAAGAATATGATGGTGAGATATTATTTGATCAACAAAATATTAAGACGATTAAAAATTATTGTCGAAAACATGTGGGATTTATTTTTCAAAATTTTAATTTGATAAATTGGTTAAATACTAAGGAAAATTATATATTACCAAAGTTTTTTGGTAATATAATTTTCAAAAGAGAAATAGATGATCGTCGTGAAAAATTAGAACTAACATCTTTTTTAAAAAAAAGACCTGCACTTTTATCAGGAGGCCAAAAACAAAGGGTAGCGATGTTAAGAGCAATGATAAAAAATGTAGATATTTTGCTTTGTGATGAACCAACAGGGTCTTTAGATGATGAAAATGCAGAAATGATTTTTGAATTATTAAAACAAGAAGCAAAAGAACGATTAGTAATTGTAATTACTCATAATAAGCAGCTTGCTTATCGCTATGCAGATCAAATATTTACTTTTCAAAATGGTAAATTATTAGGTAAATATAGAAGGGATAAAAGTGATAATTTTTATTGCCGTCTTAAAGAAAAGAAAAATCCTTTTGATATGTGTAAGCTAGTATTAATGCAATATCGTGCTAATTTTTTTAGAAATACAAAAATTGTAACAGGTGTTGTAATGGCACTACTATGTATTATGATTACTTTTACTTTGAGTGATTCTTTAACTAAACAAATTCAAAAACAACTTAGCAATATTTTTCCAAGTCAGCTTGTATCGTTACAAACACGTAATGATATACCTTTGAAGTATCAGGATTTAGTTGATTTAAAAAATAATAAAGATATTACATATTTGTATGGTGAAATGAAAGATTATGAGTTTATGGGGGTATCTTTACAGGAAAGTTATCAAAGTGATAAAACTGTTTATATTAGTGATATGACAAAGGAATTAAAAAATAATAAGTTAGAAAAAGGAAGAGAAATTAGGAATGATAATGAGATTGTTTTATCAAAAACTACAGCAATTCATTTAAATAAAGATTATCAACAATTATTGAATAAAGAGGTATATGGCTATTATTTACATGGTGATATTATTAAAAGAGTTATTTTAAAAGTAGTAGGAATCAGCAATGAAACTACAGTTTTTGATACTATTTATATTAATGAATTAGCTAATGTTAAACAGGTGAGTGAGGTATTTAATCAAGATATTAATGAGCTTGTTTTTTCGATAGGAATGATTAATATTGATAATCAAGTTAATGTTGATGATAGTTTAGAAAAATTAAGAAAAGAAAATAAAAAGTTTGAATTTAAAGTTGCTGGTGATGATATTAGTGCTAGAATTGATAGTTTTTTGTTACAGGTACATCGGGTATTGATTTTGTTTTCTTTACTTGCAATTGTATCGGCATGTTTTTTGATTGGAGAAGTATTGTATTTATCAGTTGTTGAAAAGACAAAAGATATTGGGATTTTTAGGTGCTTGGGAGCTAGTAAATTACAACTTCGATTATTAGTTTTGCTTGAATGTTTTATGGTGATTACCATAGCATATTTGTTATCATATTTAATCTTTAACCGCTTGGTTAATTTAATCAATGAGATTGTTGAAATGGGATTGCAATTGAAATTATCTGAGGTCTTTATTCAAATTGATAATAAATTATTGATGATTATATATATAGGAGCATTGCTTTTTGGATTACTTAGCAGCTGTTTTCCAGCTTATTACGCTAGTCGTTTGGATCCGGTCAAATCTTTAAAATATCAAAGATATTAATAATGAATTATGTGTCAAGCAAAAATGAAAATGTCCCAAAAAAAGTTAAACATTAGCACCAGAACGGTGCTTTTGTTTTTGAACATAATTGTTAAATGACATTCTTTTCC
>JAGZCC010000001.1 GCA_018369555.1 Thomasclavelia spiroformis
AAACCGTCATCAACTACGGATAAATAAAGTTGATAGAGAGGAGAAGGTATAGTGTATAATGACCAATTAAATGAGTCAATTACAATATACCAGGTAAAATGAAAAGTAGGCTTGCAATAATTGGGATATTTGTTTATGAAATTGTAAATGTTGAAAAAATAAACAATTTATTACATGAATATAATCAATATATCATTGGAAGAATGGGGGTTCCCTATAAAGATAAACAAGTATCGGTTATTTCGATAATTGTTGATGGACCTAATGATATAATTGGTGCGCTTTCAGGAAAATTAGGAATGGTAGAGGGAGTTAGTGTTAAAGCACTATATTCTAAAAGGGAAAATGAATAATCAACAATTGATTGATAAATTGGAACTTAATGGTATTTTAGGTTTTGATGAGTTTAAACAATTATTATCTACCTATAACTATCAAGATTTTAATTATGCTAAAAAACGTGCTAATAAAATCACTAAGCAAGTATTCAAAAATAAGATATATATTAGAGGATTAATTGAAATTAGTAGTTATTGTAAAAATGACTGTTACTATTGTGGACTTAGAAAAAGTAATTTAAAAGCATTACGTTATCGTTTAAGTAAAGAAGAAATAATGCTTTGCTGTAATGAAGGCTACAAATTAGGCTTTCGAACTTTTGTATTACAAAGTGGGGAAGATTTGTATTATGATGATGATTTAATGATTGATATCATTAAATCAATTAGAAGTCTGTATCCAGATTGTGCAATTACGCTATCACTCGGTGAAAAAGATAAAGAAACATATCAAAAATATTATGATGCTGGAGCTAACCGTTATTTATTAAGAGAAGAAACATATAATGAAGAACATTATTATAGGTTACATCCTCATGAAATGTCATTTAAAAAAAGAATCGAGTGTTTATCTAATTTAAAAGAAATTGGATTTCAAACTGGATGCGGTTTTATGGTAGGCAGTTATTTTCAAACAATTGATCATATAATCAATGATTTACTGTTTATTAAAGAATTACAACCTGAAATGGTAGGAATTGGACCGTTTTTAGTTCATCAGGATACTCCATTTAAAGATCAAAAAAATGGTGATTTAAACCTAACTTTGTTTTTATTAAGTATAATTAGGATTATGAATAAAGATGTACTTTTACCAGCAACTACTGCTCTAGCAACATTAGATCCTAACGGAAGAATTGAAGGAATAAAACATGGATGTAATGTTGTAATGCCTAATCTATCACCTAGTGAAGTTAGAAAAAAATACTTACTTTATGATAATAAAGCAGCTAGTGGTCAAGAAGCTAGTGAAGGTCTTAATGAATTGACTGATACATTGAAAAAAGAAGGTTATCAAATACTGTATCAGCGAGGAGATTATTGTAAATTTGATTACAAGGGATAGTTCCTAAGTAAAAGAAGGAGAATGAATATGTATAATATAAAATCTAATCAAGCAGAAGAATTTATAGATAATCAAGAAATATTGGATACAATTGAATATGCAAAGAAAAATAAAAATAATCGAGAATTAATTTTTTCACTAATTGAAAGGGCAAAAGATTGTAAAGGTTTAACTCATCGTGAAGCGATGTTGCTTTTAGAATGTGATATTCCTGAAGCAATTAGCGAAATGAAAAAAGTAGCAAAAATGATCAAAGACAAATTATATGGTAATCGAATTGTCTTGTTTGCACCATTATATTTATCAAATTATTGTGTTAATGGATGTGTTTATTGTCCATATCACCAAAAAAATAAACACATTGCAAGAAAAAAATTAACTCAAGATGAAATAAAAAAAGAAGTAATAGCACTTCAAGATATGGGCCATAAACGTTTAGCTCTTGAAACCGGTGAAGATCCAATTAATAATCCAATTGAATATGTTTTAGAAAGCATTAAAACAATTTATTCAATCAAACATAAAAATGGTGCAATTCGTCGTGTTAATGTAAATATTGCCGCAACTACCGTTGAAAATTACCGTAAATTAAAAGAAGCAGGAATAGGAACTTATATTCTTTTTCAAGAAACATATAACAAAAAAAATTACGAAGCGTTACATCCAACCGGACCAAAACATGATTATGCATATCATACTGAAGCAATGGATCGAGCAATGGAAGGTGGCATTGATGATGTAGGGATTGGTGTATTATTTGGTTTGGAAATGTATCGTTACGATTTTGTGGGGTTATTAATGCATGCAGAGCATTTAGAAGCAGTCCATGGTGTAGGACCACATACTATTAGTGTGCCAAGAATTTGTCCTGCTGATGATATAGATAAAGATGATTTTACTAATGCCATTAGTGATGAAATTTTTGAAAAAATTGTTATGGTTATTAGAATGGCGGTACCATATACAGGGATGATTATCTCAACCCGAGAGTCAAAAAGAGTTAGAGAAAGAGTTTTAGAATTAGGAGTATCACAAATTAGCGGTGGTTCTAAAACAAGTGTTGGTGGGTATGAAAAACCGGAGGCAGAGGATGAAACAACTTCTGCTCAATTTGACACAAGTGACAAACGTAGTTTAGATGAAATTGTTAATTGGCTCTGTTCACTAAATTTTATTCCAAGTTTTTGTACTGCATGTTATCGTGAAGGCAGAACGGGGGATCGCTTTATGCAGTTATGTAAATCTGGACAAATTTCAAATTGTTGTCATCCAAATGCTCTATTAACTTTAAAGGAATATGCTCAAGACTATGCAAGTGACGATACAAAAGCGAAAGCTAATGCACTAATTGATAAAGAAATAAATAATATTACTAGTGCTAAAGTTAAAGAAATATGTAAAGAACGTTTATCAATGATTGAACAAGGAAAGCGAGATTTTAGATTTTAAATGAGCAATTTAAATCAGACTCCAAGTGCAAATCGAATACATATTGGTTTTTTTGGTAAGCGTAATAGTGGAAAATCGTCATTAATCAATGCTTTTGTAAATCAAGATGTATCAATTGTCTCAAATGTAGCGGGTACAACAACTGATCCGGTTTATAAAGCAATGGAAATTCAAGGCATCGGTCCTTGTGTATTGATTGATACGGCAGGTTTTGATGATGTTGGTGATTTAGGAAATTTAAGAAATGAAAAAACAAAAAAAATAAGTGAAAAAATTGATTTAGCGATTATTATATTTAGCGATAAGATTACGATAGAATTATCTTGGTGGCAATATTTTAAAGATAGACACATACCAACAATTCCGGTAATTAATAAAATTGATTTAGAAATAAAAGAAGAAATAATTGATAATATAGAAAAAAGTATTCAATGCAAACCACTTTTAATAAGTACAAAAACAAAGCAAGGCATAGACGAACTAAAAACTAAAATAATAGCAAATGTTTCAAATGATTATGAAAAAGAAAGCATTCTTGGAAATTTAATAAAATCGGGTGATTTAGTTATATTAGTAATGCCTCAAGACATTCAAGCACCTAAAGGAAGATTGATTTTACCCCAAGTACAAGTTATAAGAGAGTTATTAGATAAAAAATGTATTCCTGTAGCTACAACTGTTGATACATTAACCGAAACATTGACCAAATTAAATCAAATGCCTGATTTAGTTATAGCAGACTCTCAGGTGTTTAAATATGTTTATGAAAATATCCCTAAAAACTGTAAACTAACTTCATTTTCCGTTTTAATGGCAGGATACAAGGGGGATTTAAGCTATTATATTGAAAGTGTAAATAAACTTAAAAACCTTAATAAAAATGCTAAAATATTAATAGCAGAATGTTGTAGTCATGTACCAGCAAATGAAGATATTGGTAGAATCAAAATTCCAAGAATGTTAAAGCAACGTTATTCAATTACAAATATTGATTTTGTAAATGGTAATGATTTTCCAAATGATTTAACAAAATATGATTTAATTATTATATGTGGTGGGTGTATGTTTAATCGACGGCATATAATGTCACGTGTTGAACAGGCTAAAAATCAAAATGTTGCAATGACAAATTATGGAGTGTTACTTGCATATGCAAATGATATTTTAGATAAAATAGTTTATCTAAAATAAATTTAGATCCAAGTTATTTATCTAAATAACTTGGATTTTTAAATTTAAACTAACAAATATTTAATCAACAAATTGTTAAATATGATATAGTTATGTTTAGAGGTGGCGATATGTTAAAAGTTAAGCATTTAGAAAAAAGAATTCTTGGAAAATATCGATGTATTGTAATTAGTGATATTCATAGTCATTTGGACCGATTTAAAGAATTGTTGAAAAAAGTAAATTATCATAAAGATGACTATTTAGTTATTTTAGGAGATTTTATTGAAAAAGGAAATCAGACAATTGAAACTGTTGAATATTTACAGAAATTACAAAAAAATAGTGATCGTGTATATGTAATTTTAGGAAACTGTGAATATGCTTTAGAGGAAATGATTAGTAATCAAAAATATGCAAAACAAGTAATTAATTATCTTAATCATATAGGTAAAAGCGGCATGATTAAACAAGCCCTTAATGAATTATCGTTAGATATAAAAAGAGATCCTCCTGAATTAATTCAAGCTAAAGTAAAGAAATATCTGCAACCATATTTTGAATATTTTAAGACATTACCAACAACACTACATTTAAATAATTTTATTTTTGTTCATGCCGGCATCGAAAATCGTAAAGATTGGAAAAATTCTAGACTTACTTCATTAATTGAAATGAAAACATTTTTCCAAAATGGTCATTGTTTGGAAGATTATGTTGTTGTTGGACATTTACCCACTTCTAATCAACATAGGCATTTAATTAATAATGATATTATTATTGATAAGAAAAAAAGAATTATAAGCATTGATGGGGGAACAGGTGTAAAGTTTGTTAGTCAATTAAATGCATTGATAATTACTGGTGATTATAATGAGGTCCACTTTGAAAAAGTTAATGTTCAACCACTTCCTTTGTATCAAGCAATTATTGATGTACATACGGAAAAAAAGAAATATCATAAAATTGCTTGGCCGGATTTTGAGGTTAATCTTTTAAAGAAGGGAAAAATATTTTCTAAATGTTTACAAGTTAATACAAATAATATATTAAAAATTAAAAATGAGTTTTTATATAAAAATAAGGAAAAACTATATTGTTTGGATGATTATGTTGATAATTTTATTGAAGTTGAAAAAGGCGATATAGTGAAATTAATTGGTGTGTATGACATATATGCATATATTATTAAAGATGGTAATGTGGGTTGGATAAAATATCGTTATTTAAAGAAATTTAATAAAACAACATAATCTCTTGTTTATAAAAAGCACTTAAAGTTAGTTATTATAATTGCTGTGGATGCACTAGAGAAAAATATAAGGAATATGTTATGATTAACACAGATATTTAATGTAAATGCTGGAACTAACAGTATAAAAGATGCGTTCAATATGGCTTAAAGTATATTGGCTGATTTACAGGTTTGGTTTATATGTGGTGTGGTGGTTTTTGATGATGTAACATTAAAAAGATGGACAATAAATTTAATATTGATCCAACTTTTTTTTATCGAAGTGATAAAAAAATATAAATTAATAGGGAAAACCATACTAATTTGATATAATTAAAAGGCATGAAATGTTTTGAAGATAAAACATTTATATGTAATATCAAATGGAGGTTATTTATGTCAAATTCAAAAAAAATCGTTTGGTATAACTTAGCCTTTATGGCGTTTTCAACTGTTTGGGGATTTGGAAACGTAGTAAATGGATTTGTATACTTTAACGGTATTCAGGTAATTTTTAGCTGGATCATGATGTTTGCATTATACTTTGTACCTTATGCACTAATGGTTGGAGAATTAGGTTCAGCATTCAAAAATGCCGGTGGTGGAGTTAGTTCATGGATTCATGAAACAATGGGTTCTAAATTAGCTTATTATGCTGGATGGACATATTGGGTTGTACATATGCCTTATATCGCATCTAAAGCATCTGGAGGATTAAAAGCGTTTAGTTGGATTGTTTTCCAAAATTCATCATTTTATGATTCTTTGGACATTAGATTAGTTCAAATTATTACGCTTGCTGTTTTCTTATTTTTTGCATGGGTTGCATCTCGTGGATTAAACCCATTAAAATCGCTTGCGACATTAGCAGGATCTTCAATGTTTATTATGTCAATTCTATTTATTATCTTGATGATGGCAGCACCAGTACTTAATCCAAACGGAGGATATCAGACAATTGATTGGAGTTTTAAAAACTTAATACCATCATTTAGACTGGAGTACTTTACATCGTTATCCATCTTAGTTTTTGCAGTTGGGGGCTGTGAAAAAATTTCACCATATGTAAACAAAGTAGAAAACCCTTCTAAGGGATTTCCAAAAGGAATGATTACTCTTGCAATCATGGTTATTATTTGCGCAATATTGGGAACAATTTCAATGGGTATGATGTTCAATGTTGCTGATATTAATGCAAATTTTGATTCATATATTGCAAATGGAGCTTATTGGTCTTTCCAAAAACTAGGTGAATATTATGGTATTGGAAATACATTTATGATTATCTATGCAATCTGTAATATGATTGGTCAATTATCAACATTAGTTATTTCTATCGATGCACCACTTAGAATGTTATTGGATAATGAAGATGCAAGACAATATATTCCAACTAAGTTATTAAAGAAAAATGATAAAGGAGCTTATGTAAATGGTATATGGTTAGTAATCGCTATTGTTACACCATTGATCTTAATACCAGCTTTAGGCCTTGATAGCGTTACTTCATTTTTGAAATTTTTAACTCAGTTGAATTCAGTATGTATGCCACTTCGTTATTTATGGGTATTTGTTGCTTATATTGCTTTACGTAAAGCAATTGATAAATTCCCAGCTGAATATCGCTTTACTAAAAATCAAAAACTTGCGAAATTTTTTGGTTGGTGGTGTTTTGCAATTACAGCTATTTGCTGTGGACTTGGAATGTTTAAAGGAACACCTTTTGAAATCGCAATGAACATCATTACACCGATAATTTTAGTTGGATTAGGTGCAATTATGCCTGCTCTTGCTAAAAAAAATAAAACAAAATAATTTTTATACATATCCTTTAACTATATGTTGAAGGATATGTTATACTAATATACGGAGGTTTTGTTTATGAATAAAAAAATATCGCAAGAATTAATGTCATTTATTAAAAAAAGTCCTACTGCTTTTCATGCAGTTGATAATATCAAAAAAATATTATTAGAAAATGGTTTTGAAGAATTATTAGAAGGACATGCATGGGAAATTGAAGCTGGTAAACGTTATTTTGTTTCAAGAAATAATTCGAGTATTATTGCCTTGAATTTAGGGACTGATTTAAGTAATTACAGTTTTAATGTTGCTGCTTCACATAGTGATTCACCAACATTCAAAATTAAGGAAAATGCTGAAATTGAAATTCAAGGGAAATACACGCAATTAAACACCGAAGGATATGGTGGAATGTTGTGCTCTACTTGGTTTGATCGTCCTTTATCAATTGCTGGTCGTGTTTTAGTGCGTGAAGGTGACCATTATTTTACTAAATTAATCAATTTTGATCGTGATTTAGTATTAATCCCTAATGTTGCAATTCATATGAATCGTGCGGTAAATGATGGTTATGCATATAATAAACAAATAGATATGTTGCCATTATTTGGAGGTAAGGACAGCAAAGTAGGGGACTTGAATAAATTAGTTGCTGATGAATTGAATATTGATGTTGAAAATATTTATGGCAGTGATTTATATTTATACAATCGAATGGAACCATCTATTTGGGGGATAAATGAAGAATTTATTTCTTGCCCACAGTTAGATGATTTACAATGTGCATATAGTAGTTTACAAGGTTTTTTAAAAGGTTATAATACCAAATCTATTAATGTATATGCATGCTTTGATAATGAAGAAGTTGGTTCAGGAACTAAACAAGGAGCTGGCTCTACATTTTTACAAGATGTTTTAAAACGTGTAAATAGTGCTTTGGGTAAGGGGGATGAAGAATACTATCGTGCTTTAGCATCAAGTTTTATGTTAAGTGCAGATAATGCTCATGCAGTGCATCCAAATCATCCAAGTAAAACAGATGTAAATAATTGTGTATATATAAACGAAGGTGTTGTTGTTAAATCACATGCTGGCCAAAAATATACGAGCGATGCTGTAAGTATTGCTATTTTTAAAGGATTATGTAAAAATGTCAATGTTCCAGTTCAATTTTTTGCAAATCGCTCAGATGTAGTTGGTGGTAGTACTTTAGGAAATATTGCAATGGCTCAAGTTTCAATGAATAGTGTTGATATTGGTTTACCACAACTTGGAATGCATTCATCATATGAGACAGCTGGAATTAAAGATACATATTATATGATTAAAGTAATGGAAGAATTCTTTAATAGTCATATTGAAGAAACAACTGCACGTGAATTAAAGGTCACTAAATAATGAAAAAGGATAAATTAACAAAAAAACAAGTTGCTGAAATTAAAAAAGAAATATTAGAAAAATATACAATCTTTGGATTATGGCAAACAATGTGTGGATATATAGTTTTATTATTTGTAAAAGAGTTATTAATAGATAATTATTTAATTAATTTTTCTATTGATGTTTTAGTTGCAATTGTAGCATTTTATATTACATTGCATAATTTAGTCAATCAGTATAAATTAATTAATGAATATAATATTTCTAAAAAACCATTTATTTTTCAAATTTTTGGATATATAGTTGGATTATTTATTGTAATTATTACACTAAAGAGTCCTTTTGATATTTCGTTTGCAATTTTGGTTATTGCCTTTTTAACAAATAAAAAATTATTTGAAAAAGAACTTGATTCGATTAAAATAAAATAATATTTTAAGTATGGTAAGCACATATGAAAACCATACTTTTTTATTTTTTAGTATTATAATATTTTATATTGTTTATTTTTTAAATAATATAAAAGCAATAATTAATGAAATGAATTTAATTATAGAGTTAACAGATGATAATTGCATAATTTAAAATGTTTTTTAGTGACAGTGTAACGCAGTTTACCATTTAATATAAAAAGCTTACATTAGTAAGCTCTTTATATTAAATGGTATTTTTTCAACTGGTCTTCAATTACCTTTTCATCAATTGTACAGTGGCATTCGCCTAATTCAATCGAGGGCTTAGTTTTACCGTGATAATCACTGCCACATGTAATTAACAAATTATATTTCAAACCGGCTTGATAAAAATATTGAACAGTTTCTTTATCATGATAGTTGCTGAATACTTCAACTCCATTTAAGCCTAGCTTTACCATATCATCAAATAATTCAAATTTATCTTTTAAATTATTGCCAGGATGTGCCAATATTGCAATACCACCATGCTTTTTTATTAATTCAATTGTTTCTTCTAATGTTGGATATTGCATTTTTGTATAACATGGTTTACCTTGAGCATAATAATCCCAATAGAAATTAACGTATGGGTTATCACTACGATTGCCACCTTTGCGATATGGCTTTAATAACGGATGATTCAAATAACGTTGATCATTTAATAGTATTTCAGCAAACATCTCACCAGTATATATGTCATTAGTGCTTAATTTTTTTAAAGCTTTTTGATCAACATCGAACCCTAGCTTAGTAGTTAATTTAAGTTTCTCTTTTGAATTTTTAAGTTCTTGATTTAAAATATTGTTTTCCAATGATTTAAATTCTTCATGTTGATAATTAATTCCATAACCTAAAACATGTAAATTAATACCATTATAACTACAATCTATTTCAATTGCAGGAATGTAAGTGATATTTAATGTATTAGCCATTTTTTTTGCATCTTCAATTCCTCTAGTACTATTATGATCAGCAATCGCCATAATTTTAATATTTTGTTTATGACATTGTTCAACTAATTCAACTGGTTCAAATTCACCATCATCACTATATTTAGAATGCATATGTAAATCAATATATTTTTTCATCCTCTAACTCCTTATATAATTACAAAAATACCCGTAATTAATATCCGGATATTTTATTTCAACTAATCTTCAATTGGTTCAAAATCAGCTACGCCGTGTTTACACAATGGACAAATATAATCATCAGGTAGTGTATCACCTTCATAAATATATCCGCAAACTTTACATACAAATCCTTTTTTTCCATCAGTATTTGGTTTGGGTTTAACATGTTCTTGATAATAATTGTAGCTCATTGTTTCTTTATCAGACATTACACGAGCTTCACTAACCTTACATATGAACATTCCATGCGTATCTAAATCAACATAATTTTCTACTTCCAAGGACATGAAAGCATTAATATATCTAGGTAAAAAGGCTAAGCCATTGTCAGAATAAAGTGGTCTTAAATCAGCAAACTTATCAACTGTTCTTCCACTTTGGAAACCAAATCGTTCAAAAATGCTAAATGGTGCTTCAACTGATAAACAGTTAACATTAAGTTTTCCGGTTTGTTTAATTACATGATGAGAATAATTTTGTTTATTAATATTTACCGCCACACGATTTGGTGAATCACTTACTTGGGTAACTGTATTAACAATTAAACCATTATCCTTTTTTCCATCATTACTTGTAATAACATATAAACCATAGCCAATTTTAAATAATGCGCTCATATCATGCTTATTAGCTTTATCATCTGATTGTGCAATGTAATCTTGACATAATTCGTCAGATAATTTATCAATATCTTCAATTGTATCATTTTTTACTGCTGATTTAATTGTTATTGAATTATTTGTAAATGTAATATTTTTGCATCCTGAAAGCATTTCTTTCATTGTTTTATTAGCAAGTGGCGCCCAAGAACCATTTTCAATTAAAGCAACAGTTCGATTTTGAAAATTTCTTTCTGTTAAATGATTGATAAATTCTTTCATAAATGGAAAAACATCCGCATTATATGTAGTTGTAGCCAAAACTAATTTACCATAACGGAACGCATCTTCAACTGCTTCGGCAATATCATCACGAGCTAAGTCATGAATTGAAACTTTTGGACAACCTTTTTCTTTTAGTTTTTCTGCAAGTAATTCAACTGCTTTTTTAGTATTTCCATACACTGATGTATATGCAATAACAACTCCTTCACTTTCAACACTATATGAAGACCAAATATTATATAAATTTAAATAATATCCTAAATTTTCTGTTAAAACTGGACCATGTAACGGGCAAATTATTTGTATATCTAAAGCTGCTGCTTTTTTTAATAATGCTTGTACTTGAGCTCCGTATTTTCCAACAATACCGATATAATAACGACGCGCTTCACATGCCCAATCTTCTTCTACATCATTAGCACCAAATTTTCCAAAACCATCTGCAGAAAATAATACTTTATCTTTACTGTCATATGTAACCATAACCTCAGGCCAGTGTACCATTGGTGCAAATACAAAAGTTAAATCATGTTGACCTAAAGATAATGTTTCACCATTTTTTACTTCAAGTTTTTTTACTGATGAATCTAAATCAAAAAATTGATTCATCATTACAAATGTTTTTGCATTTGCAACAATAGTTGCATCAGGATATGTTTTAATAAAGTTTAAAATATTAGCTGAATGATCAGGTTCCATATGTTGTACAATTAAATAATCTGGATTTTTTCCATTTAATACATCATCTAAATTATCTAGCCATTCATGGGTAAAATTAATATCAACAGTATCCATTACTGCAATTTTTTCATCCATGATTACATAAGAGTTGTATGCCATTCCATTTGGCACAATATATTGTCCCTCAAACAAATCAACTTGGTGATCATTTACACCAATATAATGAATATCTTGTGAAATTTTCATAATGTTCTCCTTATCTTATTTAAATGTCCAATAAAATTATAGTACATTGTATTTTTAAAATCAATTGATAAAACATATATTGATTTGCTATTTTATGGCATTAAACAAAAAATATTTTTTTAATTAGCAGTAATTTTGAATCTAAAAACGTATATGGTAATAGGAGGGAAAAATATGAATGACTTATTTGAAAAAATAATAAATCACGCCATCTCATATAAAACATCAGATATTCATTTTTTATTAAGACAACAATGCATTATATCTTTTAGACAAAATGGTCGTTTGTCTCAATATGATGTAATTGATTATCATTTAGGAATAAAATTAATCAATTATATCCGTTTTAAATCTAATATTGATATCAATTATCAATTAATGCCACAAACTGGCCACATAAACTATACATACGAAAACAAAATATATTATTTACGTGTTTCAAGTTTACCTGGAAAAGATATTGATAGTATTGTTGTTCGAATACTAAATAATCATCGTGATTTATCATTAGATGAACTTACAGTTTTTAAAGATGTAAAAATTTTTTTAAATCAAATTGTAAAATTAAATGCTGGTCTATTTATTGTAAGTGGAGCAACTGGTTCAGGAAAATCAACAACATTATATACATTATTAGATACGATAAATAAACTTGAACAAAAAAACATTGTTACATTAGAAGATCCTATTGAAATAAAAAAAACATATTGTCTACAAATTCAAATCAATGATAAATTAGGCATTACATACAATAACTCATTAAAACAAATTCTTCGTCATGATCCTGATGTCATTATGATTGGTGAAATTCGTGATGAACAAACAGCAAAATTAGCGATAACTTGTGCATTAACCGGACATTTAGTATTAACCACGATTCATTCTACTAACTGTCTTACAACTATTCGTAGATTATTAAATTTAGGAGTTTTGAAAATTGATGTTGAAGATGTTTTAATCGGCGTAATGGCACAAAAAATACTCTATCAAAAAAATACTCATGAACCGATTATTTTAGTTGAATATTTAAATCGTTCAATGATCAAACATTTTTTTAAAAATAATTGTGTTAATTACACTACCTTTAAAGATAATGCAAGATATTTATTAGAGAATGATTTAGTTGATCAAAATCAGTTGGCGGGCATCTTATATGAATGAAGAATATCGTTTTTTAGAAACTATTGCAAATTTTTTAGAGCAAGGATATTTAATTCAAGACGTTTTAAATATGTGTAAATATATTTATAATAATGATCTAATTGAAAAATTAAATTTAAAATTAAATGCTGGTAAAAGTTTAGATGAAGCAATTTTAGAATGTGATTTTAATAAAACTTTTAAAGAATATTTTAAATTTTTTCGAATTAAAAATAATTTATCTATAGCAATTATTCAAAGTGTTGATATTTGTAAAGCAAAAGATAATACATTTATGAAATTAAAAAAAGAATTAACGTATCCTGCGTTGTTGATTATTTTTTTGATGATGTTTTCATTATTTATTGTATATGCGCTTTTACCATCAATCATGCAATTATTTAGTGAGTTTGCAATTGAACCTACTTTAATAACCAGTTTTATGTTTATGTTGTTTAAAATTGTTCCTATTTTAATTGTTAGTTTACTTATTATTTTTATTAGCTTATGTTTTATGACAGTATATGCAATAAATAAACAATATTTTCAATTAATTGATTTTTTTATTAATCATAGTTTTATAATTAAAAATATTATTCAAAAGTATTATTCCATCAAATTTGCTCTTTATTATAATGAATTATTAGTTAGCGGTTATGATACTACTGATATAATTATTATGCTTTACCATCAAATCGATGATAGTGATATTAAAATGTTAATTTATGAAATATATACACAAATTTTAAAAGGGGAGTCACTTGCAGAAATTATATCTAATTTTAATTATTTTGAACCATTATTTATTGCAAGTTTCAAAATATTAATCCATGATAATCAAACTAATAAATCACTTAATAATTATTTGAAAATTTCACTTGATACGCTACATTTTAAAATTGCCAAAGTGATTAAAATAATTATCCCTGTGGTTTATGGCTTTACTGCGACTTTTGTTATTTTAGTTTATGTTTCAATCATTATCCCCATGATGTCAGTCATTAGTAATTTATAGGAGGTCACAATGAAAAGAAAAGGGTTTACATTAATTGAAATGATATTTTGTATTTCAGTTATTTTAGTTATTTTATTACTTGTTATCCCTAATGTAACAAGTAAAAATCGAATCGTTAAAGAAAAAAGCTGTGAAGCTCAAGTTGAAGTAGTTAACTCACAAATAGTATTATATGAAATCGAGCATGGTCATCTACCAACCAGTATTTCTGATTTAACATCGGGGGCGCATCCGTATTTAACAGAAAAACAAGTAACATGTCCAAGTGGATTAAAAATATCCATTACTGATGGTCAAGCATATGCCGAATAATCGAGGTTTTACACTAATTGAAGTTATTTT
This sequence comes from Thomasclavelia spiroformis, assembly GCA_018369555.1. Taxonomy (GTDB): domain Bacteria; phylum Bacillota_I; class Bacilli_A; order Erysipelotrichales; family Coprobacillaceae; genus Thomasclavelia; species Thomasclavelia spiroformis_A. The sequence continues at coordinate 14,337 of JAGZCC010000001.1, forward strand.
TTCAATTAGTGTAATTATTATTCTTAGTTTATTTACATTAAAATATGCATGTTTGTCACCCGTACATTTATCGCTTGAACAACAGTGTAATCAAGTGATTTCTTTATTACAAGATGCTAAAACTGAAGCACTAATAAATCACCAAAAGATAACCATAATTATTGAAAAAAATCAGATAAGTTATGATAATGAAAAAAAACATATCCTCAAATTAGATAAAAATTATTATTTTAAAAATAGCTTTGAGTTGTATTTTAATAAAAATGGCAATATTAATTCTGGAAATACTTTAAACTTATGTGATAAATATACTTGTAGAAGTATTGTGTTTAATGTAGGAAGTGGAGTGTTTTATGTTAAAGAGTAAAGGTATGACATTAATCGAAACTTTATTAGCTTTTAGCATTTTTGTAGGTTCTGTAGTAATAATCTTTAGTAGTTATGTTAGCGGTTTAAAACATTATCAATTTATTAATCAAGAATATTATGAATATTTAAAATTACAAAATGATAAGGAATTAGAATTATGGAAAACAAACGAGTTAGATTCATTAATAGAAGAGGTTTTACATTAATTGAGGTGTTATTTTCTCTAGCTATTTGTTTATTGATTGTAATAAATATATTACCAATCGTTAAAATAGTTAATAGTAAAAATAAAATTGATATTAATTCTAGTTTTTATGCTATTGGAGCAAAGCAAATTACTAAAATTTTATATACCGCAAAAGATATTAAAATAGATGAAAATTTAACGTATTTAGACACCGATAATAAAACATACACACTTTCTTTAAATAAAAATCGAGTTGTTAAAGAACCAGGATTTGATATTCTTATTAGAGATGTTAAAAAATTGAATTTTTATAGACGTGATAAAAATATTTATATGTATTTAAGTGATGATAAAAATAAATATTATTATTTAATTGCTGTTGATTATCAACAAAATAATGCAGAAATTATTGAGGATAATAGTAATGAAACGGTTAAATAAATCAAACGGTTCTATTTTACAAGTTGTTTTGATAGTTTTTATGGTTTTAGTTTTAAACATTGGTGTCTTTTATCTTAATATTATTGATAATGATCGAGCAATTAAAAGAACAAAAAAGCTAAATACTGAGCGTCTAATAGAACTTAGTATTATAAGATATTATAAAGAAATGATTTTAAATGATATTTTGTTAAGTAATGTAATTGAGGTTGAAAATTATACGATTGATTATACCGTTGATGATTTTGGAGATTATTATTATATTGAAACTACAGTAAAGAAAAATAATGATAAATATCGCTTTAATTTAGAAATCGAGCTTGATACACTTTTAATATTATCCTTTGAATATCAATAATCAATGAAAATCACTTCACTTTGTTATATTTTTTTGATATAATCACAAAGTAAATTATAAATAAGGAGATTTTTTAATGATTAGCGTAGGAGATTTAAGACCAGGAACTACTTTTGAATATGATGGTAACTTATATATTGTATTAGATTATTCACATAATAAAACAGCTCGTGCTGCTGCAAATATTAGAATTAAAATGAAGAACTTGAGATCTGGTTCAACTACTGAAATTACATTTGGTGGAAATGATAAAGTAAAAAAAGCACATATTGATAAAAATAAAATGCAATATCTTTATAATTCTGGAGAAGCATTAGTTTTTATGGATAATGAAACTTATGAACAAATTGAAATTCCTGCTGAAAATTTAAAATGGGAAATTAATTTCTTAAAAGAAAGTGATGAAGTTGAAGTAACAAGCTACAATGGAGAAGTATTAGGTGTTTCTTTACCTATCAATGTTCCTTTTAAAGTTATTGAAACTGAACCAGCTGTAAAAGGTGATACAGCTACAAGTGCTACTAAAAATGCTGTCATTGAAACTGGATATCAAATCAAAGTTCCATTATTTATTTCTGAAGGAGAAGTTGTCATTGTAAATACAACTGATGGTAAATATCAAGGTAGAGCATAGTTAATGATTTGTGATGATTAAATTTTAGTCATCACTTTTTATATATTTTCATATTTTTATCTTTTTAACATATACTAAAGTAGTTGATAAAGGAGAAAAAATATGAATAGACAAGCAATTACTTTTTTAACCTTATTTAGCCTAATTTTAGTGCTTTCAATTTACTATATTCTTTTACCCCCAGAAGACACTGCTAATCAAGTATCATTAAATGATCAAAAAATTTCACAAATTGAAATGATGCAAAAAAATTTAGATAAAGAACGTGAGGATTTAATTGGTAAAAATAATGCTATTATTGCTTCTAGCAAAAGCAGTAGTGATGAAATCGCTTCGGCACTAGCTTCGATTAGCGAAACTAAAGAAACGGCTGCTTTAGAAAAGAAGATTACTAGTATCATTAATGAGGCCGGATTTAAAAACGCTTTTGTAGAAGTAGAAAATAAAACAATTAAAGTGGTAGTAGATAAAAAAAATGGTAAAGAAACTGATGCCAATAGTATTATTAAGATGATAATGAAAAAAACAAATAATGAATATCAAGTAGAGGTTAAGTTTATTAGTGAGGCTTGAATTTTATCTCGATTTTATATACAATAAGTGTATATAAAGGAGTAATTAATATGAGTCAAGAATATTATTCAGTCGAAAAAGAAACAAATTTAGGCACTTTAAATATTGGTTTAAATGTTTTTCAAACAATAATTGTTGAAACTGTTAAATCAATGGAAGGTATATACTTTGAAGGAAATACAATTCCTATGCCAGGAAGTGCACCAATAAATGTTCATCTTAATAAAAATAATCAAGTAATTGTTGATGTTGCAATATTAATTGATTATGGGTTAAATGTTACAACTACGACTGCTGCATTACAAAATAAAATTATTCAAAGTTGTTTTGAAATGACAGGAATCAAAAACATTAAAGTCAATATTGAGATTAAGGGCATAAACTTTTAAAGATTATCTTTCGATAATCTTTTTATTATTCATTTATTTTAATATACAAATATGGTAAAATCATTATAGATATTTTGGAAGGACGGTTTGAATGAAGAAATATAGAAAAAAATTAATTAGAGAAAAAACGGTTATTGCAATTTACCAAAAATTGCTTATAGATATAACAGAAGAAGAAATTTACAATTACTTAGATAGTGATAAAGAACTAGCTAATGATAAAGATGATTATGATTATTGTGCGATGTTTATTAATAGCATTATTAATAATCTTGAAAAATACAAAGAAGAAGTTGCAAAACACTTAAAAAAAGGATGGTCTATTGATCGATTATCTAAAATGGAGCTTGCAATTTTATTGGTTGGTTGCTATGAATTATTAGAGACAGATCAACGTAAAGAAGTTGTTATTAATGAAGCAGTTGAATTATCTAAGAAGTATTGTGATGATGATGTTTATAAATTTGTAAATGGAATATTAAATAAAATTAAATAATGGAAAAAAGATACTTAACTGTTAGTGCACTAAATCGTTATCTAAAAGTTAAAATAGATAGCGATGAACAATTGCAAAAAATTTTAATCAAAGGTGAAGTTTCAAATTTTAAACATCATAGTTCAGGACATCTTTATTTCACTTTAAAAGATGAAACATCTAGAATCAATGCTGTTATGTTTGCCTCAAAAGCACGAAAATTACCATTCGAATTAGAAAATGGGATGAAAGTTTTGATTCAAGCAAGTGTTTCTGTATATGATGTTGCCGGAACATATCAACTATACGTTGATAATATTGAACAAGATGGTTTAGGTAACTTATATCTACGATATGAGCAACTAAAAAAAGCATTAGCCTTAGAAGGTTTGTTTGATCAAGAACATAAACATAAAATACCAAAGTTTCCAAATAAAATTGCTGTTTTGTCAGCATATCCAAGTGCAGCGCTTGCAGATATCGTAAGAACAATCAAATTAAGATTTCCGGTTGTGCGAGTTATTGTTTTTCCAATTCCAGTCCAAGGAAAAGGGGCATATTTACATATTATTAAAGCTTTAAATTATGTTGATACGTTAGGTTTTGATACTATTATTATAGCTCGAGGCGGAGGAACTTTAGAAGATTTATGGAATTTTAACGAAGAAGCTTTAGCTAGAGCAATTTATAGTTGTAAAACCCCAATCATTAGTGGTGTTGGTCATGAAATTGATTTTACAATCTGTGATTTTGTCGCAGATTATCGTTGTGCCACACCAACTGCTGCTGGAATTAAAGCAACACCAGATTTAATTGAATTAAAGCAAAGTGTAAATAACATTAATTACACATTAAATACATTAATTAAACAAAAAATAACTCTAAATAGACAAGTATTAACGAAATTAAATACTTTCTATTTATTTAAAAATCCCAATAAATTGTTTGAAGATAAAAAAATTAAAATTGATTATTTATCTGATCGATTAAAAGATATTTTTATTCATAATTTGAATTATCAAAGTAATAAAACTAAAAATTTAATTCAAACTTTTAACCATCAAACAAATTTATTTACCCTTGAACAAAAAAATCATCTTAGCTTGATTAATCAAACAATGGAACAATTAATCAAACAAAAAATAAAATATGAAAAAGAAAAACTATATTATACATTATCTAAATTAAATACCCTTTCACCACTAAAAGTATTAGAACGTGGGTATGCAATTATCTTAAAAGAAGACGATGTTGTTTTAGCTGTAAATGAGCTAAAAACAGGCGATAAAATTAAAATAAAAATGAAAGATGGCAGTAAAAATGCCATCATTGAGTAGAGGTTAATTATGGAAAATATTACTTTTGAACAGGCGATGAAACGTCTTGAAGAAATTGTAAGTGCATTAGAAGATAATCAAATATCATTAGAAAAAAGTGTTGAATTGTTTCAAGAAGGAATTCAATTAACTAAACTTTGTAATGATAAATTAGAAGGAATCGAAAACAAAGTAGCAAAAATTTTAGTAGATGGTAAACTCCAGGATTTGAATCTTGAGGAATAACATGGAACAAATAATTCAAAATATAAATACTAGATTAATGCAAATTACTGATTGTTTTCAAGATTCCAAAGTTAAAGACGCAATGAAATATTCATTACTTGCAGGTGGGAAAAGAATCCGCCCATTATTAATGCTTAGAATAATTCAAAGTTATGGGTTAAATTATCGTGACTATCTAGATGCTGCCTGTGCAATTGAAATGATTCATACATATTCATTGATTCATGATGATTTACCAGGCATGGATAATGATGATTTAAGACGTGGTAAGCCTACTTGTCATAAAGAATTTGATGAGGCAACTGCAATTCTAGCCGGAGATGGTTTATTAAATGAAGCAATTAATGTCATTTTAAAAGCAGAATATAGTAATGAATTAAAAATTGGATTATTAAGTATTTTATATCAAGCTAGTGGTGTAAATGGTATGATTTTAGGACAAGCCCTAGATATTGAATTTGAAAATAAAAAAGCAAATCGTAAAGAATTGGATTTAATTCATCATCATAAAACTGGTGATTTAATTAGTGCTTCAATGCAAATGGGTGCTTTAATTGCTAATGTTGATGATTTAGAAACATTTAAAGAAATTGGTTACAAAATTGGTTTAGCGTTTCAAATTCAAGATGATATTTTAGATGTAGTTGGTAATAGTAAAGTATTAGGGAAAAATGTTGGTAGTGATATTGAAAATAATAAATCGACTTATGTTACATTGATGGGAGTTGAAAAGTCACAAGAGATAGTTGATTGCTATTTTAATGATGCCATTACATTAATAAATAAATTAAAAATTAATCATGAATTAATTTTAGAAGTACTGGAAAAATTAAAGAGAAGAGTGAAATAATGGATCTAAACAGTATAAAAGATCCCTCTTTTTTAAAAGAGTTGGATATTAGACAATTAAATCAATTATCTAGTGATATCCGTGAGTTTTTGATTACTAATATTTCAAAAACTGGGGGACATCTTTCTAGTAATTTAGGAGTTGTAGAATTAACCATTGCCTTGCATTATGTTTTCAATTCCCCAAAAGATAAAATATTTTTTGATGTTGGTCATCAATCATATGTTCATAAAATATTAACTGGAAGAGCTAATTGCTTTGATACTTTGCGTAAATATAATGGCTTATCTGGTTTTCAAAAAAGGATAGAAAGTAAACATGACGTTTGGGAAGCTGGGCATTCTTCAACTGCTTTAAGTGCCGCTGTTGCAATGGCTATTGCTCGTGATTTAGATAATCAAGATTATGAGGTGATTCCTGTCATTGGTGATGCTGCTATGGTTGGCGGTGAATCGTTAGAAGCTTTAAATCATCTAGGTTCGATTAAAAATAAAGTAATAATTATTTTAAACGATAACCAAATGGCAATTGGTAAAAGTGTTGGTGGTTTTGGTGAATTTTTATCTTCTGTAAGATTAAGTGGAACGTATAATAATTTAAAACAAGATTACCGAAACATTACTGCAAAAAATAAATTTGGTCAAATGATTTTTAATATTTCTAAGCGAGTTAAAGACTTTATAAAACATGGCTTAATTGATGATACGATTTTTGAGGATTTTGGAGTTGATTATTTAGGACCAGTTAATGGTCATGACTTTGAAGATTTGATAAGAGTTTTAAATTTAGCTAAAAAATCTAAATCAAGTGTCGTCATTCATATTGTAACTAAAAAAGGTCGTGGTTATAAATATGCTGAAAATGATTTTAAAGGAAATTGGCATGGAATAGCACCGTTTAATATTGATGATGGAACAATTAAAACACCACCATCTAAAGATAAAATTAGTTGGTCAAAAATGGTTGCTGATCATATTGAATTAAATATGACCAAAGATAAAGATGTAGTTGCAATAACTCCCGCTATGATTCATGGCTCTTGCATGGATAATCTATTTGAACATTTCCCAAATCGCAGTTTTGATGTTGGAATAGCAGAAGAACATGCCTTAACATTTACAGCAGGTTTAGCAATAGCTAAGAAAAAACCATTTATTTCAGTATATTCATCTTTCTTGCAACGTGCTTATGATCAAATCAATCATGATATTGCAAGAATGGATTTAGGCTGTTTGATTTGTGTCGATCGTTGTGGTTTTGTGGGAGCTGATGGACCAACACATCATGGTGTATTTGATCTAGGAATTTTAAATCCATTACCTAATGTGATTATTTGTACACCAAGTAATAGCAAAGATGCTAAAAAATTTATTAATACATATATCAAAAATAATGATCATCCTTATATTTTAAGAATTCCACGTGGAGATATTAAAAATGATATTGTAGCAGATGATGAAGTTTTAACGATTGGTAAATGGTTTATTGAAAATGACAATGACTATGATTGTACAATTGTTAGTTATGGCCAAAATGTTAATATGATTCGTAGTTATTTTAAAAATAAACATATTAAAATTAGATTGGTAGATGCTTTATTTATTAAGCCAATGGATTTTGAAATGTTAAATCATATAGCTGATGATAAACCTTTAATCATCTATGAAACCGAATTAAAAATTAACTCCTTAGCAAGCAATATTGCATATTATTATAGCCAAAATAACATTTTAAAAAGAGTTTATAGCTTTGGAGTTGATGATCATTTTTCAGTTCAGGGAAGTGTTGATGAAATTTTAAAAGATGAAAGATTAGATATGGAATCATTTTATCAAAAAGTTAAGGAGATAATTGATGAAAAAAGAGAGAATTGATGTTTTACTAGTTGAACAAGGCTTTTTTGATTCCCGTGAAAAAGCTAAACGTGCCATTATGGCTGGAATAGTTCATGATGATTATGACATTATTGATAAACCAGGAACAAAAATTCCAGTTGACTCCAATTTACATGTTAAAGGAAATATTATGCCATATGTATCTCGAGGTGGCTTAAAATTAGAAAAAGCGCTAAAAGAATTTTCTTTAAACATTAAAGATGAAATTATGGTGGATATCGGTAGTTCAACTGGCGGATTTACTGATTGTGCTTTGCAAAATGGGGCAAAATTAGTATATGCAGTTGATGTAGGTACTAACCAATTAGTTTGGAAACTTAGAAATGATCCTCGTGTAATTGTTAAAGAAAAAACAAATTTCCGTTATGCAACAATCGATTTATTCCAAGAAGGATTACCAACTTTTGCATCAATCGATGTTTCATTTATTTCATTGAAACATATTTTTAATGCTTTAAAAAATATATTAAAAACAAATAATCAAGTTGTTGCTTTAATTAAGCCACAATTTGAGGCCGGTAAAGACGATGTGGGTAAAAAAGGAATTGTTAAAGACAAAGAAATTCATTGTCGAGTAATTAAAGATGTTATTAAGTTTGCTAAGGAAGATGGTTTTACTTTGACTAAGCTTACTTATTCTCCAATTACTGGTGGTGAGGGAAATATTGAGTTTTTAGGTTTATTTATAAAAGGTGATGAAAATGTCGTCATCGATGTTGAAAGCGTAGTAAATGCAGCTCATAATTGCTTTAAAGGATAGGTGATACAATGTTAGAGAGTATTTATATAGAAAATTTTGCGATTATTGATCAGTTACAAATCGATTTTCATGATCAAATGACGGTATTGACCGGTGAAACTGGTGCAGGTAAATCAATAATTATTGATGCTATTGGTCAATTATGTGGAAATCGTAGTCAAACTAATTTTATTAAAAGTGAAGCTGATGAAGCTTTTATTGAAGGTGTTTTTTCAATTAAAGATAATTCAACCGTCTTAGATAAATTAAAAGAATATCGTATCGATTATGATGATAAACTAATTGTGTCTAAATCTTTTAATCGTAATAATAAAACGACAATTAAAATTAATTATCGCAATGTTTCTACCATGGCTCTTAAATCTATCATGAAAGAATTAGTTGATATTCATTCACAGTTTGAAACACATACATTATTCGATAGTAACAATCATATCAATATACTAGATGATTATATTGGTAAACCACTTGTATTACTAAAACAAAAATACAAAGAAATATATCAAAAATACATTGATATAAATAAAACTTATCAAAAAACAATTGAAGAAGAATTAAGTGATGAGCAACTAGAATATTATCAAAGTCAATTATCCGAAATAAATAGTTTAAATCTTACAGAAATAGATGAAGAAAAATTAGAGGCTGAGAAAAAAAGATTACTTAATTTTGAAAAAACTAACGAAAAAATTAATAATTATCGCCAGTACATGGAAGGCAATCAAGGAGTAATTTCTACATTAAATAATGCATTAAATGAATTAGAAACATTAAATCAACAAGCAAATTATCACCAAATTTTTGAACAAATGTATGATTTATATTATAATTTAATTGATTTAAATGATGCTGTGTTAGATGAGTATAATCAAACTGATTTTGATGAATTTCGTTTAAATGAAATTCAAGAAACATTATTTAAACTCAATCGTTTAAAAAGAAAATATGGACAATCAATTAATACTATTTTAGATGAAAAAAAAGTAATTGAAGAAAAAATTCTTTCATTTACTAATCGTGAAACATATATTAATGAATTAAAATCAAAATTAGACTCAATTTCAGCCGAAGTTAATCAATGTGCAGAAAAAATAACAACTTTACGTAAACAAAAAGCTTTAGAGTTTACAAATGAAGTAATGGAACAATTAAAATCGTTATATTTAGAAAAAGTTATATTTGAAATAAATATTCAAAAAGGCACACTCCAAAAAAACGGTCAAGATATTATTACTTTCTTAGTTTCTACAAATTCTGGTCAAACCTTACAGCCATTAAATAAAATTGCTTCAGGTGGAGAAATGTCTCGAATTATGCTTGCAATAAAAACATTATCACTAGCTTCTAGTTCTCTTGAAACAATAATTTTTGATGAGGCTGATACCGGTGTTAGTGGTAAAGTAGCCGAGAGTATCGGTGCCAAAATGAAATTGATTGCTAAAAATTACCAAGTATTATGCATTAGTCATTTAGCTCAAGTTGCCAGTTTTGCTAATTATCATTATTTAATTGAAAAGACAAGTAGTGATAATAATACAACGGTTAAAGTTAGTGAATTGAATGAAGAAAAAAGTATTTTAGAAATTGCTAAACTTATCTCAGGAAAAAATATATCAAAAGAATCAATTGATCATGCTAAAAAATTAAAACTGAGTAGTGAATAATTATAAGTACACAAGCCAAACTAAGATGTAACGTAAGTTACAAGGAGGTTTGGCTTCGATGTTTTTTAAAAAGCTAATTCTTTCTCTAGCTGTTATTTTATCCATTTTTAACCCAATTACAACATATGCTATTCCATTAATTCCTGGTGGTGATTCAATTGGAATTGAATTAGATTATCAAGGAGTAATGATAACTGGAGGATATGAAGTAAAAACGAAAAATAATATTTATAATCCTATAAAAAGTGAATTTAAAATTGGTGATAAAATTATTGAAATCGAAGGTAAAGAGATAACTACTATTAGTGAATTAAGTGAGCAAATTAAAAATAGTGGGGGATTAAAAGAAAATTTTGATGTCATAATAATTAGAAATAACAAAAGAATACACAAAACACTAAAAGTTATTTATGAAAACAACCAATTTACTACCGGTTTATATGTTAAAGATGCAATTAATGGTATAGGAACCATTACTTTTTATAATCCTGATAAGCAAAGTTTTGGAGCTTTAGGTCATGCTATGGAAGATACTGCATTAACCACTGATTTACTACAATCAGGGAAAATTTTTGAAAGTACTGTTACAAGTATAAAAAAAGCCACACCTAATCATTCCGGAAATAAAATTGCTGATATTTCTAATCTTGAAATAGGTAGTATAAACAGCCATAATCAATTTGGAATTTATGGAACTTATAATTACGATATTTCTAAAAGGAAATCTTTTGAAACAGCAGACATCGATGAAATTAAATTAGGAAAGGCATACTTTCTAACAGTATTAGATGGTCAAAAAATCCAAAAATGTGAAATTGAAATCACAAAACTAAATCGGCAAGATTCAATCAATGAAAAAGGTATTGAATTTAAAGTTGTCGACCAAGCAGTAACAACACAGGCAAATGGAATCGTTCAAGGAATGAGTGGATCTCCAATTATTCAAAATGATAAAATCATTGGTTGTGTTACACATGTTTCTGGTAATAATCCAATGCTTGGATACGGATTATATATTGAATGGATGTTAGAAATGGATGAGTAATAAAAAGGTGCTCTTTAGCACCTTTTAAACTGAATTAGGCTTCCATGTTAAGAAAAAATTAGTATAATAATTAATGAAAGCAACAATAAATATGTAACTATAAAAATACTTTTAAAAAATAATCCTTATTTTAACGGGTTATCTTGTTTTAAAATGTGCTGGTAGGAGGCTTGAGAATAAATATGCATAAAAATATTAAAATAATTCTGGTAATAGCTATAATTTTTTCTATTTTGGCAATGTTAGTTATACATTGCTTAAAAGTGATTTATCTACAATTTATTTTTATTGGAGCAGCTGACTATGCAAGTTATTTTTCATATTGATCTAAATGCATTTTATGCAAGCGCAGAAATAGCCCGTAATCCTAAATTAAAAAATAAGCCATTAGTTATTTCTGGCCAATCACGTCGCAGTATTATTACAACAGCCTCTTACGAAGCTAGAAAATTTGGAATTCATTCTGCAATGCCCTTATTTCAAGCATATCAAAAATGTAAAGATTTAATCGTATTACCTGTTGATTTTGAATATTATCACCAATTATCCAATGATTTTTTTAATATTATTGCTTCATATAGTGATATTTTAGAAGTTGCTAGTATTGATGAATGTTATGTAGATGTAACTAAAATCATTCAAGAAAAAAAATGCCATCCAATAGAATTAGCTAAACAGATTCAATATGATGTCTATGAACAATTACATTTAAAATGTTCAATCGGCATTTCACCAAATAAATTTTTAGCAAAAATGGCTAGTGATATGAAAAAGCCAATGGGTATTACAGTTTTAACAAGATCAAATTTAAAAGAATTAATGTGGCCATTAGATATTCAAAATATGTTTGGTATTGGAAAAAAGACAACAATTAAATTAAAAGAAGCTGGTATAAATACAATTAAAGATATTGCCGATTATTCTAACTATGATATTTTGAGACAAATCGTTGGAAAAAATGCTTTATTATTATATCGAAAAGCTAACGGTATTGATTCAAGAATGGTCGATCCTCAACAAAACGAATTAAAATCTGTTGGTAATTCTACCACTTTATTATATGATACTTATGATGAAGTAATTTTATATGATACATTGAAAAAACTCGCAAAAAAAGTTTCATTAAGAGCTAAAAACAGAAATCTTATTTCAAATTCTATTTCAATAACAATCAAATACACAAGATTTGAAAGTGTTACTCGTCAAACAACAATAAATTCCTATATAAATGATTATGAAATCATCTTATCGACTGCGAAAATGCTTTTTGATAGCAATTATAATGGTAGAGCAGTAAGATTATTAGGAGTAAGTTTAAATAATACGATTAATCAAAAAGATTACAAAGAACAATTATCTATTTTTGATTCAGATCAAAATAACACCAATAAAACTGATGAATTAGATATAATTTTAGATGATATAAACAAAAAATTAAAAAAACCAATTCTAATAAAGGCATCAAAGATAAAAAAGAAAAGTATTCAAAAAAAATATTTAAAATAAATGAATAAATAATAACTTTACTCATAAGGTGTATAAACGGAGGATATCTTATGAGTATTTTAAATAAAATATTTAGAAATGAAAAACTATTATTCAATGCATTTACTTTAGTATTATTAGTTTGTGGTATGCTATTTGGCATTATTTATAATTTTTATGGGAATGATAATTTAATTGAATTTTGTAAATATTTATTTTTTTGTAAAGGGAATAACACGACAAACAACTATGATTTATATTTGATAATAACTGGCATATACATATTTTTATCATTATTGATGTCTACTAGTTTTTTAGGTCTATTTTTTAATAGTTTTATTATATTTTCAAAAGGAATGCAATTTACATTGGCATCGATTTTTTATTTTACATTAAATAATTTCGATATTAATATGTTCTTACTTGGATATGTACCACAATTAATTATTGAATTAATTTTAATGTATGTCATCTCAATAATTTCCCTTAGATTATCTTTAAATACATTTACAACAAGTTTTATTACTAAAGAAGTATTTAATAGCCGTAAAATAATTAATTATATCTTGGATTATTTAATTGTAATCTTAATTATTATTACAATTTCAATGGCTTTTAAAGTATATGTACTTTAATTTGCATAATACTAGCAAGTTTATTTTTAAACATGTTATAATAAGAAAGTAAAAGAGGGAAAAATATGTTATTAAAAGATGAAATAGATGAATATAAACAATATTTAATTGTTGAAAAAGGGCTTAGTAAAAATACAATCAGCGCCTATATTAGAGATTTAAATCAGTTTTCAAATTATTTGAAAGATAATCTTCAATTAACTAAAATAACTGATATTACTAAAGAACATATTAGACTGTATATAAAAGAACTTTCAAAAAAGATATCTGCTACCTCTATAAATAGAAAACTTGTTTCACTTAGAATGTTTTTTGCATTTGCAGCCAAAGAAAAGGTCATTACAACAAACATTATGAATGACTTTGATTTACCTAAAATAGATAAAAAACTTCCTATTGTATTAAGTAAAGAAGAAATGCAAGAATTATTAGATAGTATCGAAATCAATGATCATCTAAGCAGTAGAAATCGCTGTATGTTTGAACTTATGTATGCAACAGGACTAAGAGTATCTGAATTGATTAATTTAACAATTAATTCACTTAATATAAATATGGGCTATGTTAAAGTTATTGGTAAAGGAAATAAAGAACGTATTGTTCCAATAAGTAATATTGCAAAAAATATTTTAAATGATTATTTAAAATATTATCGTAATGAATTTATAAAAAAAGAGTCTACGTTACTTTTTTTTAATAATCACGGTAATAAATTGAGCAGAGAAGAATGCTATATCATTCTAAAACAGATTATTGAACGGACAACAATAGACAAAAAAATTTCACCCCATACCATTAGACATAGTTTTGCAACTCATTTACTAGAAAATGGGGCTGATTTACGCTCAATTCAAGAATTACTAGGTCACAGTAACATTTCAACAACTACGATATATACACATATATCCAATCAAAAAATCAAAAAAGAATATCAGCTATTTCATCCACGGGTAAAAAAAGAAAACAAAGTTTAAGGAGGATACATGAAATATAAACGAATATTTTTACTAATATGTGACTCATTAGGAATTGGAAATGGACTAGATGCAAATAATTATGATGATGAAGGTGCAAATACTTTAAAACATATTTGCGATGAGTGTAATGGACTAAATATTCCTAATTTAGAAGGATTAGGTTTGGGAAATTTAGGGGATTTTAAAGGTATCTACCCATTAAAATCTCAATTGGGGTATACACTAAAACTCAATGAACTTTCAAGTGGCAAGGATACAATAACTGGTCATTTTGAAATGATGGGTATATACACCAAAAAACCACTTATTACATTTACAAAAACAGGTTTTCCTGATGAATTTATTAAATTATTTGAAGCTAAAACCGGCCGTGAATGCATAGGTAATAAAGCTGCAAGTGGAACTAAAATCATCGAAGAATATGCTGATTATCAAGCCAAAACAGGTGATTGGATTGTCTACACTTCAGCCGATTCTGTATTTCAAATCGCAGCTGATGAAAATATAATTCCATTACAAGAATTATATGATGCTTGCAAAATCGCAAGAGAATTAACATTGGATCCTCGTTGGAAAATTGGTAGAGTAATTGCAAGACCATTTATAAAAAATGATGATGGTTCTTATACGCGAACTTCATCTCGGTGTGACTATACTTTAAAACCTCCAACAAATACTGTCCTAGACAATTTAAAAAATAACAATTATGATGTAATAGGGATTGGCAAGATTGCTGATATATTTGCAAATCAAGGAATCACTAAAAGTATCAAAACTATCGATAATAACGATACAATGAGTAAAACTGTTGAAATTGCAAAAACTGATTTCAATGGTTTGTGTTTCGTTAATCTTGTTGATTTTGATTCAATTTATGGACATCGTCGTGATCCAATTGGATATGGCAAAGCTATTAAAGAATTTGATTTACAATTAGAGGAATTAATGAAATATTTAAGATGCGATGATTTATTAATGATTAGCAGTGATCATGGCAATGATCCAACTTTTAAAGGTACTGATCATACTCGTGAACAAGTTCCACTAATTCTATATTCAAAAGACTTAATTAAACCAAAACAGTTACCAGAGATGGATTCATTTGCTGTTATTGGAGCAACAATTGCTGATAATTTTAAAGTTGATTTACCAAAAATTGGAAGCTCAATTTTAGACAAAATAATTTAATGAGAGGTATTTATGAAAGAAAACAATAAACGTTTAATCGTATTTTCAATATTAGCATATGCAGTTGGTACATTTATTTTTGCTGCGGGATTATTAACTAAAACGCCAATAAGTATTATTACATTTTACATTATAGCTATGTGCTTAATAATATGTTCAATGCTGGCATTATATAATAACTATAAAAAAGATAAAATTAATTTGTACATATTTTTGGTTTTTGTAGGTGTTATATTTTTAATTATTAATAGTGCAGCATTTATTAACAATTTATTTTTATAGAAACTAAGATCTATTTCTTAGTTTCTATTTTAGATAAAATTTACATAATATACATTATGCGAAGTTATATATTATAAGATATCTACTAAAAAAAGAAGAATTTTGTTATTAAAAACATAGTTCTTCTTTTTTATTAAAATACTTTTTTACATTTGACTATAGATGACTAATCCAATCAATGCAACAGCTACAAAAACCAAATACAAAACAACTATAATTCCAAATACTTTCAAGATTTTTATAATCATACCGGCCAGTTTTTCTGTATTAGATACTTTATTAAGCAAAATTTCTTTTGATTTGTAATCATTATCTAATAATTCATCGATGCTTATATTAAAGACTTTTGACAAACGTTTTAATTGCTCAGGATTTGGTGCTGTATCTTCTGATTCCCAATTTGAAATAGTTTGTCTGGTTACATCAACTTGATATCCTAATTGTTCTTGCGAAAGTCCTTGTCTTTTTCTTAGTTTTAAAATATTTTCTCCTAATGTCATTTTATTTATCTCCTTTCGTAATTAATTATAAAAAATATCAGCCTAACAAATCTACCAAATATCTTTTGAACATTGTCAAAGAGTTTTAACATTGCTATATTTACTTGCTTTTTTTATGTTTTGAATATCTTATTTCAAAAGTTTCTTGCATGTTTTTTAAATGTTTTGCTAGAGGTGTATCTGTTTTAAATGGTTTGAAAAAATGATATTTCATTTCATTATCATCATGCCATTTTCGAATATTTGCTTTTATCATTTCGTATCTTATGATAACATCATTTTCTTCAGCATAAGCTTTTAACCTTACAATTAATTGTGTAGAGTTAACCACGTCAATTATAAACACTCCAAAGAACATACCAATCACAAAAGAAAAAGCTAAATTATTAGAAAGCCATAATAGTGCATTTAGCATATAAGGATGAATTAAAAAATAATATATAGCTCCTAAACATGCCCATATTATTGAAAACTTCGGACAAATAATCCCTTGAATATTTCCAAATTCATTTCGATAATCCCATAAACGTACTTTAGATGATTTCAAAATTAATATACCTGCAATATATTCAATAACTGTCATAAAAACTGCCATAGCAAGAAAAAGCAGTGCTTTATTCCAAAAAGGATTTTTTACAAAACTATATTGTTCTAAAGATGCAATCAAATAAAGCAAGCACAATCCCACTCCATATAAAGGAAGATATGGTCCAGTACAAAAACCTGGATTTATCCATTTGCGCTCTGGATTTGCTGAAGATAAAAATCGTCTAAATAAAACCTCAATTACCCATCCAGTAGTAGCACCAATAAAAAATAAAAAAGCTAACGTTAAAAATAAATTCATTTCTTCCTCCATTTCTGCCCACTTTAATAAATTGGACTAAAATATGTACTAAAGTCAAAATTTGATTAATAAATTCAAACTAAATCTATATTTTATAATTTCAAATTATAAGCATTCATTAATATATAGATCATCACTAGTATAATCAGCTAAAGAAAAATTAGTCAACATCGTACATATCTTCCTACTTTCACCATGCACTTTTGCACGCATATCTGTTTCAATATATATTACATTATTATTTTTTACAAAATATCCAATCATTTTATCTAAATAACCTTGATTAAGATAAATTATTTCAGATATTTTAACTTCCTCTTTTGTTTTACTATATATTACGTAGCCTACTGCTAAGGTGTCTTCATAAAATAATTCTATTTTTTCGTCGTAAGCAATACAACGTGGTATTAAATATTTTTTGTAATATAATATATCTCTTTTACGATATCCATTAAAATCACTGCAATAACAATTATAAAGTTCTAACAATTTAGCATAATCAGTCTCATCAATTATCTTTAAACTATTAAGACTACCCTCTTTATACATATAATTGTTTATTTTTGTTATTTTATGAAAATATTTTTCTGTAAAACCAAATGAGTAATAGATTTCTGGATGATATGCTTGAAGCATAATTTTACAATCTGCAAACCTTGGCAAGGATAAAACATACTCCATTAGTTTTTTCATCATACCTTGTTTTTGATAATTTTTATTAGTAGCTACTCCTAAAATAAAATAAACTAATGTTTCTTGATGATTAATAATAATTGAATATGGTACGATTTGTAACATTGATACTAATGTATCATTGTTTTTTAAAATATATGTATTTTGCAAATCATAACGATTCATAAAATAGAAGTTTGTCGACATTTCATTTTCATCACTAAAACTATCTCGCCATAAATCAATTATATTATATAGATCATGATTATTTGCTTTACATATTTTTTGATTATTAATAACAATCGAATATTTCTCAATCATTTTAACTGGTCGTAAATTTCTTTTTGCTTTACGTAATGATTCTAATCCCATATCTTCTTCCCTATTTACAAATTCATAATCAGGATAATTATTTTCTAGGAAAAATTTACAAATTGCTACATATAACCCTCTAATTTCTTTATTAGCTTTTTCAACATGAATTTGAATTGTATTATGCTTTAATGTAGAACCAATAATAAACGCTTCTAATCTTCCATTAATATAAATGCAACCTGTTTTAATATTTAATTCATGACGATGAATCAACAAATAAACGATTCCTACATATTCTGAAATTACACTTTCTTCAATTTGTCTAGAAAAATCCCATTTTTTTAAACATTGTAAAACATTATCTATATCATCATCCTCTATTTCTTTATAAATATAATTAGGATTTTCTTTTATAAATGCATTATAGTGATTACGTCTTTTTTGCATTTTTTTACCTGATAAAGTTTCTAATGAACTTTTAGTGTATATATAATCATCATTAGCATCGTTGTGTAAATACAAAAACTTATCTCCATATATTTTTTTGATTATTTCTACCGATGCTTGTACCGCTAACTCTATTCTAAAAGGAAAATTATTTATTTTTGTATATTCAATCATATATTCTATTGCTTCTTGATAGTATTCCTCTTTACAAAATGGCATTGCAAAAAACTTTTCATCCATATATGTGTGTAACATAATCATAAAATTATCTTTTATTTCATAATAAATCTTATATTCATGATCCCACATCATCATAGTCACAAAGTTGGAATTATATCCTTCATAATTACCATCATCTAAATATTTCTTGATTTTATCATAATCTTTTAATAATAATTTTTGCATATTTCTCCTATTTACCTAGCATGGCATTGATAAATTGTTTTGCCGTTCTTCCAGAAAATCCACCATGACGAATTTCCCATGTTAAAGCTTTTTGATGTAATTCTTCTTGATTAATTTTTAAATCATATTGTTTAGCTAATCCATCAATAATATTTAAGTAATTTTGACGATTTGGATGTGTATATAATATTTTAACCCCAAATCTTGAACTTAATGATGTTTTTTCTTGTTTTGCATCATTAATATTTATTTCATCTTGGTCTTGTCGGTCACTCCAAGTTTGTTTAACTAAATGACGTCGATTACTTGTGGCATATATCAAAATATTATCTGGTTTTTTTTCTAAGCCACCTTCAATAACTGCTTTTAAATATTTATATTCTATTTCAAATTCTTCAAATGACAAATCATCCATAAATAAAATAAATTTATAATTTCTTGATTGCAATTCCTGAATAATCCGTGGCAAATATTTAAATTGATGTTTATAAACTTCAATCATTCTTAAACCATCCTTATAATATTCATTTAATAAAGCTTTAATACTACTAGATTTACCAGTACCGCTATCACCATATAAAAGAACATTATTTGCTTTTTTTCCTGATAAAAATGCCTCAGTATTTTGCTTAAGCTGTTGTTTTTGTGTCTCATATCCAATCAGCTGGTCTAACCGACCATTTCCAATATGAATTATAGGACAAATTTGATTATTTTCATAGCGAAACGCTTTATTTAATCCATATTTACCAACTCCATATATTGAAAAAAAGGAATTTAAAACATCATAAAATTCTTCAACATTTTTACAGACAGTTAAATTAGTTTGCAAAGTATTTGAAATTTCGAAAAGCTCTTGGTTAATAATTGGTTTAGAAGGGATAAAATTATTAATCAATTCTTGGTATCTTAATGTTAACGAACTAAAATCACTATTAAACATTTCATAAATAATTTTAAAGTCTTCCATTACAACATTTTTTAAATTCGGTGAAATTTCCGTTTTTCTTTCTAAAGCTAATGTAAATGAATTTTCATTATTAATCAATAAATTTGTTAACAAACTATTAAACAAATTACCAGATAAATTATATTTTTCTGCTAATTTAATTAATATTGAAACAAATCGATTTGCATTTTTTGTAATTTTTTTCCTAATGATTTCATCATACAAAATAAAACACTCTTTAACTTCACAATCATTATAAAATGGAAAAAAAACAATTAATTCATCCATAAAAAGTCCCCCTTTAAATTAAAAAGACGAGAAATCGTCTTTTAGTTTTTAAAACTATGAATTGGTGCAGGAATTCTTCCACCACGATTAACAAATTCACTACACTCAAATTTATTTACCGGCATAATTGGAGCATAACCTAATAATCCTCCAAACTCAACTACTTCACCTACTTTTTTTCCAATAACTGGAATAATTCTAACTGCAGTAGTTTTTTGATTAATCATACCAATTGCCATTTCATCAGCAATAATACCCGAAATAATTGAAGTACTAACATCACCTGGAATTGCAATCATATCTAAACCTACTGAACAAACACATGTCATTGCTTCCAATTTTTCAAGAGTCAACGCACCTCTATTTACAGCATCAATCATTCCTTGATCTTCACTTACTGGAATAAATGCTCCACTAAGTCCTCCAACATATGAAGATGCCATCACACCACCTTTTTTAACTTGATCATTTAAAATTGCAAGAGCTGCAGTTGTTCCTGGAGCACCAACACTTTCTAATCCCATTCCCTCTAAACAATCAGCAATACTATCACCAATTGCTGGAGTAGGTGCCAAAGATAAATCAATAATTCCAAATGGGATCCCTAATTTTTTAGATGCTTCTTTAGCAACTAATTGACCAACACGTGTAATTTTAAAAGCCGTTTTTTTAATAATCTCGCATAATTCTCCAAAATCTTTGCCTTTGGCATTATTAATAGCAGTCTTTACTACACCAGGGCCACTTACGCCAACATTAATAATTGCATCAGCTTCACTTACACCATGAAATGCCCCTGCCATAAACGGATTATCATCAGGAGCATTGCATAATACAACTAATTTTGCACAACCAATCGAATCATTTTCTTTAGTTAAATCAGCAGTCTCTTTAATAATTTCTCCCATCAATTTTACAGCATCCATATTAATTCCAGTTTTAGTTGAGCCAACATTTACCGAACTACAAACATTACTAGTTACTCTCATAGCTTCAGGAATTGATTTAATCAATAATTTCTCAGCTTTTGTCATCCCTTTAGAAACAATTGCGCTATATCCACCAATAAAATTAACCCCTATTTCTTTAGCACATTTATCTAATACTTTAGCAATTTTAACAAAATCATCAGTACTTTTACAAGCGTTAGCCCCAACAAAACCAATAGGTGTAACTGAAATACGCTTATTAACAATTGGAATACCGTATTTCATTTCAATTTCTTGGCCAACAGATACCAAATCTTTAGCTATAGTAGTAATTTTTTTATAAATATTATCACATACAACATCAATGTCATGATCCATACAATCCAACAAACTAATCCCCAACGTTATTGTTCTAACATCAAGATTTTCTTGTTCAATCATTTTATTAGTTTCTGTAACTTCAAATAAATTAATCATTTTATTATTTCTCCTTAAATACGATGCATTTTATTAAAAATATCTTCATGCTGTAATTTAATATTCACACCGATTTCAACACCTAATTTATCTAATTCCTCACAAATAATTGCAAATTCTTCGCTGATATGTGACAATTCAACAATCATCATCATATTAAAATAACCTTGAATAATTGTTTGAGAAATATCCAAAATATTAACTTGCTTAGTAGCTAAATAACTACATACTTTCGCAATAATTCCTACTTGATCTTTACCAACTACCGTAATAATTCCCTTTTGCATAAAATTTCCTCCTAATATTTTAAACATTATAGCACATTTAATTATAACAAAAAAGTCCAAATTATTAATTTTGTACTTATCTATTTTTAACAAATTAAAAAATATCTATATATGCTACCATATACAGATATTCAAATTATTCACTCATTAATTCCATTGCTTTAGCGAAAACAGTTTTTCCATCCATTAAGCCATAATCTTTCATATCAATAATTGCATAAGGGATTTTTTTACCACTTTCTTCAATAATTGATTCAATTTCAGTTTTTGCATATCTAACTTGTGGGCCTAACAAAACACAATCGACATTTTCAATTTCTTTTTTTCCAGCATTTAGTGGTAATGCAAAAATTTCTACTGGCTCATTTAATTCATGAGCAGCTTTTTGCATCTTTGTCACCAATAAACTAGTTGACATACCTGCTGCACAGATTAACAAAACTCTTTTTTTCATTTTTAAATCACCTCATATATAATTTTAAAACACCTCATATAAAATGGGCATTTAACACGCCCATTTTTGTTATTAAATCAAGCTTATTATTAACCAATCATCTTCATTGCTGTATCAAAAACAGCTTTTCCATTCATTGTTCCATAATCTCTCATATCAATAATATCAACAGGAACTGGACCCGCCTTACGCCCAGCAGCTAATTTTTCAATTGCAGCTTTTTGAAAACGAACTTGAGGTCCTAGTAAAATGCAATCAACTTCTTCTAATACTCTAGGCGCATCAGAAAAAGGTAATGCAAAAATTTTACAATCAACGCCTGCTTCCTTAGCTGCACTCTCCATCTTTGTTACCAACAAGCTAGTTGACATACCTGCTGAGCACACTAATAAAATAGTTTTCATCTATCTACACTCCTTTTTTTATTTATAATAATTTTACAACGAATATTATTAGATGTAAACCCATTCTTACATCTTTTTTTGACATATATCCCATAATTTATAATAGTATGGCTAAACAAACTTAAGATTTATGCTACTTTCGTTTTTTAAATGTCTAAAAAATTTAGTGATAATATAAACTACATTTACATATTATCTTTGAATTTATACCTTGCTTGACACATCAATCTAAAATAGAACAAAGCTAAATACTTTGTTCTATTTTCCCCTTTCTTCATTACGTTTACGCTTATATTCGATTATAAACATAACTTCTTTTAAATCCTCATCTGGCAATTCAGTCAAAAGTCGAGCAATATTAGCAATATTATAATAATCATATTTTTTTCCGCTCATAATTTCTTCAACACTGCGTCCATATAAATTAGAAAATATTTTAAGTTCACCAACTGTAATATCCCGTTTACCATTTTCAATATCAGAGATAGCAGAGTGTGGTACTTTTAAATATTTTGCTACTTCTTTTTGCGTAAGATGTTTAAAATTTCGATAGGATTTCAATCTTGTTGCTAAATCTTTATCTATCATAATTATCCCTCCGATAAATAAATTTTAGCATTTTGCTTACTTTTCTTCAATAAAATTTTGATTTTTTAAAATTTTTTTTGCTAAAACACAATATTTTTTTTACAATAAATGATAATTAATCATAAAAATAGCCGCTTGTATGTTTAATAAATGTCGGAATTTGACAATTGCTTCCAGTAACAATCTTTTTATATTCATCATAAATCAATCTAACAGTATCACTAGCTTCGTCACTAAATGACAATAATATATAATCAACTTCAAGATCATTTAATTTATTTATATATAAATGATGACTATTAAAAATCAAATTATTACAATTATCATCTGTTAAAATAGTAAAAGACTCCCCTTTTCGATCAAATAAGCTATATTTGCCATTTTTACACATATTACAGCCGATTCTTTTTTCATTAAAATAATGATCACTAATAATACAATGTTTTAAATGCATATTAATTGTTTTACCATATACTACCATTGTAATATCTTGTTTTACATCAATTAAATTATTCACTTGCTTTTTACTCATTTCTAAAGATAAAATCACATCATATTTATTTAAATATGTAAGTGCATAACTGTTATAAAGGTTAAAAGTTGTATCTAAAATACATTTTTTATCTTTAAATATTTCTAACGCCCCATAATTCCCAACTAAAATTTCATCAACCATTTGATATAAATCACTATTTTTAAATTTATACAATTGTTCCATGTTATTTAAAAAACCTGTAAAAAGAATGAGTCTTTTATGATATTTATTCGCTAAAAATATAGCATTTTCAAATTCTTTAGAAAGCGGAAAATATATTTTAGCTATATCTTGATCAATTATTGCTTCTAATTGCGATAATGTATATACCCGTATACATATCCCCTTGATTTTTTTATTCACATGTGCTTTTTTTTCTTCATCAATATTCATTTCAATAGCGTTCACATTAGTAAGTGATTGCTCTAATTTTTCAATTGCACAGCGCCGCATCTGATTTACTTCCTTCAAGCTGAAAAAACCATTATCAGGAAAATCAACAATAATATTTCCAGCCTTAAAAACTGTGTTCCCAAGTTTTCTAAGCTGTTCTTTAATTCGTTCGCTAGAAAGTGGAGCTTTACTTGCTGCTTCAATTATCATGTTTGATGTAATATTAATAACTTTATCTTGATAAATAACCGTCAAATTCGGACAATTATTTATTTGTCCAGTAAAATACATCTCTATTTCGTTTTTTATATTTTCCTTTTGATAACTTGCTTGTGCTCTTTCAATTAAATCAAAATCAATAACTTTATAAACCGGTGTCCCTTTTTTTACTGCTGTATTTAATTCAATTTCAATAATTTCATTAGCATTTGCAAAATTAACTAACTTATTATTTAAAAATAATTTAGTAATCGTTCTAGTATAACCTATTCCTTGAAAATCAATTCGGTCACCTTGCTTTAATTTAGTTTCAAGTTTAATTTTTACAAGCTTTTTTTGATAATCATACTGAATAACTTTTCCTAAATTAATTCCTCGATTTCCAGGATAATCGCTCGCCATAAAATCTTTATCCTGTAATAAAAAACCACTTGTAAAACCACGATTAAACATTTGTTTCATTTCCATAATTCTATCTTTATAATCATTTAATTTTTGATTATTAAAGTATGCATCGATAGCTTCACGATATTGACCGACAATAATTGCAACATATTCTGGACGTTTCATTCTACCCTCGATTTTAAACGAAGTTATTCCCGCTTCGATAAGCACATTAACATTTTCTAGTGTACACAAATCTTTTGGTGATAATAAATAGCTTGGCAACTTATCGATATTTTTACCATCTTTTTGTAATTTATAAGCCAAACGACAAGGCTGACCACATGCACCTTTATTGCCGCTTCTTTTAGCCACCATACTAGACATTAAACATTGCCCTGAATAAGACATACATAGTGCACCATGAACAAATACCTCAATATCTAAATTTGTATGCCTGCAAATATTTTTAATTTCCTGTAGACTGTTTTCACGTGCTAAAACTACCCGCTCAACGCCTATTTTTTCAAAATATTTCACTGCCTCCAAATTACAAACACTGGCTTGTGTAGACATATGTATTTCAAAATTGGGAAAGTATTTTTTTACATAAGACATTAATCCAATATCTTGGATAATTAATGCATCAACATTTATTAATGATAAAAACAGAAGATAATCCTTTAATTTAATAAATTGATTATCTTCATATAAAGTGTTTACTGTAACATAGACTTTAACATTCCTTAAATGACAATATTTTACCGCCTTCTGTAATTCATCACGATCAAAATTAGTTGCAAAAGCTCTGGCACTAAATTCATTACCACCTAAATAAATAGCATTAGCACCATTTTGAACAGCAGCTACTAATGCTTCATAACTTCCAGCCGGTGCTAATAATTCAATATTATTAATCATACATTAATCCCTAATTAAAGCTACACACATTTTAGCCGATGCTTTAGCGGCTTTTTTTAAATATTCATCAAATTGTATTGTTGAATCACCTTTGCCAAAAACATCACTCAATGATCTTGTAATGATAAATTTAGTATCAAATTTATAACATGTTTGCCCTACTGCTGCGGCTTCCATTTCACAACACTTGGCATCTTCAAAATTAGTTTTAATATATGATGCAACTTTTTTGTCAGCGACAAACTTATCACCAGAAACAATTAACCCTGTTTCATAATTTAAATCTAAACTTTTTAACACTTTAATAGCTTTATTGACCAAAGCATCGTCAGCTTTAATTCGCGGTGGTAAGCCAGGCACTTCGCCTAATACTCTATTTTTAAAAGCTGTAATATCAAAATCATATTGGCATACTTCACTTGAAATAACAACATCACCAACATTTTGACTTGGACAAAGACCACCCGCAGAACCTACGTTAATAACATAATCAATATCATAATTTGTAAGTAACAAAGTAGTACAAATAGCTGCATTTACTTTTCCAATTCCACCTTGTAATAAAACTACTTCCTTACCTTCAATTGTCCCATGATAAAAAGTACAATCCAAAATAGTTTTACTATCACTTACGTTCATATATTCCTTAATCTCAGCTACTTCTTCTTCCATAGCCCCAATTATTCCAATCATTACATTCTATCCCTTCTTTTATGGCATACAAAAATAATTCGTTGAGATTTATCACAATACTCTTCAAATTCACCATAATACTCAATTTCTTTAAAACCAGCTTTTTTTAATAGCTCTAAATAAGTATCAATACTATAAGTCTGTTGATGATGAATTTCATTGATATGTTCATTATTTTCTTTATCAATTATTTCAACTAAGTGTTCTACTTTTCCTTCACCAGTTTTTTTAACAGTCCACTTAAAATAAAATTCTTCGTCATCTTCTTCTTCAAAATAACCATCAAGTACATATTCCATTTTATAAAGACTATCTACATCAAAAATAAATGTTCCATTATACTTCAATGAATCATAAACGTTTTTAAACGTCTGTAATACCTTCTTCTTACTCAAAACATAATTAATTGAATCACACAAACACAAAATCAAATCCACAGCCCGATCACTTTTAAAATCAGTCATATCCACTCGACCGAGCATTAAATTAACATTTGAATCTAATGCTTTCATTCTTGCCACTTCCAACATATCTTTAGACAAATCAGTGGCATAAATTTCTTTATTATCTTTAGCTAAACGGATTGCGATTTCTCCAGTTCCACACCCTAGTTCCAAAACACTATTGAAACTTGCATGTGTGTTAATAAATTGATAATAGTCATCATAAAATTGTTCATCCATTAAACTATCGTAATAGTATGCAAAATTTTCATACGACATTATTTTAAATACCCTGAAACATCAATTCTTGGCATATCAGACCATAATTTTTCTAGATTATAACTGTCACGTTCATCCTGATCAAAAATATGAACGACTATATCTCCATAATCCATTAATAACCACTTACTATTACGACGACCTTCAATTGATTTTACTTCATAACCATTTTCAGCCATGTTATCTTCAACACTATCCTTAAGAGCATTCATCAAACGTTCATTATCCGCTGAACAGATAACAAAAGTATCAAAAACAGGACTTGCAAGTTGCATGTCAATGACAACAATATCTTTTGCAAGTTTATCATCCAAAGCTTTTACAATAATTTCTAATTTATCCATCTGTTTCTCCTTTTACATATTTATCATATATTTCATAAAAACACTCATCGATTTTTCTTCCTTTCTTTGTCGAAAAATCATAAAAATCTTGCAAGCAAGCCTTAAATCCCGCCACTACATCTTGCTTACATAATTCAATTTCTTTAGATGAATCATAATCACGATTTGGATCATATTTATCCGCTTCATAAATACACATATCTAATTTAGACATATTAATTGAAGCAGTTGTATGATGTCTAATCGCCTGTAAAATTTCTTCATCATCAACTAAAAACTCATTCTTTGCCACATATTGCGATAGCCATTGATGCCAAATTGGTTCTGGCTTTTTTAGAAATTCAGGGAAATATTTTTCCATTAATAGCAAAGCTTCGTCGTGTGGCATTTCTTTAGCAATATCATGCAACATTCCTGCTACATATGCTTTAGTTTCATCAAGACCATTGCTTTTAGCAATTTCTTTAGCTAACTTTGCCATACTTATAGTATGTTGATACCTTTTTATCGACATCCTAGTTTTAATAATGGTATCTAAATATATACCATTAGACACAATATATTTTAACACTTCCGGTTCTAATGCATGTAAATTACCATTACGAATCTCACTACTTGCATCATCACTTGCAACAAAATCTAGTTTTAAAAAACCATATTTTTTTAAATTACTATTTATTTGATATCCAATTCGATCAAATACTACTAAAGATACTAATTCACTAATTTTATAAGCATCTTTCCATTTATGAAACAAACTAGCCTGATCCATTCCCATAATAAAATATAATTGATCATTAGGATATTTCGATTTTAAATACTTGATTGTATCGATTGTATAATTTTTCGCATCACCTTTTTGATTGATTTCATAATAACAAATTTCAACTTTTCGATAACGACCAATTGCAATTTCTAACATTTCTAAACGTTGTTTATTAGTTGCTTTACTAGAATCTTTCCATGGATTATTCGCAGTTGGAACAACTAATAACTTATCTAAAGCTAACTGTTTTAATGATTCTTCAATTACACTTATATGTGAGCGATGAATAGGATCAAAACTTCCACCAAATATTCCAATTTTCATCATGGTAATTTATATAAACCTTTTTCACTAGGACGATATAAAAGAATAGTTCTTCCTAATATTTGTACAACATCAGCTTTAGTTTTCATACTTATCTCAATTGCAACTTCGTTTTTTGATTCACTGCAAGATTCTAAAATCTTGATTTTAATTAATTCATGTGCCTCTAATGCAGCATCGATTCCTTCAATTTGAGTTTGATGAACGCCTTCTTTACCAATTTGAAAAATTGCATTCAAATTATGCCCAATACCTCTTAAATATCTTTTTTGTTTACCAGTTAACATATCATTTATCCTTTCTATATTAATGCCTCTCTTATAAATACTCCAACACCTTTAGGGACATGTATTTTCACTTTTGCATTTGCACTATTTACACCAACAAAACCCAAACCTGAAATTACAAGGTCCACTTTGTAATTAGGTAATTTAAAATCATAAGTTACCATATCACTTATATCTTTAATTTCTTCAATTTCTGGTTTTAACGTTAAATGGCGGTTATATAATCCATCACTATTTTCTAATTTAGTACGATGGATTTTTAACGATTTAGGAAAATAACATGTAAAAGAACTATGATTTCCTTTAATAAAATCAAATCGAGCTAAACCACCAAAATATAAACTTTGATTTGAATCTAATTGAAAATTAATTGGTTTCAATTCACTTTTAGGAATAATTATTTTCAAATCTTCATCTTTAACAAGATGTGCCATTTGATGAGGATTAATAATTCCTGGTGAATCATACAGACAACTATGATCATCTAAAGCAATTTCTATCAAATCAAGTGTTGTTCCTGGAAATTCACTTGTGGTAATCAAGTTATTTTCACCTGTTCCATAATGTTTTAATAAAGCGTTAATCAATGAAGATTTTCCTACATTTGTAACTCCCACAATATAAACATCACGTCCATGACGATATTCATCTATTTTATTAATTAATAAATCTAAATTATAATTTTTTACTCCACTAGATAAAATTACATCAACTGGTTTAATTCCTATTTCTTTTAATTGTCGACGTAACCAATGAATGATTTTTATATCTTTTAATGACTTAGGCAAAATATCTCTTTTATTCCCTACTACCAAAATATCATTATTATTTAAATGACGGGGTAAGCCATTAATTAAACTACCATTATAATCAAATAAATCAATTAAATAAACGATTAAGCAATCGTGTTCACCTATTTCTTGAAGAATATTTAAAAAATCATCACTTGTAAGATTTGTTTTTTGCAATTCATGATAATTTTTCAAACGAAAACATCGTTTACATAATACCTTATCATTGTTTAATGCGTTTTTTGGTACAAAACCAATTTTATTTTCATCCTCGCTTTGGATTATTGCTCCACAGCCAAAACATCTAATCTCTTTGCTCATATACTCTCCTTTTCAAACTACACCTATTGTACCTTATTTCAAATAACTTTTAAAGTAAATAAAATGAACAAATAACAAATATTTTGTCCTAAAACAAAAAAAATTCAATATATATGTACTAGAGGTGAAATACATGTTTTCAGCGTTATTATCATTACTTACTAACGGCTTTTTTCTTTCCTATATCAAATCAAAATCTTTTGAAATACCCTTAACACCTAAAGAAGAAACTAAGTATCTAGAACGTTTTTTCAATGGTGATAAAGAAGCGCGAAATATTCTAATTGAAAGAAACCTACGTTTAGTTGCTCATATTGCTAAAAAATACGAAAACAACAAAGACTTACAAGAAGACCTTATTTCAATTGGAACAATTGGCTTAATCAAAGCTGTTGATAGCTATAAACAAAACCATAAAACCAAATTAGCCACCTATGCCTCTAGATGCATTGAAAACGAAATTTTAATGCATCTAAGAACTAACAAAAAAACTAATTTAGATATTTCATTAAACGAGACAATTGGAATTGATAAAGATGGTAGTGAGATTGTCTTAGGCGATATAATCGCTATAAAACAAGATGAATTTATTGATATTATCAATAAAAAAGACACTTTAAACAAACTAGCCACTTATTTCAATATCCTCGATTCCCGAGAAAAAGATACCTTAATCATGCATTATGGTTTAAACAACACCAAAAAACGCAGTCAAAAAGAAATCGCAAAAAAGCTCAATATTTCCCGTTCTTATGTTTCTAGATTAGAAAAACGCGCTCTAATAAAACTATTAAAAAAATACATGGAAGAAAAACCGTAAATATTTACGGTTTTTAAAATTTCCCATCATTTAAAATATCTTCCAAACTAATTTTTTCATATTTTAATGACTTATTCTTTTTTGCCATTAAACTTTGATTATCAGTCGTTTCAATATTTAATGCTTTTTTTGTAGTGGTGTAATCAGCTGTTGAAATACATTTATCGATATAAATATCGTCAATATATTGATTTTTATCAAGTTTAACTAATGAACTAAATTTTTGTTCTAATGACATATTATGATAATCACTTACTTTAAATTCAACTATTGTCTGGTCATTTAAAGTCATGATTATTTGTTGATGATTATCAACAATTAAAGCCTTCTTTACATACGCTGTTTTAGTTTTAAGATTTTTAAATAACATTATCCCTTTAGTAGCGCGATTACATGGTTTAATATCACTAATTTTCATTCTTTTTATTCCACCATTATCACTAATCAACACTAAAGAATAATCAACTGTTGGATTAAATATATCTAAGCTTACTAATTCATCATCTTTTAAATTAATCGCTTTAATTCCTAATGCTTTTACTCCAACGATTGAAACTTCCTGTTCGCTATATAAAGCTCCATAACCATTTTTTGTTGTTAAAATAATGCCACAATCATTATTAGTTAATTTAACATCCACAACTTTATCATCATTTTTTAACCCGATACATTTCAATGGTTTAGAATATCGTGTTACTTCAAAATCTTTTAATAAAGTACGTTTGATTTGTCCATTTTTAGTAGCTATCATCACATATAACGGTAAATTAAAATCTTTAACTAAAATACTTGCAATAATTTTTTCACCCGAATCCATTTTAACTAAATAACTTATATGTTTACCAGGATCTTTCCACTTAAACTCTTCGATTTTATGAACTGGAATGAATAAATAATTACCAGCATCACTAAATAATAGTAGATGATCTAATGTGTTTGCTTTATACATCGAAACTAAATAATCATTTTCTTTTTTACCAAACGGTGTCTTTTCACTTGCCTTAATTGAACGATTACTAATCCTTTTAATATAACCATCTCTAGTGATTGAAATATTAACACCTTCAGATAAAATCATCGCTTTTTCATCAATTTTAATTTCTTGAATTTTATCTTTGATCATTGATAAACGTGGCATTGAATATTCTTTTTTAATCGTCTTTAATTGTGCGATAATCACCTTTCTTAATACCTCATCACTATCTAAAATAGTATTTAAATAAGTGATTTTTTCATCCAACTCATCATTTTCATGTTCTAATGTTTTAATATCGGTATTAGTTAAACGATATAATTGTAACATTACAATCGCTTCAGCTTGTTTTTCACTAAATCCATATTTATCAATTAAATTTCTTTTAGCATCACTTTTATCTTTAGATTTTCTAATTGTTTTAACGACATCATCTAAAATAGAAATAGCTTTGATTAACCCCTCAACAATATGTTTACGGTCTTTAGCTCTATTTAAATCATAAATCGAACTGCGCGTAACTACATCAATTTGATGATCAATATAACCATCTAAAATATCTAAAATTCCCATTAATACTGGTCGCTTATCTTTAATTGCCACCATATTATAATTGTAATTTTTTTGTAAATCAGTATTTTTATATAGATAATTTAATGTGTTTTGTACTGACATATCCTTTTTTAAATCAATTACAATTCTAAGACCATTACGATCCGATTCATCACGAACCTCAATTATTCCATCAAGATTATGATTAAAATGTATTTCATCAATCTTGCGAACTAATTCAGCCTTATTAACTTCATATGGAATTTCGCTAATTACTATTTTATTCATATTTTTTTCTTCAATAATTTCTGTTTTACTGCGAACAATCACTTTTCCTTTACCATGCTTAAAAGCATTTAAAATTCCTTCTTTGCCCTCAACAATAGCTCCAGTTGGAAAATCTGGTCCCTTAATAAACTCCATAATTTTTTCAAGTGAACAATTTGGATGTTTGATTCGATAAATTGTTGCATCAATAACCTCTTCTAAATTATGTGGTGGTATATCTGTTGCATATCCTGCTGATATTCCAGTTGCCCCATTGACTAATAAATTTGGATATGCAGCCGGTAAAACTGTTGGCTCATATTCAGTGTCATCAAAATTTAACGACATTAAAACTGTATCTTTATCTAGATTTTTTAGTAATTCAACAGCAATCGGTGAAAGTCTTGCCTCAGTATAACGCATTGCCGCTGCCGGATCATTATCAATTGAACCATTATTACCTTGCATATCAATTAATGGTGCTCTCATTTTCCATTCTTGAGACAAACGTACCATCGCATCATAAACAGACGTATCACCATGAGGATGATAATTACCAATTACATTCCCGACTGTCTTTGCTGATTTACGATATGGTTTAGTTGCAAGATTACCTTCTTTATACATTGAATACAAAATTCTGCGTTGTACTGGCTTCAATCCATCACGAACATCCGGTAAAGCACGATCTTGAATAATATATTTAGAATACTTGCCAAAACGATCTCCCATGATCGTTTCAAGCGACATGACTATTTTTTTATCCATGCCTATCCTCCTTAATCAATTGTAAAATTATCTTCTAATGTAAATTGAACATTTTGTTCAATCCATTCTCGACGCGGTTCTACCTTATCACCCATCAATACCGATACACGTCTTTCAACAAGAGCAGCGTCATCAATCGATACTTGGATCAACGTCCTTGTTTCTGGGTTCATTGTTGTCTCCCATAACTGACTAGCATTCATTTCTCCTAAACCCTTATAACGTTGTACAACATAACCTTTACCGATTTTCTTTTTGGCATCTTCTAATTCATCATCTTGCCAAGCATACATTGCTTCTTCTTTTTTTCCACTTTTCTTTGAAATCTTATATAGCGGTGGTAAAGCGATATATACTTTTCCTGCCATAATTAAACCTTTCATATAGCGGTAGAAAAAAGTTAATAATAAAGTTTGAATATGAGCCCCATCAGTATCAGCATCAGTCATGATAATAACTTTATTATAATTACTATCTTTTTCGTTAAAATCAGCTCCAACACCAGCTCCAATCGTATTGATAATCGTTGCAATTTCTTCATTTTTCAATATATCGCTCATTGCCGCTTTTTCCGTATTAATTACTTTACCACGTAACGGTAAAATTGCCTGATATCTACGATCACGTCCTTGTTTAGCACTACCTCCTGCCGAATCACCTTCGACTAAATATAATTCCTTACGTTTTTTATCTTTTGATTGAGCAGGTGCCAGTTTACCACTTAAAATTTTTTCTTGACGTGCCCCTTTTCCTTTTCTAGCAGCTTCACGCGCTTTTCTAGCTGCATCACGAACTTGAGCAGCCTTAATCATTTTCTTTACTAATGTATCAGCAATCTGCTTATTTTCTTCTAAATAAAAAGATAATTTTTCATAAACAATATTATCAACCACATTACGAGCCTCAGGAGTCCCTAATTTTGATTTTGTTTGTCCTTCAAACTGTAATAAATGTTCTGGTACTTTAATTGAAATGATTGCCGATAGCCCTTCACGGACATCATTTCCTTCTAAATTTTTATCTTTTTCTTTTAATAAACCATACTTACGAGCATATTCATTAAAAGTTCTAGTTAATGCTGTTCTAAAACCTGTTTCATGACTACCACCATCACCTGTTCTTACTAAATTTACAAATGATAAAGTATTTTCTTGATACCCTGACGTAAATTGCATTGCTAAATCTACTTCAATCTCGTTATTAATACCTTCAATATTAATAATTGGATTTAATACATCTTTTTCATAATTTAAATATTCAACAAATGCAATCAAACCATTATCATACTGATAAACAACTTCTTTATCGTTACGTTCATCTTTTAAATCAATTCTAATTCCTTTTAATAAAAATGCACTTTCCATTAATCTTTCACTAATTGTTGAAAAATTATATTCTGTTGTTGAAAAAATACTTGCATCAGGTAAAAAATGAATTGTTGTTCCCGTTTTATTGGTTTTACCAATAACTTTCAATTTTCCAATTTTGCTACCACCATCTTCAAACCTCTGCTGCCAAATTTTTCCATCTCGATAAACTGTTACTTCTAACCAAGTAGACAAAGCATTAACAACTGAAGCCCCAACACCATGTAATCCACCTGATGTTTTATATCCGCCATCTTCATTAAATTTACCACCAGCATGTAAAACAGTTAAAATAACTTCTGTCGTTGGTTTACCCGATGCATGTATCCCAGTTGGCATCCCACGACCATGATCACTAACTATAATACTATTATCTTTACAAATTGTTACCTGAATATTATCACCAAACCCACTCAACGCCTCATCAATTGCATTATCGACAATTTCCCAGACGAGGTGATGTAAGCCACGGCTATCAGTTGAACCGATATACATTCCTGGTCTTTTTCTAACCGCTTCTAATCCTTCTAATATTTGAATATTCGATTCATCATAACTATTTTTAGCTGCCATTTAATCAATTGCCTCCTTTAATCACTTTTGACATTATAACTAAATTACATCATTTTTTCAAAGGTTATTGCTTTTTAAATCAATTAATTTATCTTTCGTAATTTATGTTCTATAAAAAGATTGCTTTTTTAAACGATTATTATATAATAAATGTCAGGTGATGTATATGATTTTAATATTGTTAATAATTTTAGCATATCTTTATGGTTCAATTCCTTTTGCATTAGTGATTGGTAAATTGTTTTATAAAACTGATGTGCGTAATTTTGGTTCTGGAAATTTAGGAGGAACAAATACTGGAAGAGTCTTAGGAAAAAAAGCAGGTGTAGCAGTAATTATTCTAGATGCTTCAAAAGCTCTAATTATTATGCTTTTAACTAAATATTTGTGCTCACTTTTATCTTTACATGAAGATTTACCATATATATGTGCTTTATTTTGTGTAGTTGGACATTGTTATCCTATCTTTGCAAACTTTAAAGGTGGTAAAGCTGTATCAACTGCAATTGGTTATTTTTTAGCAGTAAATCCAATTGGAGCTATTTTAGCACTAATAGTATTTTTTATTGTATTAAAGATAAGTAAGTATGTTTCTTTATCTTCCGTACTAGCTTCATTATCAGTTTTAATTTCAATTCCTTTTTTAGATATGTCATTAATTGGTAAACTAACAACTACTCTCATTATTCTTTTATTAGTTTATCGTCATCGTGAAAATTTAAAGCGAATAAAAAATAAAACCGAAAGCAAAATAAGCTGGATGTAAAAATACTTTCAATAAAATAGCTCCTTAAAAAGTTGAAATATATTTTCAACTTTTTTAATAAAATCAAAAAATCACTTAAATACCCACAATCAACAGGTTGATACAAAATAAGATTTTGATACATTCAAGATATATACTATCTGTTTATGACTGATAGGAATCGATCTTTACATGTAACCTTTTACCTTGACCATCATATGTTTCCCTGTATACCTATGATTAAAACGATCTTCCTGCTCATTCACGAATAATAACATCTCTTATTTTGTTACATCGTGATATATACCTGATATATTTTTTATTGCCGATGATGATATTCAATCATTTCAATCTATAATCAGGTTCATTATAACTGATTTTTCATTTTTGACTGGAATATGTTCTAATGCACAGTATTTTTCAATATTTATTTTGAATGTTTGCCTGTATAGTTTTTGATAAGTCTTAATTAGTTGTAACCGAATTAAAGTATAATGAATAAAAAATCCAATTATGAAATCTATACTAAATTTAAACTATCAAAAAATATTACCCTAACTGTAGCAGATACATTTTATTAATCAAAGTAATGAAAAAGATTGCCGGCATCTGCACCTAGATATGTTCAGATTATTTTTTATATCTAACAGTTTATATAAAAGCAAAAACAATCTACAAAAAAAACAAAATTTTATATTTCCAAAACAAATATGAAACATATTCTGTGAATGAACAAAAATAAAATTAAACATACAGGTAACCTTAGAAAAGCTTATAAGAAAACAAAATAGTAAAAACATATAAATAAAGGAGGAAAGCTAGGACTAGGCATCTTCCTAATTACCCTCCCAAAAACTACAGATATATTAAAGGGAATACTGATTTATAATCAATATTCCCTTTAATATTTTAGAACAATTTTCACTAACGTACCTAATTATTTAGAGCATCCTATTTTGTTCTTTTTCACTTGATTCATATTAATTCATCTTATTCATACAGTTCTTGAATTATTATATGGCGAATAATTTTCATTATGTTTCATTAAAAGTCCTTGTCCCTATTTTGATTGTACCATGCATTTTGAACCATTTGCAGCATTTGAATAGTTAATTTTTAAATAACTGCCATCATTCATATATTTACTTGGATCATTTATCCAATATTTATTACTAGTCGATGAAAGATACCACGCATAAGAATGGCAATTATATTTTTTACTTGCTGATGATACTATTGTTGCTTTTGGATAATCCTTTCTATTTTCCTTTTCAGTAACTGCAACTCTTACTTCAAAAAAGTATTAACTGATGCCCCATATACCTCTTCAGTTTTCGCTTTATTTTTCATCTTATTTTCTGCTATTAAAATTAAAGCTTCAGCTTCTTTAAATAAGTCAAATACTTGCAAAAGCGCCAAAATTGTTTCTTTTTTTATAAAATCTAACATGTTATCTTGAGAATTTTTACTTTGTTCTTTACTTAAAACAGGTGTATCTAAATATATTTTTGCTAAATTAATTGCAAAATCATCCCTTTGTGATAATGATTTTACAGCATCAAAGTCAGATACAAAAGAATCAACCCCTTCTCTATAGTCATTGTAAGATAAAACATTAGTGTCTAATAACGGATGATTGATAAGCGAAAGAGTTAGAGCTTCAGTTGACATAGAAGCAACTATTTCAGTTGGTATTTGACAAGCAGCCATCATTTCATCTCTAGAATTAAAATTTTCCCATTCCTTTGTTCCTGGTAATATTGGATATATAAGGTTCATTTATAGTAAAAAATCTAGTTCTCCTTTTTGAATTTACTCTATCATTTATTAATTTACACGCTTCTTCTAAAGACATTATATCAAAAGTGTAAGCATATGCCTAATTTTCTGAAACCTTAAAAAAGTGTGTATAAAACTGATATACATAATATAAATAGTTAAAAAAATAAATATTTATTTATGAGCTCAATTTTTGAATACAATATAAATAATTCAATGTCAATAATTGATAGTATCTAAAAATGAAATAATCTATAAATAAAAATTTATATACTTTTCAAAACAGATTTATCCAAATCTAAATTATTAAAACTACAAAATACATAATAATATTACGTTACAGCATAGTATTTTTATTTCTAATATAATCCAGAAAACCTGATTTAATAAAAAGTGTCAAATTAAAAAATAATTAAATTTCTTAACTTGGCACTATAAATTAAACCTATTTTTAACCTTTTATTTATAACTAATTACCTCTTCATCATTTAAATGACTAGCATCACCAATAAATTTAATTGTAAAGCTTTTCCCATCATAATCTACTTCACTTAGCGAACACCCTCTTACAATATGCTGATTGATTTTCACCAAATCTTTTGTTTGATAATTAAGCATTAAACCCTGTAAGATTACAAACAACATGCCATGAATCGTAATAAAGATTGTTTTGTCATGATATTTTTGATACACATCATTTATAAATGATTTTAATCTTGTTTGAACTTCAAAATACGACTCACCACCTGTTAATCTAACATCATCGTCAGGATGATTCCATAAATTAAAGTATTCTTCATTATTTAAAAGTTCTGCAATTTTTTTCCCTTCATAAATCCCAAAATTCATTTCTTTTAAGCGAACATCTTCATCAAAATGATTAAATAAAATTTGACTTGTACTTTTAGCCCTTCCAATTGGGCTAGAATAACAACAATCAATTTTTAAATCTTTAATTCTATCTTTTAATAACAGTGCATCTTTAATGCCGGTTTCACTTAAAGGTGAATCTTGCCATCCTTGAAGCCTTTTTTCTTGATTCCACAATGTTTTAGAATGTCTAGTAATATATATCTTCATAAAATAAAATAAGGGTCAATCCCTTATTTATATTGCGCCATAATTGACGCCATAATTCTTTTAATTTGGGCTTCGCTAGGTTTACGTCCCATTTCCATATACATTGCACGAATCATTTTTTCATTGATTGGTGGATTTTTTCGTAATTGTTTTTTAAACATATATCGTGCTGCAAAAAAACCAATAACCAATCCAATAATTACACCAATGATTACATTTAAAACCATTTTTTATACCTCCAAACTTCTAACCTGCTCATCCATTATAACATAACTTTTAGAAATTTGGTACAATATATCCAAGAATATATTGGATTTTTTAGAAGCCTCTATTACAATATAGTAATCGAATACCTCACATCTCATTATCTCTTTAGTAAGTTCATTTTTAATAATATGTATGTTTTTATTACGAAGATAATCATTTCTTTGTTTTAATTTATATTCAATAAAATCACTAACCCCTTCATTATTTTC
Source organism: Thomasclavelia spiroformis (assembly GCA_018369555.1). GTDB lineage: Bacteria > Bacillota_I > Bacilli_A > Erysipelotrichales > Coprobacillaceae > Thomasclavelia > Thomasclavelia spiroformis_A. The sequence goes on from JAGZCC010000001.1 coordinate 53,768, forward strand.
AAAAAGATACTCTAACTGTTTAGTAAAATAAACATTTTTTGGTTGCAATGTAATAATTTTTTCTTTAATTTCTGGATATTGTTCTAATAAATCTTTTACATTTTGATTTAATTTATATATTTTATATGTATTCATTTCTATCACCACTTTAATTTTAACAAGTTTATTTAATAGAAATTGTCAAAAAAAGTGGAAAATATAAAAAGTATCAAAATCTTTAAATTAAGACTTTGATACTTTTTGATTCTATAAAATATCTTTTATATTTTTAATCACATTTTCAACTGTAAAACCATAATTTTCAATTACTACACTAGCTGGAGCACTTGTTCCAAATCTACTAACTGACATTGTTTTACCATCTAAACCGACATATTTATGCCAACCAAAATCACTAGCCATTTCGATTGATAAACGTGCTCTAATATTACGTGGCAGAACCATTTCTTTATAATCATCATCTTGTTTTTCAAATAATTCCATTGAAGGCATTGAAACTACACGTACATCAATCCCTTGTTCAAATAAAGCTTCTTTAGCTTCCATTGCTAAGTTCACTTCACTACCTGTTGCAATAATAATTGCATCAATACGATCAACTTCAGGACCTACTATATATGCCCCTTTACCTACATTTTCAACTGATGTATTTTTAAGGGTTGTAACATTTTGTCTTGTTAAAATGATAGCAGTTGGATTTTTAGTTGATTCAATTGCTATCTTCCATGCCCCAGCAGTTTCGATTGCATCAGCTGGTCTTAAAACTTGTACATTTGGCAAAGAACGTAACATTGCTAATTGTTCAATTGGCTGATGGGTTGGACCATCTTCACCTACCGCAATAGAATCATGTGATAAAGGAATAATAATTGGTAATTTCATTAAACATGCCATTCTAAGTGCAGCTTTAAAATAATCAGAAAACACTAAAAAGCCACCGGCAGACACTTTAATTCCTGTATGTAATGTAATTCCGTTCATTATTGCAACCATTGCGAATTCACGAATTCCAAAAACTAAATTACGACCACTATAATTTTCAACACTAAAAGTTTCTTCAGAAGCAATTTCTGTTTTAGTTGAACAAGCCAAATCTGCAGTTCCAGACATAAATGTTGGGTTTTGTTTAGCAACTTCTTGAATCATCTCCAATGATGTATTTCTAGTTGCATCACTAAATCCTGGCACATACTTTTTAGTAACTTCTTCAACATCTAAAGAATATTTACCATCAATTGCATCTTTTAACTCCTGAGCTAATTCAGGATAATTTTTTTCATATTCCTTAAATAAACGATTCCATTTATTATAACGATTTTTACCACGTTTAATGCAAGTATTGGCAAAATCTTCATAAACTTCATCTGGTACATAAAACTCCTCATGATCAAAACCATAAGATAATTTTGCATTTTTACCATCTTCTTTACCTAATGGATTACCATGAACCTTATTTGTTCCTTGATTACTTGAACCATATCCAATTATTGTATTAACAATAACTAAAGTTGGTTTATATAACTCTTTTTTACCCTTACGAATTGCTTTTTGAATAGCATTAATATCATTACCATCTGCAACACTAATAACTTGCCATCCAATTGCTTCATAACGTTTTTTCACATCTTCACTAAATGACATCGATAAAGGTCCATCTAAAGTAACTTGGTTAGCATCATATAAAACAATCAACTTACCAAGAGAAAGATGTCCTGCAAGCGATGCAGCTTCATAAGTAACACCTTCTTGCATATCTCCATCACCACACAATACAAATGTATAATGATCTACGATATTATAACCTTCTTTATTGTATTTAGTTGCTAAAAATTTTTCAGCTAAAGCCATTCCTGTCGCCATTGGGATCCCTTGCCCTAAAGGTCCCGAAGAAGCATCGACACCATCTGTAATATCACATTCAGGATGCCCTGGAGTATTTGACTTCCATTGTCTAAAGTTTTTTAAATCATCCATTGAAATCTGATATCCAGATAAATGCAACATTGTATATAATAACACTGAAGCATGACCAGAAGCTAAAACAAAACGATCTCGGTTAAACCATTTTGATTGCTTATGATAAAAATTCATCTCTTTTGTAAATAAAGTATAAATAGCTGGTGCGGAACCTAAAACCATTCCCGGATGTCCCGAATTTGCTTTGTTAATAGTATCAATACCTAATGCACGGATAGCCGCAATTGATAATGTTGACGTTTCCATTTATTCTAATCTCCTTTTGCACATAAAAAACTTATCCTTATTATACACAAAAATGTCTAAATTTGAATAAGTTTATTTAAATTACTTTAATTTTTTAATTTTTCGGCTTTTATTTTCTGCGGAGTTACATCATTTCCTTTAACATCTACTACCTTTATACCCATTAATTGTTGCTTAAACCCACTTCTAAAAGCTTTCAAATACTCTTGACGTAATTTCTCCTGTTCTTTCAATTCCGCCTTTGTAATTGTTCCTATTTTTTTCTTCTTTGCTAGCTCATTGATTCTTGCAATTAACTTTGGATCTATGCTACTCATTTATCATTCTCCTTAACATAAAAAAGGTAGAGAGCTTTAGATATTTCCCTGTTTTGTACAGGTGGGCACCTTTAAATATACTTTAGGATCCCTACTCAAAGATAGGTCTTCAACACCGCAATTTAGATCAGGTTCCCGTATCTATGATGTGGAAATTTTTATATACTCTCTAACCAACGTTATTATAACATAAGCAGACAATGTGTCAACTATTATTCAATATAGTATTTTACTTTTTCTTAACAATGCATGTACTTGTATAATCTAGATCAAAATATTTAAATACTGAATATATATCATCCAGACTAATTTTTGCAACTTCATCAATTAAATCAAAAGCCATTATTCCTTCAAAATAATAACGACTAAATATATTAGCAATACTTTCTGGACTATTAAACATATTTATAAATAAACCAATATTTTTCTTTTTAATTCTTTCAAAATCACTTACTTTAATTTCAACATCTTTAAAATTCTTTATTAATTTTATTAATTCATTTTTTAATGTTTCATAATCATCACAATCACATCCAATTTGAATGAATGCATAATCGCGTTCTTGAGTAAAGTTAGCGCTAAAAGAATCATTGATTATGCCTCTATTTAACCAATCATTATACAACTTTGAACTTTTAGAAAATAATAAATCGAACAACAAATTAATTGCCAATTCACGCTTAATTTTTAATTTTGAATCATTTAAAATTTCATTGATTTTAATAGAAATAATAATTTTATTCATTTCAACATCCATAGTCAAAATATTTTCTTTGACTTTAATATCATTAAGCTCAAAAACTTTTTGACACACAATTTTATTTGCCTTTTTAAAATCTTTTTTAGCCTGATTACTACGAATAATTGAAATTGCTTTATCAGCATCAATATTTCCAACCACAAAAAGCATCATATTACTAGGATGATAAAATGTATTATAACAAATTTCTAACATCTCTTTAGTAGTACTATTAACAGTTTCTACAGTTCCTGCAATATCAATAGCAACCGGATGATGATTATATAAATTTTGAATCGATCCAAAATAAACTCGCCAATCTGGATCATCATCATACATTTTTATCTCTTGACCAATAATTCCCTTTTCTTTTTCTACACTTTCAGGTGTGATTTCTAACTTTTGTACAAAATCTAATAATAATTCAATACATGGATACTCATTAGATGTTGTACTAAATAAATATGCCGTACGACTAGACGATGTAAATGCATTTGTACTAGCCCCTAGTTTAGCAAATTCGTCAGATGCATCGGTCCCGTTCATATCAAACATTTTATGTTCCAAAAAATGGGCAATCCCATCTTCTACCTTAATCATTTCATCTTGACCAAGTGGTACAAATGTTGTATCAATAGCTCCGAAATTTGTTGAAAACAACCCATAAGTCTTTTCAAAGCCAGGTTTAGGAAGTAAATAAACTTCTAACCCATTATCCATTTTTTCATGATACAATGTCTCTTTTAATGTATTAAAATATAGCTTTTCCATTATTCATCACTCCCTGTAAGCAAGAAAATAGTATCTAAATGTACTTTTTTACTTGCTGCAATAATTTCTTCACGGCTAACGTTTAAAATCTTTTCAAGATATTCATCATTTGTTTCTTGTTTATTTGTTAAATCACGATTATATGCCAATGCAATCAAACTCATTGGTTCATCTTTTGTTTTAGTAAGCGAATTTTTTAACATTAATTTTGCTAAATTAATTTCATCATCACTAAAATTACCATTTTGAATATTAATAAGCTCTTTTAAAACTAATTCTTTAGCTTTTTGGTAATCTTTACTTTCAATACCAGCATTAACAGTCATAATCCCACTAAATGCTCCATAACTAGATGAAATATAATAGCATAAACTATGTTTTTCTCTAACTACTTTAAACAGTCGAGATTGTGAAAAACCTCCAAACATAGCATTAAATACAGTCATTGCATAAGTACCTTTATCTAAAAAATTACAATCAACAACAAATCCCATATTTAATTTCGCCTGTGTAATATCTTGTTTTTCAATTACTTCTAATACTTCTTTTTTTGTTGATTTAAAATTTGTTACAACATTATTAAATGTATCACTTGATTCAAAAGATAAATTTTCTCTAAAAACATCCACGATACTTTCATCAACATCTCCAACCACATATAAGTGTTTAGTATCATTTTTTATACATTCTAATAAATATTGATACAATTCTCCATTAGTAATTTTATCAATTTCTTCAATATATCCATTATTACAAATTGATAAAAAGCTATCTTCACCCATATTTTTAAATAATTGATTTAATCCATACATAAATTTATCATCATTTTGAACAATTAGGCGTTCTTTTAATTCTTTTTTCTTAATATTCAAAGTTTGTTCATCAAACTTACCATTAATTACATTAGGATTATAAAGAACATCATTAAATAATTTAATTTGTTGTTTAAGTAAATCTTCTTGATAAGGTAAAAACTCTTCATTGATGCAAACACTAGAAATATTTAATACTTGAACTAATCCTTTACTAGCTAAATTCGTTCCAAAACTCATCCCATATAGATCTTCTAGGTGACTTGATAAAGCTTGGGTTGATGGGTAATCTTTTGTACCTCCCGTTAACATAAAAGAAAGCAATGAACGTTTAGTTACATTTTCTTTTATCAATTTATTTTCTAATTTTAATGACATAGTTATATTTTTAAATTTCTTTGTTGGAATTACATGTAATGTATATCCAGCTAATTGATAACTTTTTTTCATATGACACTCCTTTTTCAATCTAATGTATATATTATACACCAAAAAAATAAAAATAGAATTAAAACTACTGTTCTAATTTGAAATTATAAAAAATAAGTAGTATTAAATACTACTTATCATCATCGACAGATAAAATTGCCATAAAAGCTTCTTGCGGAATTTCAACATTTCCTACTGCTTTCATTCTCTTTTTACCCTCTTTTTGTTTTTCTAATAATTTCTTTTTACGTGAAATATCTCCACCATAACATTTAGCTAAAACATTTTTTCGCATCGCTTTAATTGTCGTTCTAGCAATAATTTTCCCCTGAAGAGCTGCTTGAATTGGTACTTCAAACATCTGTTTAGGAATAATTTCTTTTAATTTTTCACAAATAATCTTTCCGCGACTATATGCAAAATCTTTATGAACAATGGTTGAAAGAGCATCTACTGCATCACCATTTAATAAAATATCCATTTTTTGTAATTTGCTTGTTCGATAGCCGATTAATTCATAATCTAACGAAGCGTAGCCTTTTGTACTAGATTTCAGCTTATCAAAAAAATCATAAACAATCTCTGATAAAGGTATTTCATAAATAACATTTCTACGAGTATCATCAATATATTCAATATCGATATATTCTCCCCTTTTATTTTGACATAGTTCCATAATCGCACCAACAAACTCACCAGGTGTCATAATCGATGCTTTTACATATGGTTCTTCAATATGGTCAATAACCTGCGGATTAGGCATCATTGCGGGATTGTCAATAATCACTTCACTTCCATCTGTTAAATAACAATGATAAATAACCGATGGTGCTGTAGCTATCAATTCAAGATCAAATTCTCTTTCTAATCTTTCTTGAATGACATCCATATGTAACAATCCTAAAAAGCCACACCTAAATCCAAAGCCTAGCGCTTGTGATGTTTCTGGTTCAAACATTAATGCCGAATCGCTTAATTGCATCTTTTCTAATGCTTCACGTAAATCTTTATAACGAGCATTATCAATTGGATAAAGTCCGCAATATACCATCGGATTTAATTGTCGATATCCTGGCAATTGAACATTTGATTCTTGCTCAAGCGTTGTGACTGTGTCACCAACATGAATGTCTTGAATAGATTTAATTGATGCACAAAACCAACCAACTTCACCAACAACTAACTCTTCTTTTTTTACTTCATGAGGTGTTCTAACACCTAATTCAGTAACCTCATACGTCGCATTAGTAGCTAAAAATTTAACAGTATCTCCTACTTTAATTTTACCTTCTTTAATTCGTACAAAAACTATTACACCACGATAACTATCATAATAAGAATCAAATATCAATGCCTGAGTTGGATTGTTAATATTTCCAGCAGGAGCTGGAAATTCATGAACAACCTTTTCAAGCACTTCTTCAATATTTAATCCAGTTTTTGCAGAAATTAGTGGTGCATGATCTGCTGGTAATCCAATTACATCTTCCACTTCTTTAATAACTCGCATAGGATCAGCACTTGGTAAATCTATTTTATTAATAACCGGTAAAATTTCCAAATTATTATCCAGTGCCAAATATACATTTGCTAGAGTTTGTGCTTCAACTCCTTGAACTGCATCAACCACTAAAATAGCACCTTCGCAAGCAGCCAAAGAACGCGAAACTTCATATGTAAAGTCGACATGCCCTGGCGTATCAATCAAGTGTAGCAAATATGTTTGTCCATCTTTTGCTGTATAATTAAGTTGAACTGCATTTAATTTTATTGTTATTCCTCTTTCACGCTCAAGATCCATACTATCAAGTAATTGAGACTTCATATTTCTCTCTGCTACAGCCCCCGTTAATTGAAGTATTCGGTCTGCTAGGGTGCTTTTACCATGATCAATATGCGCGATAATTGAAAAATTTCTTATTTTACTTTGATCAATCGTCATCTAATATCACCCACTTTCGTTACCATATTATAACAAATACGCAGGTTAAACTCAAATACTATTTATTTTTGCTAAAATATTTATCAAGCAAAGAAACATGTTCTGCAATTACCTCAATAGATGTTATAACCTTAGAATCACTACATTCAAATGTTCGTGAATGTAATCTACCTTTTATTGCTATCATATTGCCAGGTGCAGCTGTTTCAATAATCATTTCGGCAATTCCTCGCCACAAAGAAACCGTTACATAATCACTTTCATATGCTCCTAAACCATTTTTAAATCCTTGTTCAATCTCTAATGTTGCATTAGCTACCTTTATCCCTCCTTTAGTAGTTTTCATTACTGGTATATCAACTAATCTGCCAATTAGTGTAACTTGATTTAACATTTAATCTCCCTCCTCTTTCAAAGTAATTATATGGATATAAATTTTACTTTTCAAGTTAACTTACAAGTATACAAATTCATAAAAAAATAAAAACCAATCAATATTGACTGATTTTATTTGATATATGAAATAAGGACCTCCAAATATGTATTTTTAGACCAGAACTGTCTAGTAAAATTTGGCTAAAAATATAAAATAAAAAGAAGTCATCTAGACTTCTACAACAACATAAGCAATAGCATAATCATTTTCATGAGCAATTGAAATATAAGACTTTTCATAATTTAAAAATGGTTTCCCATCAACATCATTTAATATCTCAACATCATTAAATGAAACCATATTTTCTTTTATTCCAACTGCTTTAAAAAAAGCCTCTTTACCAGCAAACCGCCCACCAAGAAATTCACGTTTATGTTTATCTGTTTTTTTATTATTGTATAGCTCAATTTCACTAGCTGTTAAAATTTTACAGGCAAACTCATCCAAATGATTACTCAAGCGATTTAAATCAACGATATCGCAGCCAATTCCTTTAATCATAACTAATCCTTAAATTTCTTTTCATACAAGCTCATTAACTCATCTAATGACATATCATCATCAATTTCATCAATTAAACTATCTTTCTTTTTTTCTTCATTTTCAGAAAAATCTAACTTAAATTCTCCTGTTCTTTCTTCAATGATTTTTAATTGATCTTTTTCTTCTTCAACAATTTTAGCAATATTACGAAGATTATCCTCTACAGTTGGCAAACCATTAGTTTCACCACTTACTTTTTTTTCAACTTTTGGTTTTTCTTCTTTAACGACTACTTTTTCTTCCTTGATATCAGCCTTTTCTTCTTTAATCGCAGTTAATTTAGATTCAGTTTCTACTTCAACCTTTTTTTCAAAATTGCCAAAATATGGACTTAGTACTGGAACTAACTCATCATCTGATAATTTTCTTTTAGGTCTAACTTTATTTTTTTTAGAAACTTTCTTTTCTGGTTCTTTACTTTTAGTAACCCCTCGCATCGGTGAAATAATTTCACTCATTCGATAAATTTCCTCAGGTTCATTTTCAATCACCTTTTTTGACTCACTTACCTTAGGTTTTTCAACCGGTTTAACTTTAACTGTTTCTTTTGGCTTTTCAGTTTCTTCATTTTTAAATTCTTCATCATAAATTAATGGCGTACTAAATTTTTCTTTACGACGTTGTTCGACAACTGGGTCAACTTCAAAAATATCATCATTTTGTACATGTTTTTTAAATAACCCTTTAAACATTCTAATATTCCCCCTCTAATCTAAAAAAAAGATTCACCAATATTATATTTTTCTTTATCTAACACTAAAATCCCACGTACTTGTGGCGCATTTGGTAACCCTAATTCTCGAGCCGAACAGATCATTCCATTAGAATCAACTTTACGCAATTTCGATGGTTTAATTACCAATCCATTTGGCATAATGGCACCTGTTGTGGCAACTACAACTCTTTGTCCTTGTTCAACATTTGGTGCTCCACAAACAATTTGAGTTTCTTCATCTCCTAAGTTAACTTGACAAATATGTAAATGATCAGAATCTGGATGATCACACATTGAAACAACTTCTCCAACAATAAAACATGGCGTTTTATCTAAAACAACTGGTAAAAAACCATATTTTTCTAACAGTTGGTTAAAAGCATCAATTTGTTGATCATTAAATTTAATTAATCCATTATTAATATCACCTAAATATTTACTAGCATTTAATAAATTGTAACCTATCACATTTTCATTTTTATCTTTTAAAACGACTAAATCATCATATTTATCATAACTAAATGTTTTACCGTCGCCTACTCTTGTAAGTGCAATATCACCTACATGATCTAAATTATAAAATCCATGAAACATCATCTCAACACCTCTTACTTTAAACTATCAATAAACCCTTGAATTTCATCTTCTGTCTTACGAAATTTACTTACAAATCGACCAATCTCTACTTCATCACTATAAGCTATAAAAGATGGAATTCCTAAAATATCTAAAGACTTACATAAATCTAATAAATCATCACGATTTACTACATAAAACTTAAATTCTGGATTTGCAACAACAATATCACCAATAAATGGCTTAACAAACATACAATCAGGGCACCAATTAGCTGTAAACATAAAAATTGTTTTACCAATTTTAGCTTTTTCAAATTCTTCAACTGACTTAATTTCAACTAATTTATCCATTTATTTATACCTTCCAATCAACTTATAAATTGGACCTTTCATACAAAATTTACGTTCATATTCAGTCATAATATTTCCTTCACTTTCAGGACTATTATGCAAATCAAGACTTATATATTCAAAATCCATTGGATATTGATTCAATGAAATCAACGAATATTCAAATAAGCCACGATTATCTGTCTTAAATTCAATTGCTCCTTGATCAATTAAAATTTGTCGATAAACATCTAAAAACTTACTTGAAGTAAGCCTTCTTTTAGCATGTCTACTCTTTGGCCAAGGATCACTAAAATTCAAATAAATCTTAGCTACTTCATTTTTTTCAAATACATTATTTAGCTCAATTGCATCATAACGCATTAACCGCAGATTACTCACTTTATTTTCCTGCAAATTAATCTTATTAATAGCCGCAGCTAAAACACTTGGATATTTTTCAATTCCAATATAATTTATTTCAGGGTTCAAACGGGCATTTTCATAAATAAAATCTCCCTTTCCCATCCCAATTTCTATATAAATTGGATTATCATTTCCAAAAACATTTTTCCAATTATTTTTAAAACTTTCTGGCTCAATTACAACAAAATCATCATTTTCATTCATAATGTCATAAGCCCTCGGATTATTTCTAAGTCGCATTATTACTCCCCTTTACATACCTATATATTCTATCATAATTCTTCGATCAAGTCGACAAATTCCTTTTTTGTAAGTTCCCGAAAATCACCTAATTGCAAATTACGGTCTAAAGCTAATCCTTTAATACTTATTCTTTTTAAATAAGTCACTTTTTTATTACAAGCTTCTACCATTTTTTTAACCTGATGGAATTTACCTTCAAAAACTTTAATTTCTACTTCACAACTATCATCAAAAACTTTTAATATTCTTAAATTAGCCGGCTTACATTTATAACCATTATCCAAAATCACGCCATTTTTAAATGCTAAAATGTCATTTTCATCCATTATGCCATTAATCCTTGCAATATATACTTTAGCGTGATTCCTATTTGGAGACATTAGTCGATGAGCAAAGTCACCATCATTACTAATCAATAACAAACCTTCAGTATCAATATCCAATCTACCAACTGGAAACAAATCATAATTCTCATATCCAACAATCAAATCAAGAACCGTTGGATGAACATTATCTTTAGTCGCACTTACATACCCTTTGGGTTTGTTTAACATTAAATAAATATATGGGCGATACTCAATTATTTCATCATCAAACACAATTACATCTTTTTGATAATCAACTTTATAATCATCTTTTTTTATAATTTCACCATTAACCTCAACAAAACCTTTTCGAATATAGCTTTTAACTTCTTTTCGTGTTCCTATTCCATAATTAGCTAAAAGCTTATCAAGTCGCATCATCATCTAATCGTATAAACCTTTCTTCTAATTTTTCATTATTTTCATCACTATAAAAACGTAAATATATAATAACGTTTATATTCTTTTCTCTTGTAACTCCCGATAAATTAACTCCACGATATATTCCCCTAGTTTTATCAACAACGCCTGGAACCAAAGAAAAACTTTCCTCCTCTAAAATTCCTAAACTAGGTAAACTGCTTTCATCATCATTTTCAACTTTAGCAATTGCTTGTAAAGCATACATATTTATTTTAGGACTGTCAATAATAATATCATAACGTGTTTCAGTATCATTGATTTTATTTAAAACTAATCTGATTGAAAATTCATCACTTTTATTATTAAATTCTTGTTGCTCTATCAGTTTTTGTATGTATTTTTGATATTGTAGATTAAGTTTATCTCCCATCTCGTTGCTATCACTCTTACAGCCAGTTATCAGTAAACAAAGCATAATTATAAAAATCCGTTTCACTCTTATCACCGCTACCATTATAACATGTTTTATCAAAATCGAGTAGCAAATAATGATAAACTAACTTTATTCACAAATTCACATTTACTTCACATAAAAATAAATAGGAACATAAGTTCCTATTTACATTTGAAAGTCTCACATGCAGTCTCCTTAATTTCTTTTGCAAGACTACCCTTACAATTACATACTGTAATTTCATGAGCATCACATTTACAGTTATTATTGTAAACGCAATTATCCACGTGACAACATACGTCTTTAGCCATGGAATCACCTCCATAACTATTTTTAACAATCTCATTGAAACTATACGAGAAAATTATATTTTTTTATTTATCTTCATATTCAATCAAGCAACTAAAACTATATTCTAATTCATTCGAAAAAGTCATCGCAACTTGATAGTGTAAATTAATAATCCTAACTTCCTCCTTTGAAATAAAATCATTTAACTCATCTTCTAAATCCAATTCATGTGTTTTTTCAATAATTTTTATCTTCATAATCAAATTATAAAAGAATTATTATAAAAAAATTGTCTTATTGGTTTATTTCAATTTTAAAAGTTGCTTCAAATTGTTCGTTTTCTTTCAAAGTAATAATTCCTTCTTTATCTTTAAACTCCCCACAAAAATCATCATAATCACTATGACCAAACCATGGTTCAATTGCAATAAGCCCACCTACATGCTTAGCTGCCCAAATACCTAAATGTGTAAAACCATCCATATGTACAATTAATGATTTATCATGATTTAATGACTTCAATGCTACTTTATTTGATTTAAAATTTTCCAAAACTATTGTATCATTGCTAAAAAGCTCTTGTCGAACGAAAAATCTTTTTTCATTATCTAAAAAAGAAACTGTTTCATGACTAATTCCTTTTTTCTTTAAATTAATTACCTTTCTTGCTAAAGTTTCATCATCACTAAACTCCAAATAATAATCATTACTTGATTCACCGTCCATAAATGGGCAAGCAAATGCCGGATGTCCACCTACTTGAAAATAAATCTCTTTATTATCAGTATTTGTAACCTTTAAATTACAAGCAAGCAGATTATCATTTAAACTATAAGTCACCTCAAGTCTAAATAAATATGGATACTGTTTTAATATTTCTTCATTTGGTTCCAAGGTAAAAATAACCTCAGTATCACTTAATTGATTAGCACGATACTCGCTATGACGTGAAAAACCATGTTGAGTCATACTATATGTTTTACCATCAATACGGCATTCATTATTTTGAAGCGCTCCAACAATTGGAAATAAAATTGGGGCACTACTTCCCCATTGAACCGGATCACGACGCCACATATAATTGATTTGATCACTTTGTCCAACTATTTTAATAATTTCTGCACCTTTATTTTCTAAAACAACTTCTAACAGATCATTTTTTAACGTTATCATAATTACCTCCTGATTCATATCTCTATAAATCATTATAACATATCTGTAACTAAACTAAAAAGTATATAAATTTTAATTTAAAAAAAGGCAACTGTACCGTTGCCTCTAATTATTTACTATGATTTAAATCGTCAATGATTTTTTCAATCTTATTACCGTATTGTAAAGAAGTATCGTTTACAAAATGCAACTCAGGTACTTTACGAATTGTAAGCCGTTTTGCAAGTAACGAACGAATAAACCCTTTAGAACGTTCTAACGCCTGCATCCCTTTACGTGTATCAAAATCTTTACCTAAAAATGTTACATAAATTTTAGCAATAGATAAATCATTAGTTAAATCAACTGCTGTAATCGTACAAAATCCAATCTTAGGATCTCGAACTTCCATTTGAAGAATCTGTGATAATTCTCTTTGAATAATACCACTAATTTTTTCCTTCTTTAAAACCATGCAATCACCTACTTAACTTCTACTTCTTCCATGATATAACCTTCAACAATATCGCCTTCTTTAATATCATTAAAGTTTTCGATACTTAATCCACATTCAAAACCACTAGTAACTTCTTTAACATCGTCTTGGAAACGTTTTAGTGAACCAAGTTTTCCTTCATATACAACGACACCGTCACGAATTAAACGCACACCACAATTTCGACGAATATACCCATCAGTCACATAACATCCAGCAATATTACCAACTTTTGATACTTTAATCACTTGACGAATTTCTGCTTGTCCAGTAATAACTTCTTTAATTTCAGGAGCCAACATACCTTTCATTGCAGTTTCAATTTCTTCAATCATTTTATAAATAATGTTATGAAGACGGATTTCAATACCTTCTTCTTCAGCTTTTTGACGAACTTTGGCATTAGGACGAACATTAAAACCATAAATAATCGCTTTTGAAGCAGTTGCTAGTAAAACATCAGATTCTGAAATTCCTCCTGCTGTAGAACGAATAACATTAACTCTTACCCCTTCAACATCGATTTTTTCAAGTGAAGCTTTAACCGCTTCAGCAGTTCCTTGAACATCTGCTTTAACAATAATATTTAAATCAAGCACTTCACCATCTTTAATTTGTGAAAATAAATCATCTAAAGACATTGCAGCACCAACACTACGTTCCTTATCTAATTTAGCTTTTAAACGTGATTCCCCAACACTACGAGCTTGTTTTTCACTTTCAAAAACCATAAACTTATCACCTGCAACTGGAACATCATTTAAACCTGTAATTTCCACCGGTGTTGCAGGTAATGCTTCTTTAATTACTTTTCCACGATCATCCAACATTTGACGTACCCGTCCAAAAGCAGTTCCAACAACAATTGGATCCCCTGCTCTTAAAGTACCATTTTCAACTAATAAAGTTGCAACTGCTCCACGTCCACGATCCAACTTACCTTCAACGACACTACCATATGCATAGCGATTTGGATTTGCTTTTAAATCAGCCAATTCAGCAACAACAGTCAATGTTTCTAATAACTCATCAATTCCAATCCCTTTTTTAGCAGAAATTTCACAATAAACTGTATCTCCACCCCAATCTTCAGGCAATAGTCCATATTCAGACATTTCACCTTTAATCCTTTCAGGATCAGCACCTTCTTTATCTATTTTATTAATTGCCACAACAATTGGTACACCTGCAGCTTTAGCATGATCAATCGCTTCTTTAGTCTGTGGCATTACACCATCATCAGCCGCTACAACAATAATAACTATATCAGTAACTTGTGCACCACGAGCACGCATTGCCGTAAATGCTTCATGTCCTGGTGTATCTAAAAAAGTAACTTTTTTACCGTTTACATCTACCTGATAGGCACCAATATGCTGTGTAATTCCTCCAAACTCTCCTTCAACAACCGCAGATTTTCTAATTGTATCTAATAATGTTGTTTTACCATGATCAACATGCCCCATGATTGTAACAACAGGACAACGAGGTACTAAATCACTCTCATCATCAACAATTTCAACTTCTTCAAAATTGATTTCATTTACTTCAACGTGTTTTTCAGCGTCAAAGCCATATTCTAAACAAATTAATTCTACTTGCTCATCACTAAGAACCGAATTAATTGTTACCATTGTCCCAAGTAAAAATAAAATTTTAATAATATTAGCAGGTGTTTGTCCAATTTTTTCTGCTAATTGCCCAACAGTAATTCCCTCTTCATACATAATCACTCCATCTTTAACAACAGCATCCTCTTGTTTTGATGGAAAATTAGACATTAACTGTTTTTTTCCTTTTTTATTTTTTTTATTTTGTTTTGCCATAATTTCACCCTCCTATCTTTTCTTTTAAACTTTTTGCAAATCCAACATCTTGGATTCCTAAAGCAACCCGATTATTTTTGCCGATTGCATTTGATAATTCTTTTCTATTACTAGCTAGTATATATTCAACATCATAACTAGTACACTTATCAATAAACCTTTTTTTTGTATTATCACTAGCATCACTTGCAATAATAACTAAATTTATTTCATTATTTCTAATTTTTTTAATCAATATTTCACCAGTAACAATTTTATGAGCGCGATTAGCCAATCCTAATAAATTCAAAAAATTATTCATTAACTAATTTACCTAATTCCTCAAATATTTCATCAGGAATTTCAACCTGTAAAGAACGCGCTAATAACTTTTTCTTCTTTGCAATTTCAAAAGCTTCTTTACTTTTTTTCAAATATGCTCCACGACCATTCATTTTTCCTGTCAAATCGACGAACACTTCGCCCTCTTTATTACGAACGATTCTTACTAATTCTTTTTTAGGTAATTGTTCACCGGTAGCTAAACATTTTCTCAATGGTATTTTACGCAATATTATCACTCCCTAATCAGCATCATAATATTTATCATATTCATCATAATCAATTTCTTCATCATATTTATTATACTCATCATCTAAATCATAAAAATCATCATCATAGTTTGTTTCAATTTCTATAGCTTCATCATCATTTTTAGCAACAACTTGTTCATCACTTGATTCATCGTTGGTTTCCATCATTTCTTGAGCAAACTCTTTTTCAAATCCAGCATCAACAGGGGCTGCTTTTGACTCCAACTCTTCCATAGTAATTAAACCTTTTTCTAAAGCCTCACTCACTGATTTAATATCAATCTTCCAACCTGTCAATCTTACTGCTAAGCGTGCATTTTGTCCACGTTTTCCAATTGCAAGCGATAGTTGATCATCTGGAACAACTACTAATGCACTGTGATCACTTTCATTAATAGAAACATATTTAACTTCAGAAGGACTTAATGCGTTTGAGATAAATTCAACTGGATCATTACTCCAAATAATGATATCAATCATTTCACCATTTAATTCATCAACAACATTTTTAACACGACTTCCTTTAGGACCCACGCATGAACCAATTGGATCAATATCTTCATTACTTGCATAAACTGCAATTTTACTTCTTTCACCTGGCTCACGAGATACTGCTTTAATTTCAACTGTACCATCGAAAACTTCAGGTACTTCTAATTCAAATAATCTTTTAACAAAATTTGGTTCTGTTCTACTTACAACAATATGCGTTCCTTTAGTTCCACGATCAACATCACAAACATAAACTTTTAAATGTTGTCCTTCCTTTAATTTTTCCCCAGGAATTTGTTGATTTAATGCTAAAAAAGCTCCAGTTTTTCCAATATTAACAATTGCAAACTTATCTTCAACACGATCAACTACACCAACGATAATATCATCTTTTTTATCCGCAAATTCATTATAAAGTGTTTCTTTTTCAGTTTCGCGAATTTTTTGTCTAAACAATTGCTTTGTTTGAATTGCTGCTAAACGCCCAATATGTTCAACATCAGCTTCTGTTTCAACGATATCACCGATTTTATAAAATGGATTAATCGCTTGAGCTTCTTCTAAAGATAATTCTAAATCTTCATCTTCAAGATCATCAACGACCGTTCTTAATTCAAATAATCTAAATTTACCTGTTTTTTCATTAATTTCAACACGGACATTAGCATCAGCATTTAAATAATTTTTCTTATATGCCTTTGCAATAGATTCTTTCAACATTTCCAAGAAGACATCTTTTTCAATTCCTTTTTCTTCAATTAATAAGTTTAATGCCTCCATAAATTTAATACCAGCCACTTTTATATCCTCCTAAAATTTCACAGCTAATCTAATAAATTTAATATTGTTGTATTCAATTTTTACTTTCTTTTTAATATTCTTAACTAAATATTCAAATTCAATCGTTTCATCTTCAATTGAATTAATAAAACCCTCAACTTCATCTAATCCAGCAATTGGATTATAAAATTTTGCATATACATACTTTCCAATAGAAGCCTTAACCTGCTCAAATGTTTTTAACGGTTTTTCAACTCCAGGTGAAGAAACCTCCAAATAATATTCTCCCTTAATTGGATCTTCTTCATCCAGCTTTTGACTAATCTGCTCACTTACAGCTACACAAGTATCCATATCTAAAAAGCCTTCATTTTTTTCTACAAAAATTCTAAGATACCATTCACCTTTATCTTGGACATATTCAATGTCATCAAGATAAACATCATTACTTTGTAAAATTGGTTCAATCATTTCTTTAATCTTATTTAAAAGTTCCATCATTTCACCTCTATTCAATAATAAAGAGTGGGTCACCCCACTCGCTTCTCTATGAAACTATAATTATAATAACACATCAACCTAAAAATTGCAACTTTAAAAAAGTGATAATTGATTTCTTTCCTGCATTCCATTAAATACACCCATTTTAGTTAATGTTTTAATATGAGAATTATTCAACTTAGTTCTTTTAATTACATCTTCTTTTGATAAAAATGGTGCCTGATTACGAGCATCAATAATAGTTTTAGCAACAGCTTCACCTAAAGCATCAACCGCACTAAAAGGTGGAATCAATCCAAATTCATCATTAGGATCTAAAATAAATTTACCAGCTTGTGAATACTCTAAACTAATTGGATTAAAATGATATCCGCGCTCAATCATCTCAAGAGCAATTTCAAAAACATCCCATAATCCTTCTTCTTTATTCGACGCACTACGTTGTGCTTTCAATTGAGCAATTTCTTCACGACGTGCCATAATTGCATCTTTTCCTTGAATTAATGTTTCAATTTCGTAAAAATCACAACGAGTTGAAAAATATACTGCATAATATTCACGAGGATAATAAACTTTCCACCAAGCCACGCGAATTGCCGAAAGAACATAAGCAACCGCATGAGCTTTAGGGAACATGTATTTAATTTTTTTACATGATTCAATATACCACTGTGGTACATTATGCTTTTTCATCAATTCCTCATATTGCATTTTTGGAAATACCGCAGTAGATTTACCTTTACGAACACATTCCATGATATCAAACGCATCTTTATTTGGTAAACCCTTTTCAATTAAATAAACCATGATATCATCACGACA